>JAUNHU010000238.1 GCA_030523825.1 Lautropia sp. | reverse complement strand
TGCCCCTTTTCCTGATTCGGCTTTCCTGACATGGCACGTCGTTCCAGACAGTTGCTCGCCGGCCAGCTATACCACCTGCTGCTGCGGGGCAACAACAATCAGCCGGTCTTCGCCGATGACGAGGATCGTGATGCCTTTTGGCAGATTCTCGGGGATGCCTGCCGCCACCAGGGCGTGAGCCTGCATGCCTGGCTTTTCCTGCCCACTCGCGTTCACCTGCTGCTTACACCCGGGCATGTCGATGCCCTGGGGCATGTGGTGCAGACGCTGGGCCGGCAATATGTGCGCCTGTTCAATCGCCGCCACCTGCGCACCGGAACCCTGTGGGAAGGGCGCTTCCGTTCGTCGCTGATCGAGGCGGAGCGTTTCGGCCTCATCTGCCAGCACTATCTCGAATGCCTGCCCCTGCAACTGGGGCTGGTGTCTTTTCCTGAAGACTTCATCTGGTCAAGCTGTCGCCACCATCTGGGCCTTGCACACGGCGGCAATCATCAGCCGCAGCAAGCCTGGTGGGCATTGGGCAACACTCCCTTCGACCGTGAACGCGAATGGCACACGCGCCTGACCACCGCAGGCATCGAGGCCGAACTGGCAAATCTGGAAGCCGTGCTGCCGCATCACAGCCTGGCGCATGCCCTCGACTACGGCCATCCCGTTGCCACCGCCGAATGGCTGCAGCAACTGGAGCGTTATCACGGTGCCCCCCTGCAAGTGCTCTCTGTTGGCCGGCCGCGCCGCGCCCCGGCAGGCAGCGCTTGAGACTGGCGGGGCTGCGCGAACTGCTATCCCCCGCAGTCCGGGCAGGTATGGCATGCAGGGCTGCGCGATGAATGGCACACTGCCGGTCGGCATCCGTGCGCAGAGGCTTTGGCGTTGTGTCGGGGGAGGGATGCTCACGGACTGCTGTCCTGTTCCCCGTCCCGCGGAGGAGGCAGCTTCGACATGGACGGCATTCAGCCCAACGACGTGGTGTTTTTCAGCGTGCTGGCGCGTTGCGGCTCGCTCGGTGTCGCGGCGCGAGAACTGCGCGTCAGTACCGCAGCGGTCAGTGCCCGGCTGGCTCAGCTGGAAAAACGCATCGGCGTAACCCTCGTCAATCGCACCACACGCCGGCTCAGCCTCACGCCCGAGGGCGAAGTCTTCCATGCCCACGCGCGCCGCATCGTGGCCGAGCTCGACACCCTCAATGAATCCATCGGTTCGTCCACCGGCAGCCTGCGCGGCCTGCTGCGCGTGAATGCCTCACTGGGTTTTGGGCGCCTGCACGTGGCCCCGGTGGTGGCACGCTACGTGGCAGCGTGGCCCGATGTCGACGTGCGGCTGATGCTCAGCGTGAACCCGCCGGCGCTCACCGATGACCAGTTCGATGTCTGCGTGCGCTTTGGCCGGCCCGAGGACGCGAGCCTGATTGCGCGACGCCTGCTGCCCAACCGGCGGCTGCTGTGTGCCGCTCCCGCTTATCTTGAAAAAAAGGGAATGCCACAGGTGCCAGAAGATCTGCGCCACCACCAGTGCATCACCCTGCTGCAGGGCCGTGACACCTGGGGCGTATGGCGGCTCAGCCGGGAAGGCCGGTGCGAGGGAGACGGGAGCAACCCGTCCGGCGCGCAGGCCATGCCGGGTGCTACCGCCCCCGCTGGCGAAGACGCCGATCCCACGGCCATGACGCCTGCGGCGCATGGTGGTATGGCAGCAGGCTCCCGCACAGGGCAGGCAAGTGCCGCAGATGAAAGCGAAACGGTCGCGGTGAAGGTGGGCGAAGGACTTTCCACCAACGATGGAGCCGTGGCCGTGCAATGGGCGCTGGCCGGGCTCGGCATCCTGATGCGTGCCGAATGGGACGTGATCCGCTACCTGAACAGTGGCGAGCTGGTGCATGTGCTGCCCGGCTATCGCACCCCCGATGCCGATGTCTACGCCGTCTGGCCCGAACGCCATCGTCACTCCCCCCGCGTGCGCACCTTCGTCGAAGAACTCTCACGAACATTTTCGGCCCTGGCTTCATCAGCCTGACAAGCTGGAGCATGCCCAGGCATCGGGTGTGTACGAAACCCGCGTTACGAAACCCGCATTGCCTCCGGTTTTGTCTTCTGCGCGGCAGAATCCCTCCCTGTGCGACGATGCGTGAGATACCCCCTGTTCGTGCAGGGGCTTCGGTCGAGTTTTGTGTTCCAATTGGTTGATTGATAAAGGAAACTTTGAATGGGTTCTCCCATCGAAATCTATCGCGGCGCTGATGGTCAGGCCCGGGTGGAAGTGCGTTTTGAGCAGGAGACCGTGTGGCTGAGCCTTCAGCAGATGGCTGAAGTCTTTGGACGCGACAAATCCGTGATCTCGCGGCAC
>JAUNHU010000237.1 GCA_030523825.1 Lautropia sp. | reverse complement strand
ACGCGGGAAAACACGGAAAAAACCGGATCAGGGTCTCCCGCAAAGCCCCCTTGGGCAGCATGTATACTCTGCTGTCAACCGGAAGGGATCTGAGCACCGACTTCCCCGCGACCAACGCCACCACTCGCGCTGGCCGCACCCGCTGGTCACGCCATCACCCACCCGCCCCGTGATGGTCTGTCGACGACACCGCGTGCAACGGCCGCGCCAGCATCGGACCACGGCGGACACCCCGCCCGTGCATCAGGTCTTCCAACGGCGATCAAACGCATCGCCGCGGTCAATGCCAATACAACCTGGAGACATCTGCTCATGACCAGCCCCATCGAGAAGTTCGATCTGAAGATTTCGCCCGCGCTGCACGACCTGATCGAAAAGGAAGCCCTGCCCGGCACTGGCGTCGGCTCCGATCAGTTCTGGCAGGGTCTGTCGGCACTGGTGCACGAAAAAGGCCCGAAGAATCGTGCCCTGCTCGCCAAACGGGATGACATCCAGCAGAAGATCGACGCCTGGCATCGTGCCAATCCCGGCAAGCCGAAGGATTTTGCTGCCTACAAGCAATTCCTCACCGAGCTGGGCTATCTGGTACCTGAAGGCCCGGATTTCTCCATCGACACGCCGAACGTCGACGACGCGATCGCGCTGATTCCGGGCCCGCAGCTGGTGGTGCCGGTGATGAACGCCCGCTATGCGCTGAACGCGGCCAACGCCCGCTGGGGCAGCCTCTACGACGCGCTCTACGGCACCGATGCCATGGGCACCCTGCCCTCGGGCAGCGGCTATGACCCCAGGCGCGGCGAGGAAGTCATTGCCTGGGGCCGGCGTTTCCTCGACGACGTGGCACCGCTGGCACGCGGCAGCCATGCCGACGTGACCGCCTATCGCGTGGGCAGCGACGGCAAGCTGGAAGCCGTCACCGATCAGGGCAGCTTCGGCCTGGCCGATGGCAGCCTGTTCGCCGGCTACCAGGGTGAGGCCGCCTCGCCCTCGTCGATCCTGCTGCGCCACAACCAGCTGCACATCGACATCCGCATCGACCGCAACAACCCCATCGGCAAGACCGACAAGGCTGGTGTCGCCGACATCGTGCTCGAAGCCGCCATTTCCACCATCATGGACTGCGAGGATTCCATCGCCGCGGTCGATGGTGAGGACAAGGCTGTGGTCTACCGCAACTGGCTGGGCCTGATGAAGGGCGACCTCACCGAGGAAGTGGCCAAGGGTGGCAAGACCTTCACCCGCCGCCTGAACGCCGACCGCGAGTACACCACGCCCGAGGGTGGCAAGCTGACGCTGCAGGGCCGCTCGCTGATGCTGGTGCGCAATGTGGGTCATCTGATGACCACACCCGCCGTGCTCGACAAGGACGGCAACGAGATCCCCGAAGGCATGCTCGACGCGATGTGCACGGCGCTGATCGCCATGCACGACCTGAAGAAGACTGGCGGTGCCCGCAATTCCACCAGGGGCTCCATCTATGTCGTGAAGCCCAAGATGCACGGCCCCGAAGAAGTGGCTTTTGCCAACGAGATCTTCAACCATGTGGAGAGCGTGCTGGGCCTGCCGCAGTACACCGTCAAGCTCGGCATCATGGACGAGGAACGCCGCACCTCGGTCAACCTGAAGGAGTGCATCCGCGCTGCCAAGTCGCGCATTGCCTTCATCAACACCGGGTTCCTCGACCGTACCGGCGACGAGATGCACACCTCGATGGAAGCGGGTCCAATGGTTCGCAAGAACGACATGAAGACCCAGCCATGGATTCTTTCCTACGAGGACAACAACGTCGACGTGGGTCTGGCCTGCGGCCTCTCCGGCATCGCCCAGATCGGCAAGGGCATGTGGGCCATGCCCGACCTGATGAAGGCCATGCTCGATCAGAAGATCGGCCACCCGAAAGCCGGCGCCAGCTGCGCCTGGGTGCCCAGCCCCACCGCTGCCACCCTGCACGCCACCCACTACCACCACGTGGACGTGAAGGCTCGCCAGGCCGAGATCGCCAGGGGCGGCAAGCGCGCAAAACTCGACGACCTGCTCACCATCCCGGTGGCAGACAGCCCGAACTGGTCTGACGCCGACAAGAAGGCCGAAATCGAGAACAATGCGCAGGGCATCCTCGGCTATGTGGTGCGCTGGGTCGATCAGGGCGTGGGCTGCTCCAAGGTGCCCGACATCAACGATGTCGGCCTGATGGAAGACCGCGCCACCTGCCGCATCTCCTCGCAGCACATCGCCAACTGGCTGCGCCACGGCGTCGTCACCCAAGAACAGGTGATGGACACCTTCAAGCGCATGGCTGCCGTCGTCGACAAGCAGAACGCCGGCGACCCGGCCTATATCCCGATGGCAAAGACCTTCGACACCATCGCCTTCAAGGCCGCGTGCGATCTGGTCTTCAAGGGCACCGCGCAGCC
>JAUNHU010000058.1 GCA_030523825.1 Lautropia sp. | reverse complement strand
ACCGCTTGGCCGCGCTCTTTTTGGTTTTCATCTTGGACATGAATGAACCTTGTCTTTGATTCTTGCTGCTGCGCCCGATCGAGGTGGCCCGGAAAAACCGCAAGGAGCGAGAAGAAGCCCACTTGCGCCGGGGCGCTTGTAAGACCCGCCCGACGTTCAGAAGCAAACGTAGATGTTAGCACGACGGACGGCAGGATACAAAGTGGCAGAGGCTCTTTTCGCGGTGCCCTGCCTGTCCGGCAATGGGCCGGAGCAGGTGCCCGGGGCATGCGTGCGCGATCCTTTCCAGCCATGCTGAATCCCGGCGAGCGCTTTTTTCTTCACGACATCCGCCTTGCCTGGGCGTCTGCCAGCGTGGCGATCGAATCGGGCGAGCGGCCTTCACTGGCGATCACGATGCCCCCGTCCTGAAAGCTTTCCTGGCTGAGCCGGCACAATACGTCACGGGCCGGCATCTCCACGGCCAGTCGGGTACCGAGTTCCCAGGCAAGCCGGATCGTGTCGGGCCAGTTCACCTGCCGGGCCACGTTGCTGGCCAGATCTTCCCGGATGCGTTCGGGGTCGGCCAGCGTTCTGGCGGCGCTGCAACTCAGATAAGCGATGCGCGGACGGGAGAGCGGTGTTTCACGCATGGCGGCACGCATCGTCACGGCCACAGGCTCCAGCAACGGACAGTGCGAGGGCACCGCCACATCGAGGCGTTCACAGCGGCTGGCGCCCTGCTGCATCGCCAATTCCGTTACCCGCTCCATCCCTGCATCGCAGCCGCTGACGATCAGCTGGCGTTCTGCGTTGATGTTGGCGATGAAGACGGGCAGCTCCTCCGCGTTGACCGAATGCACCAGGGAATCGAGTCGCCTGATGTCCAGACCGATCACGGCTGTCATGCCATGTCCGGACGGAAAGGCCTGTTCCATGGCTTGAGCGCGTATCGAGACCAGCCGCAGCGCATCGCGGTAATCGAGAATGCCTGCCACCACTGCTGCCGGAAAGGCGCCGATCGACATGCCCGTCACCATGCGTGGCTGCACGCCGCGCGCGATCAGGTTCCGGGCCATTGCAACCCCGGCAATCAGCAGGCAGAGCTGGACGGCCACGGTGGATCGCAGCGCTTCCGGTGTCTCCAGCCCCTGTGGCTCCTGACCCAGCACCTCGGTGCTTTCAGCCAGCGTCTGCGCGGTTTCCTGCGTATCGGGCAGGCGGGAGAGCATGCCCGGCGACTGCGATCCCTGTCCGGGAAACATGAAAAGTGTGCTCATGGCTCTCTGTCCGTCATCTTGCGCCCGGACTCACCGGGTGAGTGTCGGGCGCAGCGCATGTGCCTGCAGCTTGCTCCCGCGTCTCCCAGGGATTTGCGACCAGAAGTGGTCCCGCTGCGGTTTTCAGCAGAATCCGGGGCCGACCCGCAAGCCACTCGGCGAGTGCAAAAGCCCCCCTGCCCGTCTCGATCTGGATGTCCAGTCGACAACCGGCATGGGATGGGAGTGCCTGCAGCAACCCGATGACATCGGCTGGCAACGGACGCGGGGCATGAACCACCAGATCGAGATCGCTGCCGGCATGCAGCACCGGGGCGCCACAGGCCAGCCAGAACCCGACTGCGCCGGTTGGCCCCCAGGCCAGCCCGGTTTCGTCCAGCATGGGGGCGATGCGTGTCAGGGTTTCGATACAGGCGGGAGGATGAGTTGTCGCGTGTGCAGGATCGCCCTTGGCCGGGATGTGGTTCCGGGCAAGCGTTTCTGGTGTGACGACGCGTGCCACACGTCCGATGTCGAGCCAGCCCGCATGGCGCTGATGGCGGGCAAGGCCACGCACGCCAACCGGAACCGTCTGGCCGGATGGCGCAATGGCCCTGCGCACAACGACGGGCCAGCACGGGTCGGCCCATTCAGGCACGTCCGGCAGGCACTCGCGCAACGGGCGGTTCAGCCACAGCAGATCGTGCGCTCGCATCCTCAACCCACCACGGCCTTGGTCAGCAGGAACAATATCGACGGCCCCATCAGGCAGCCGAGCCCGGTATAGAACGTCGAGGTCATTGCGCCATAGGGAACCAGCTTCGGGTCGATGGCCGCCAGTGCACCGCAGACCCCGCTGGTGGTACCCATCATGCCGCCGAACACCATTGCGGTACGAGGGTTGTCCAGACCGACGGTTTTTGCAAAGAACGGTGCGCCGATCATGACCAGAATGGCTTTCACCAGACCGGCTGCAATCGAGAGTGCCATCACGTCCGAACTCGCACCAATGGCGGCTCCTGTCACGGGGCCGACGATATAGGTGACGGCACCTGCGCCGATGGTCGTCATCGATACGGCATCGGTATAACCGAAGATTGCGGCAACCGCAGCTCCCACGATGAACGACAGCACGACGCCCAGGAAAAGTGACACCACGCCGCTGAGACCTGCCTGGCCGATTTCACGCAGACGCACGCCGAAAGCAGTGGCGGTGATTGCGCAGTCGCGGATCATCGCGCCACCGAGTATCCCCACGCCGCTCAGCAGTGGCAGGTCGGAGACGCCCTTCTGCCCGCCTGAAAAGATGCCGCTGAAATAGGCCATTGCCAGACCGAGCATGATGGCGATGGCTGAACCATGCAGCTTGCCCCTGGTGAGACGGGAAGACAGCCAATAGGAAAAGGCCATCAGCAGGCCGACGAGAGCAAAGCCGGTGAGCAAGCCGTTCTTGACGAGTACCTGGGTCAGAATGTCCATGTCCGTTCACCCCGCTGCCTGTTGATGGGTATTGGCTTTCTTCTGGCCGATGCGTGCCACCAGGGGAATGCTGAAAAAGCAGATGGCAGTCGCCAGCGTGCCTGCAAGAATCGCTGCCGGACCGCCCTTGAGTGCTCCCACCACATTCTGCTGGGCGGCCATCGCCACCACCACCGGAATGTAGATCGCACTCCAGAAGCGGACGCCTTCCTCGGTGGGTGTTGGCAGCATGCCGTTCCGGCGCAGATATTCCGATGACAGGATGAGCAGGATCATGGCAAAGCCGACACCGCCGACATTTGCCTTGACGCCAAGCATCGCGCCCAGCAAGTCGCCAACGAACAGGCCACAGAGCACGCAGGTGGCCAACAAGGCTGTTCCGTAAATGGTCATGTTGATGTCTCCTTGATTTTTTCCGGTTTACCGGCGTTTTTTTGACCACGAGGTTTCCGGGGCGTGATGGGCGCCAGCAGATGGCATGAAATGCCCTGCGCCCGGCCGTGTGGCATTCACCGGGTTCCCGCTGCCCTGGTCCCTTTGTGATGACCCGGTTTCCGGAACCCGTGTTCAGGCATGTACAGCGATGTCTTTCGTGTGTCAGGACGGTGGCGCAGCCCACTGCTGTTTCAGCCGCTCGCGTACCTCGATGGAACACTTGCGCAGTGGTCTGTCGAGGCGCGTGGAGAGATCGCGCCGTTCATCCCCGGGAATGTCGGCCAGTGCGTCGCGCAGGCACTGCTTCACTGCGTCCACGTCGTCAGGGCGGGGCGTATCGGCACTGGACACCTTCAGCAATCTCCACAGTAATCCCAGCCTGTCGAAACTTCCGATGTCATAGGCCATCGGCGGCACGCTGGCGGCGAGCTTTTCGAGCTGCTCGACCGTGCGCAGGGTGACGCGCGCGGCCGCGTGCTTGCCCATTGCATGCACCATCACACCTGCATCGTCGAGGGCGATCAGCCGGTTTGCCTGATAGCCGTGGGCAAGAAATCCGCCCGACATCGCCTTGCCGACAATGAGCGCGATGACGGAATGACCCGCTGCGCGCGCCTCGGCATAGGCCGACACTGCGCTGGCCAGTGCCTGATGGATGCCCCAGGCTTCTTCCCGACGGCCATAGGCCTGACTGGGTACATCGACGATGGCGACGATGGCGCGCGGGTGCGGCGTGCCTTTGTCTTCACGCACCACCTGCCGGACGGCACGGGCAATGCCCCAGCCTTCCAGCAGGCCGGTTTCGCCCGAGCGCGCGCGCGGAAAGGGGTTTTCCGGATCGGGAACCACCGCGATGAAACGGGCGGGCATGTCGTCCAGCATGCCGTCCACGACCCGCACGGATTGGGGAAGCCCGTCGACCGCACCTGCATTGCCGGTGAGTGCGTGCAGCCAGGTTTCGCCACGACTGCGCTGTGTGTCGTTCGTCATCGGAAAGCCTCCTGGTAGATGGCCCGGACCTGTACCGGGTCGTGCTGCTCCTGCGTGGCAGTGCGTGTCACGCAATCAAGAAAGATGTCTTCCTGGTTGCTGCGGTGTGTTTTGGGCAACCCCTCACGCAGCAGCGCGATGGTCATGGAACGGATTTCTTCCACGTCATCGGCCAGATAGGCGTCGACGAGACGGGAGGCATGGCGCTGCTCACCGCCGCTGATGCTCCAGATGAAGGGGCGATCCCGGGAGTCGTATTCCTCGATGCCGGCTTCCTGCTCGATGACTTGCGGGCCATTCAGTCCCAGCCGTGCTTCACGGGTGACGATGAGATAACTGCAGAGCCCGGCGGCGATCGACATGCCGCCAAAGCAGCCCACCGGGCCGGCGATGATGCCGACGACGGGCTGATGCTGACGCAGCGCCATGATGCCCGCGTGGATCTCGGCGATGGCGGCAAGACCCAGATTGGCCTCCTGCAGGCGTACCCCGCCGGTTTCCAGCAGCAGAACCGCGCGGGTGGGAGTGCCCTGACGGTTGTCTTCTGCGGCAAGTTCCAGTGCACCGGCAATTTTTGCGCCGCCCACCTCCCCCATGCTGCCCCCCTGAAAGCTTCCCTCGATGGCGAGGATGACTGTGGGCATGCCGTCCATCATGCCCTTGGCCACCACCACCCCATCATCGGCCTGCGTGACGATGCCCTGGGCGTCCAGCCACGGAGAGGACAGGCGCTCGAAGGGGCCGACGAGTTCGCGCATCGTTCCCCGGTCGAGCAAGGCGCGTGCGCGGGCGCGGGCATCGCATTCGATGAAACTCTGCCGGTTCAGCAGTTCTGCATGATTCATGACACGGTTTCTCCCTGTTTTTCGTCTTGCTCACGGAGTTCTTCGAGCACCTGTTCGATGCGCATGCGGATGACGCCCGGCGTCGCGCCGAAGTCGTGGATGTCCATCCGGGTGGCGGGTTGCTCTCCGTTGCCGAGGATGCGGCCCAGCACGGCCTGCCAGAAGGCGTCAGACCCGTCGACGGAAGTGCTCACGGAAACGAGTGTCTGTCCTTCCGGACCCGGTTCGACGAGCACTTCGAGATCGCCGGAGCCGACGACGCCTGCAAGCGCCCTGCCCCGTGCCGGCATGCCCGCCGGAAAACTCAATGTCAGTTTCTGCATGTCTGGATCTCCTTGTTCGACGGGGTCTTCGTGATGGCGCCGGATGAGGTCAGGGCATCGAGAAAGAGTGCGCCTGCCAGCAGATCGGCAGCGCCACCCGGCGAAAGATGCCGGGCGAGCATGCACTGATCGAGTGCCCGCAGTGCGACGCGTCCGCGCCAGCTGCCTGCGCCGCCGGCGTGCAGAACGGCAGCCGCTCCGCGTTGAACGCGCTGCAATGCTTCCGGCCCGCCACGCGACAGGAGGCAGGTATCGTCGAGGCCGGCCATCACGGCCAGCAGAGCGTTCAGTCTCGCCGCGGCTTCGCTGTGTCCCTGGCGCCGGGATTCGTGCAGTGCGGGCAGTGCCGCGCGCACGATCTGGGGAAAACCTGCCTGCGCCTGTGCCCTTGCGCCGCCGACGCCGTAGCGCTGACAGGCCATTTCGCCCTTGTTGCCGGTCTGGCGTGGGGCGTGCCTGTCGGGAAGGCGGGCAAGCGCTCCGGCTGCATGCGCGAGCGTGTCGGCGTTGCTCTCGGGATGGCGCGCGGCAGCGGCAACCAGCAGCCCCAGTGCCCAGATGGCGCCCCGGTGGGTGTTGATGCCTCCGGTGGCAGCCAGCATGGTGGCTTCTCCTTCCCGTCCGATCCGCCCCAGCGTTTCACGCAGCGTCAGATCGGCGTCCGCATGGATTGCTGCCTGCGCCAGCCGGGCGAAGGTCGGGCGAAGCGCAAGGGCCGAGCGGCACATCAGCGCCCAGTTCAGGTCGCGGTGTGCGCCACGGTGGCGGATGTCCACGAGCCCCGGCTTGGGGGTCAGCGTCACCTCGTCGATCAGTGCCTGCACGCATAGGTCGGCTAGTTGTTCGGCTCGCATGTCTGTCATGTTCACCAGCTCCTGAATCGTGCCGGTGGTTCGTAGAGGCCACCGGACCATTCGACGAGGTCGGCAACGCTGCGTGCCGCCAGCAGCGAGCGGGTGGCATCGGCGCGACGGATGTCGAGGTCTTCTGGCAATGCCACCAGCCCTTCCCTGCGCAGACGTGCGGTTTCCGCCGGATCGTGCCGCAAGCCCACGGGCGTGATCCCTGATACCGCGGCGATCATGGTCTTGCGCTCTTCGACCGAGCGGGCCTTGTACAGGTAGGCGATGCCTTCTTCGGTGAGCACGTGCGTCACGTCATCGCCGTAGATCATCACCGGGGCCAGGGGCATGTTGCTTGCCTTGCCCACTTCCACGGCATCGAGAGATTCGACGATGCACGGCTTGCCGGCAGCCTGGAAGGTCTCGACCACTTGGACCACCAGCTTTTTGCCGCGTGCCAGCGGATCGTCGGTTTCCAGCAGGTTGAGCCACGCAGGCGTCGGGTGGCGTCGTCCGTGGGGGTCATGGCCCATGTTGGGGGCGCCACCATAGCCGGTCAGGCGTCCGCGCGTGACAGTGGATGAATTACCGAAGGCGTCCATCTGGAGCGTGGAGCCGATGAACATGTCGACGGCATATTGGCCGGCAAGCTGGCAGAGCGCACGGTTGGAGCGCATCGAGCCGTCGCGTCCGGTAAAGAACACATCGGGCCGCGCTGCAACATATTTCTCCATCCCAAGTTCGCCACCAAAGCAATGCACGCTTTCCACCCATCCCGATTCGATGGCGGGAATCAGCGTCGGGTGCGGATTCAGCGCCCAGTTGCGGCAGATCTTCCCCTTCAGCCCGAGACGCTCACCATAGGTGGGCAGAATCAGCTCGATGGCAGCCGTGTTGAAACCGATGCCGTGATTCAGCGAACGGACTTCGTGGCGTTCATAAACACCGCGGATCGCCATCATTGCCATCAGGATCTGCATCGGCGTGATGAGACGTGGATCGCGGGTAAAGAGCGGTTCGATGAAGAAGGGTTTGTCCGACTTGACCACGAAATCCACCCACGAGCCGGGAATGTCGACACGCGGCAGATCGTCGACGTGGTCGACGATCTCGTTCACCTGCGCGATGACGATGCCATCATGAAAGGCGGCGGCTTCGACGATGGTGGGCGTGTCTTCGGTGCTGGGGCCGGTATAGAGATTTCCTTCGCGGTCGGCCGTGTACCCGGCAACCATCACCACGTTCGGAATCAGGTCGATGAAAAGGCGGGCATAGAGTTCGATGTAGGTGTGAATGGCGCCAATTTCGAGCAGGCCGTCCTGCAGGAATTGCGAAATGCGCAAGCTCTGCGCCCCTGCATAGCAGAAATCAAGCCGCCGGGCGATGCCGCGCTCGAAAAGATCGAGATGCTCCGGCAGGCTGACGCTGGGCATGATGAGGCTGATGTCATGTACCTTGGCCGGATCGACGGCAGTGAGTGCGCGCGCAAGAAAATCTGCCTGCTTCTGGTTGTTGCCCTCCAGCACGACCCGGTCATTCGGGCCGATCAGCCGCTCCAGTACCGCAACGATGGCATCGCTTCTGATGACTGAGGCATCCGTGAAATCCCGTACCTGCTCCAGGCGTCGCTGTTTTTCCGTGCGCCGACGCCGCCAGCGCAAATCATCGGCTTGAACCCTGGCGTCCATGCTGTCTCCGTCCTCTTGGTTTCAACCCGGTCAGGGGAATCCCTGATCCCTGATTGATGTCGTATACAGGAATTCCGGCCCGGAATTCACTGTCGTTCAAGGTACGCGGAGTACAGAGGGGCTTCAATATACTTTAGAGTCCGTTCATTACCCTGAGCGTAATGAACACATGCTTTTCGGGGGAGACATGAAAATCGACGAACAGATCAGCTTTCGTAAGCTGGAGATCCTGTTGAGTTTCATAAAGCATGGCGGCCTGTCTCATGTGGCAGAGGATGTGGGACAGAGTACGGTCAGCGTCCACCGTGCACTGCATTCCCTTGAAGAAGCGCTTGGCTGCCCGTTGTTCCAGCGAAATGGGCGCAGGCTTCAGGCGCTGCCGGCAGCACACGTGCTCGCTGAACATGCAGCACGCTCCCTGCAGGAGTGTGCCGATGGCATCCTTCGTGCGCGTGAAATTGCTGGCGTCGGTGGGTCACGGCTGCGCGTTGGCGGGCTTTACTCGCTCACCGTTCGCACCATTCCGCATCTTTTCATCGGACTCAGAAAGCGGCGTCCATCTCTGGATGTGGAGCTGACGCTCAGCTCCAACCGTACCCTGTTGGAAAAGCTGGAAACCGGCCATCTCGATGCCATCATCATCGCCATCGACGAAACGCCTTCGGCCAGCATGCTGCATGTGCCGATGTTCTCCGACGAAATGTTTTTTGCCGCGCCTTTGGGCTCGCCCTATGCAAAGTTCGAGC
Source organism: Lautropia sp. (assembly GCA_030523825.1). Lineage (GTDB taxonomy): Bacteria > Pseudomonadota > Gammaproteobacteria > Burkholderiales > Burkholderiaceae_E > Lautropia. The sequence continues at coordinate 9,703 of JAUNHU010000058.1, read as the reverse complement.
AGATTGATCTGAGACAGGTGAGCGACGAAGGGTTTGTTTGCCTGAGCGAGGATTTTGCAACCCAGCAGAGTTTCCTGCGCGCATTCGAGCGTGCGGGTTGCAGCCCTCGCATCACGATGCAGGTGGGCGACATTTTTTCGTTGGTGAATCTGGTCAGCGGCGGCGTGGGCCATGCCCTGTTGCCGGGGCGCATTGCGGATTTTGGCCCGAAGATCCAGCTGATACCGCTGGCCAGCCCTTACCTGATCCGGCAGCAGATATCGCTGCTCTTTCTCGCCAGCCGGGAGCGGGACCCGAACCTGCTCGCCCTTTCTGCCGAGTGTCGGATGTTCTCGACGCTGAAGAATCCGTGATTCACCAAAGCACGAGGGGCTGGTACATTGACGGGGTTCCCTGACGCTTGTCAGGGCTTTTCCCGATACATAGGATCTGGCTTCCCATGCTGAAACTTCATTACCTGCCCGGTGCATGTTCTTTCGTTCCCCACGTTGCGCTGGCCTGGAGCGGCCTGCCCTACGAGGCCGTTGCCGAAACCCGGGATTCGATCAAGTCGCCCGCCTATCTGGCGAAGCACCCGCAGGGCTCGGTGCCGCTGCTGGAAGATGGCGACTGGGCGCTGTCGCAGAATATGGCCATCCTGGATTACCTGAATGATCTGGCACCGAAGGCGGGCATCTTCGGTCATGGCGACAGGCGCTCGGTGGCGAAGGCGCGCCAGTGGCTGGCCTTTGCCAACGGTGATCTGCACAAGCTCTTTGGACCGCTCTTTGCCGCTGCCCGCTTCATCGACGGCGAGCAGGAGCAGGCTGCGCTGGCTGCACGTGCCCGCGAGAACATCGTCAGGCTGTTTGGCGTCGTGAACGAGGCGCTGGCCGGCAAGGAGTATCTGACGGGTGAGCTGACCATTGCGGACGTGTACGTTTACATCATCATGCGCTGGGCCAATGCCCTGAAGCTGGATCTGAGCCAGCACGCCAATCTGGCACCCTACTTCGCCCGCATTGAGAAAGATGCTGGCGTGCAGACTGCCCTGAAGGAACAGGGGCTGGTCTGATCCGCAGCGGGCCGGGGCCGGGAAATTTGTGGTTCCTGGCCTGTCAGCCACTTTTCGGCACGCTCTGCGGGGCTTTCGCGGGGACGAAGAAGTTCATGAGACGCTTCATGGAAAACCAGGAAATCGCCGCGCAACTGCGTTGCCCTCAGGGGGATGCCGGGTTGCTTCTGGGGCAGGTGATGAACCTGCGCAATCTGCCAATGATTCTGGGAGCGCTTGAGCAGCTGGACATCCGCGATGGGCACAGGATACTGGAGCCCGGCTGTGGCAATGGCGGCCTGCTCGGCCATATCCTGTCGCAGGCACGGGGCTTGCACTACACTGGCCTGGAAATCTCGGCCACGATGGCGAAAGCGGCCCGTGATTTCAACGCGCCTTTCATCGAAGCCGGCATGGCGGAATATCTGTTGCTGGAAAGGGATTTCGATGCTCCGCCAGACGCAGAAGATTGGAGGCATCAACAGTCGGATGGCAATGGCAACGGGCGGCCTGAGCGGCAGGGCGGTTGCGCCAGCACGGGAATCGACCGGGCCGACGCTGTGACGAAGTCACGTGCTTCTGCGGATGATGCGGGTTTGCCGTTTGGCGATGCGGTATTCGACCGGATTTTCAGTGTGAACACCGTGTATTTTCAGGCGAGCCTGAGTGCCTGGCTGGCAGAGCTGTGCCGGGTGCTGAAGCCTTCCGGGCGTTTGTGCCTGACGTTTGCCGAGCGGGATTTCATGCAGAAACTGCCTTTTGCGGCGCACGGTTTCAGGCTGTTCGATGCTGATGAGATTGAGGCGATGGCATCAGCCCTGCCCTTGCAGAAACTGGCGAAGGTGAATCAGCGCGACATCGCGGTATCGAAGGGTGGGCAGCTGGTCGAACGACCGTTCGTGCACCTGGTCTTCGAGCGGTACTGAGCCGATGCCGGAAGGAAGCGAATAAAACGGCGTCGACAGGGAACAGAACCCCGCTGCCGCGTCATGGGGAGGTGGCAGTGCAGTGGATGTATGCCAAAAGGGGTCGGCTGCTTCAGCGCGGGGCATCCAGGCGCCGAGGCAGCCGCTCAGGCGTTCACTTCTTCTTCCTGGGGGCGATCATCATCACCATCTGCCGGCCTTCGAGGCGCGGCATGGATTCGACGACGGCAATTTCGTCCACGTCGTTGCGGACGCGCTCCAGGAGGCGCACGCCGAACTCCTGGTGGGCCATTTCACGGCCGCGGAAACGCAGCGTGATCTTGACCTTGTCACCGTCTTCGAGAAAGCCGATCATGTTCCGCAGCTTGATCTTGTAGTCGCCGTCATCGGTCTGCGGACGGAACTTCACTTCCTTGATCTGGACGATCTTCTGCTTGGCCTTGGCTTCGGCGGCGCGTTTCTGTTCCTGATAGCGGAACTTGCCGTAGTCCATCAGGCGGCATACGGGCGGCGAGGCAGTCGGCGCGATTTCGACCAGGTCGACATCGGCCTCCTCGGCCATGCGACGGGCCTCTCCCAGACGGAAGACGCCGAGCTGTTCGTTGTCCTTGCCCAGCAGGCGGACTTCGGGGGCATTGATTTCACCGTTCAGACGGTGGGTGCGTTCGGTAGCGATGCTGATACTCTCCGATTCAACTAGACAAACTGCCGGCCAACGGGTGTGCTCCGAAGGAGCAGACCGGCCGGACCGGCACCTGACGGCCTACCCGGCCGTCACGGGAATTCATTGCAAAGGCGGTCGGCCGCGTCAATGACGCTTGGCTGCCACTTCCTCGTTCAGCAACCGGCTGAACGCATCGAGTGACATACTGCCAAGGTCTTTCCCGCCCCGGGCGCGTACCGACACCTCGCCAGCCTGCCGATCCTTCTCGCCGACGACGACGAGAAATGGAACTTTTTGCAAACTGTGCTCGCGGATTTTATAGCCGATCTTGTCGCCCCGCAAATCCGAAATAACCCTAAATCCTTGTTTTATCAACCCTTGTCGGACTTCTTCGGCGTAGTCGGAAACCGAATCGGTGACGGTGAGCACCGACACCTGCACGGGCGACAGCCAGGTTGGCATGGCGCCGGCGTGGTTTTCGATGAGGATGCCGATGAAGCGCTCCAGCGAGCCGACGATGGCACGGTGCAGCATGATCGGACGGCGACGGCTGTTGTCGTCGGCCACATATTCGGCGTTCAGGCGTTCGGGCATCATCGGGTCGTACTGGATGGTGCCCACCTGCCACGGACGGCCGATGGAGTCCTTCAGGTGATATTCGATCTTGGGACCGTAGAAGGCGCCCTCGCCCGGCAGTTCTTCCCATTGCACGTCGCAGGCTTTCAGGGCTGCGCGCAGTGCATTCTCGGCGCGATCCCATGCCTCGTCGGTGCCGAGACGCTGGGCAGGACGCAGGGCGAGCTTCACCGCCACCTGGTCGAATCCGAAATCGCGGTAGACCGACATGGCCTGCTGGTGGAACGCAGTGACTTCGGCTTCCACCTGTTCTTCAGTGCAGAAGATGTGGCCGTCGTCCTGGGTGAAGCCGCGCACGCGCATGATGCCGTGCAACGCGCCGGAGGGCTCGTTGCGGTGGCAGGAGCCAAACTCCGCATAGCGCAGCGGCAGGTCGCGGTAGCTACGCAGTGCCGAGTTGAACACCTGCACGTGGCCGGGACAGTTCATCGGCTTGATCGCGTATTCACGCTTTTCCGATTCGGAGAAGAACATGTTCTCCTTGTAGTTGTCCCAGTGGCCGGAGCGCTTCCACAGATCCACGTCGAGGATCTGCGGGCACTTGATTTCCTGGTAGCCGCTTTCGCGGTAGATGGAGCGGATGTACTGCTCGATGCGCTGCCAGATCTCCCAGCCCTTGGGGTGCCAGAACACCATGCCGGGCGCCTCGGCCTGGGTGTGGAACAGGTCCAGCTCCTTGCCCAGCCGGCGGTGATCGCGTTTCTCGGCTTCTTCGAGCATGTGCAGGTAGGCGTCCTGCTCGTCCTTCTTCGCCCAGGCCGTGCCGTAGATGCGCTGGAGCATCTCGTTGTTCGAGTCGCCGCGCCAGTAGGCGCCAGCCACCTTCATCAGCTTGAAGACCTTCAGCTTGCCGGTGGACGGCACGTGCGGGCCACGGCAGAGGTCGACGAACTTGCCTTCGCGGTAGAAGCTGATGCCTTCGTCGGCCGGAATGGAGGCAATGATCTCGGCCTTGTATTTCTCGCCAACCGACTCGAAATACTTCACCGCTTCCGCGCGGTCCCACTCCTCGCGCACCACTGGCTCGTCGAGCCTGGCCAGCTCGTGCATGCGCTTTTCGATGGCGGCCAGATCTTCGGGCGTGAAGGGGCGCTTGTAGGCAAAGTCGTAGTAGAAGCCGTTTTCGATGACCGGGCCGATCGTGACCTGGGCCTCGGGATAGAGATCCTGCACGGCATAGGCCATCAGGTGTGCCGTCGAATGCCGGATGATGTGCAGACCGTCGGGGTCCTTGTCGGTGAGGATGGCGACCGAGGCGTCGTCCTTCACGGTGTGGGAAAGATCGACCAGCTTTCCGTCGACACGGCCGGCAATGGCGGCCTTGGCAAGTCCTGGACCGATGGCGGCAGCAATCTGCCCCACCGTGACGGCATCATCGAAACGGCGCTGAGAGCCGTCCGGCAAAAGAATGTTTGGCACGACTGGGAAAAGTGTTGGAACCTGGTGGCTGAATGAGGCCCGTGCTCGTTGTGTTGGGCCGGAACGACCGGAAGAAGACCGGATCGCCCGGAAGCGGACACAACACCGGGACAGTACTGAGCCGCCGAGAGTAACACAGCCACCCTGCCCTCACAATTCAGGTGCAATGGCCATACCCCTGCGGATACCCGGGCGGTTCGTCCGGCTGTCCTGTGGCGGACTTTCGTTGTCTTTAGGCAACTGTAGGCGCTGATTCCCGGTTTTCCTTGTTCGCGGAACGGGGTTTTTGGGCCTCGAAGATCAGACAGGTGGGCTCAATGGCAATTCTGCCAGAGGAAGTCAGTGCTCAGGAGGCTGAAGGCGCAGGGGGGAGTGGCTGGCGCAGTTAAACTGCGAGTTTTGCCAATAGCGCTCGGGGCGAAAAACAGACCCTGAAAAACAAAAACCACCCGGATCGCATCGACGATGGGTGGTTCTGACGATTCAGCCTTTTCCTGTGGGAGGTGTTTTCCGAGTCTTTCGAAGGCTTTTGCGGAAAACCCTTGAAAAAGCTGGTAGGCGCGATTGGATTCGAACCAACGACCCCCACCATGTCAAGGTGGTGCTCTAACCAACTGAGCTACGCGCCTGCTGCATCAGCAGTGAAGACAAGAGTATAGCGACTTTTCTGGAATTGGCAAAACGAATGCAGAAATTTTTTTGAATGAACCGGTGGGTTCTGCTTTCGGCAACCCAGGCCGGGATGCTGTTGTAGCAGCCCGGCCTGGGTTGCATGATTACCAGACGAAATGCAGCCGGTCCTGTCGCACCCGCTTGATGAGAGAGTTGATTTCACGGGTCATTACGCGGCGCTGGGCGGTGAGCATCAGGGCCATCGTCTTGCGCTCGTTGATCCAGACCACCTTGGCGTAGTCGACGCGCCCGCTGCGGCTGATCATCTCCATCCAGCGGCCGGCGTGAAGAGCCGTGGCAAAACGTTCTGCCGGCAGATTGAAGCGACGTGGTTGCGAAGGCAGATCATCGACCCGCGTGCTGTCGATCAGTGCGTGCAGCCGCACGCTGGCAGCGCCAGAGCCGTGGGGGTCGAGCAATGCGGCCGTGTCGATACCCGCATCGTTCGAGACCGGCTGTGCCTGCTGTCGGGCATGCTGTGGCGAGCGTTCGAAGGGAGGCGGCGAACTGAAGGGGTCGATTGGCACCGGCGCTCGCGGATTGGTTGCACCGGTGGATGTGGGTGCGTGCGCTCCGGAGGCCTGTCCTGCCGGTTGCCAGGCCGAAATGGAGGGCGTCTGGGCAACGCTTTCCACTTGTCGGGGAGCTTGGGAGACTGCGGGCGCTTCGCGCATGGCGGCCGACGTGGCGACATCGGGCACACCAACCACCTGGTGATCCCTGGTGGCACCCAGTTCCTCGTTGTTCCTGGCCTCGTCGATGACGGTGACAGCCGAGCCTCCGTGGCCCTGCATGCGCCGGACATGGATCAGGAAGATCTCGTCAAAGAAGGTCTGGAAGTTCTCGGGCTTCTCGCCGACCTCGCGAATGCCGACGGAGAGCATGCTGAGCATTGGCGGAATGCTTTGTACCAGTTCGTTGCGAGCCCGCGGGTCTGCGCCCTCGTGGCCGAGGGTCCAGAGCAGGTTGTCTACCACCTGCAGGGCCAGGCGATAGTTCTGACTGTCGGTGCCATCACGCAGGGCTGCCGTGCGCAGGTGACGCAGCCAGACATCGTAGAGGAACAGCGTGACCGACTCCGGTACGCGGCTGCCACCCAGACGATGGTCGAGCAGACGGCGAATGTCTTCGGAAACGATCTTTTCGCGTGCAGCCGGCGGCCTGCGGGTGTAATCGCGGCGGTTGGCCTGACGGGGCTGCTTGAGTCCGGGCGCGTACTGGCTGCGGGCCAGCTTGGCCAGCAGCTGTCGCATGCCTTCGGTTGCCCGGCGATATTCCTGATCGACCTGTTCGGACAGAACCTGGCTGCGCACATGGAAGGCATGGGCGACGATCTCGACGGCCCGGACCACGGTCTGCAGACGCTGATAGAGCGTCTTGTCGGGACGCATCTCGTCGGGATAGCTGACAGCGATGGCAGCCAGCTGCTCGGTGAGGCGGCGGATGGAACGGGAGTCGTCACCCAGATAGCCTGCGTCGAGGCTGGCCAGCGTGATGGCGGGCATCTGCAGACGCCACAGCAGGATGCGCGCACCTTCGGGCAGGCGGCGGTCACTGGCTGCATAGTCGAACAGCGAGGCAACCAGGTCGATGACGGTGAGCACGTGCGTGTCTCCACCGGCAGCCACGACCTGCTGGCGCACCTGCCGGAAGAACTCGGTGCGTGCTTCCTGGCTGTATGGCGCCACATGGCATTGACGGGCGAAGACGACCGCGTCCCGTTCGATGTCCTCGATCTGCGGGACCTGCGCTGCCTTGCGATGGGCGCTGAGACGGTGTCGCCTCGAGGCTAGTGGATTGGCTGCCATGACGGCGGAGGCACGGATATCGTTCAGAACCTGGTGGGATGCATGTCGGACGAAATCGTTGCCGACTTCATCGCTGGGGAATATACCAGTATAGGGATCTTCACGTCGTGTTGCCAGCGGGGATTCCGTGTGGGCTGCCAGCCCGGCCGCCGCCTTCTGTGGCTGTGGGGGAAGGATCGGGGCAGCAGGCGGCAGGAAGGCCTGGATGCCGGCACGGCGCAGGGCTGCATCGGTATCGGCCACCAGCCGGGCCAGTGCCGGGGCTGCATGTGCCAGGATGAGGGGACGCAGGTGCAGCGAAGTTGGCTGGACCTGCGTGAACGGCTTCAGCGCAATGATGAGCGCCATCGCCATGATGCGCGCGCCCAGCGGATGCTGGTCGTCGCGCAGCTGGGTGCCGCTGATGTTTTCCAGTCTGCGCAGGTAGTTGACGTAGCTGCCACCGAATCGGGAACGCACCGCATTGGCCAGTTCCCTGGCCAGGATCTGTTCGAGCAGGACTGTGTCGCGTGACCCTTCCTGTGGATCGAGGCCCGTGATCGTGTGGGGAATGTCGCTTTCGTCCCCCAGGCCGGAGAGATCCAGTGAAAGGAATTGTTCCAGCGCTGCGTCGGCGCGGACGCTGCTTTCTTCGCGCAACCGGCGTGCCGTGTCGGCAAGACGGGCTGCCACGCCTTTTTCCAGTCCCTCGGCGGCATAGGACTGCAGTGCGTCGGCCAGCTCGGGAAACAGCTTGCGAACGACGCCGGAAAACCGGTCGGCAAGCTGTTCGTGCAGCTGGGAGTACAGTTCGGGGTGAATGCGTGAGGACACGTTTTGCCTCTGATGGAACCGTTGAAGGACATCAGGGACGTTGTCCGACCCGCCTGACAGCAGCAGGAATGCGGATGAATGCGGTTTGTCGCCTGATAAACGGCGATCTTATGAGCGGTTGATTCCGGCCGCTGTGACGTAGTTTACGGTGCGCTTTTGCTCATTTTCGACACCGGTCCGGCATGTGGCGGCGAACGCTTTCCGGTTGTCAAGCCAGCCGGCAGCCGGGGCTTTTGACCCACGGCTGGAGGGCCGGCAACACCCGGCAGGCGTTGGCAGCACAGCCTGAGATGAGCTGCCCGGGATCAAGACCGCGCAGTGCGGCCAGCACCTGCGCAATGGCGGCAACTTCGGCGGGCTGGTTGCGGCCTGGATGAACCCAGGCTGGCGGGATGTCGGGGGCGTCCGTTTCCAGCACCAGGTGTTCCAGGGGAAGGTCGGCGGCCAGCCGGCGGATGTTGCGGGCGCGCTCGAAGGTCATGGCACCACCAAAGCCCAGCGCCATGTTCAGGCGCATCAGGTGTTCGGTCTGTTGCGGGCTGCCATTGAAGGCATGGGCGATGCCCGAGGGCGGACGGTAGCGGCGGATCTGCCGGGTGACGGCATCGACCGAGCGCCGGGTATGGAGGATGACCGGCAGGTCGAAGTCGCGTGCCAGCCGCATCTGCTGCTCGAAGAAGTGCTGCTGGCGCTGGAGATCGAGCCCGGGAACGAAGAAATCGAGACCGATCTCGCCGATGCCGACAAAGGCCGGGTGCTCGCGGACTTCGGCCACCCGGGCGCGCAGCAGATCGAGGTCATCGTCGGCCGACTGCGCCACGTAGAGCGGGTGGATGCCGAGCGCAAAGAAAAGCCCCGACCGGGATTCGGCCAGTGTCTGCACCGTTTGCCAGTTGAAGCGATGGACCGCCGGGATGACCACGGCCCCTACCCCGGCCTGCCAGGCCGCGTCGACGACCGCGTCACGGTCGGCGTCGAACTCTGGTGCGTCCAGATGGCAGTGGGTGTCGATCAGCATGGGGCGGTGTGGCGAGGCAGTCTTTCGGGCGTGTCCCGGAAGGCCGTGTCTGTCCTTATCCGGCTTCCACCAGCACGCCATCCCGCAGCGTCACGCGGCGGTCTGCGCGGGCGGCCAGCTCGCGGTCGTGGGTGACGATGATGACGGCGGTGCCAAAGCGGCGCGTGAGGCCATGCAGCAGGTCGAAGACACCACTGGCGGTCTGGGCGTCGAGGTTGCCGGTGGGTTCGTCGGCCAGGATGCACTGCGGCTGCGTGACCAGCGCACGGGCCAGTGCCACCCGCTGCCGCTCACCGCCGGAGAGTTCACCGGGGCGATGGCTGACCCGCTCGGCCAACCCCACCAGGGCCAGCATCTCGCTGGCCGCCTTCAGGGGCTGTGGCCGGGGCGTGCCCCGGATCAGCAGCGGCATCGCCACGTTTTCCTGGGCCGAAAACTCGCCCAGCAGGTGATGGAACTGGTAGACGAAACCGAGTTTCTGGTTGCGCAGACGGCCGCGCCCGGTCTCGTCCAGTTCGTCCAGCCGCTGGCCGGCCACGCTCACCCAGCCAGCGGAGGGCTGATCGAGCCCTCCCAGCAGGTGCAGCAGCGTGCTCTTGCCCGAGCCCGAGGCGCCGACCACGGCGACGATTTCACCTGGCGCCACCGAGAAGTCGATACCCTTCAGGATGTCGATGCGGCGGTTGCCCTGTTCGTACTGTTTGCCGAGATCAT
>JAUNHU010000236.1 GCA_030523825.1 Lautropia sp. | reverse complement strand
GAGAAGGAGGACATGATCGAACGGAGCCGTAGTAGTGATGAACGGGCGAATTTTCTGCGGAATGCAGGCGCGCGTCAGTGACGGAGTATGGATCGTGTTTTGTTGTGTTAACCGGCAGACGTTTTTGTATTGTGAAAGCGACAGCACCGAGCGGGCGCCTCTGCGGCCTGTTCTGCCCGGGTGCCGGGCGGGTGCCCAGCCGGGCCGGCATTCATTCAGGATGTACCGGGCACAGGTGATTCCGTGCCGGCTGTCAGCGTCAGCCGGTGTACGGTTGCGGCGCGTTTTTCGCCGTTTTCAGCCGCCGTGCTGGTCTGGCTGGGTGGTGGTGTCCAGCGTGGTGACGCGCTGATTGAGGGTGACGCTGGTGCTGGCGGTGCCGCCGGCATGGGGGCCGGGCTCGATGGCCAGACCGTGGAAGTTTTCCGCCACGTGTTCCAGCGTGCCACCGGTGACGACGGTGTAGGTGGTTCCGGTCGTCAGTGTCGGTGCGCTGAGCACCATTGTCGACTGGGGAGGCGCAGGCAGGTTGAAGGAGAAGACCGCATTGCCATCGGCATCCCGCAGGGTCCAGAGACCCACGTGCTGGTTGTCATTGATGACAAGGGTGTTCTGCGTGCTGGCACTGGCGCTGGGGGTGGTGCTGGAACCGCCGATGCCGATGAGGGTGCCGCCGGTGATGGCCAGGGTGTTGGTGTCGGCATCGAAGGCGCCTTCGGGGAAGGCCGCTCCGCGGGCCACGATGTAGCCGCCAGCGATGTTCAGATTGCCGTTGGAGTCGGCTGCATCGGCGTTGCCGCTGATGAGGTTGATGCGCCCGCCGGCAAGTATCAGGCTGGAACCGGCGTTCAGGCTGTCATCGGTGCTGGCAATGTTGATGACGCCGCCGTTGATGGTGAGCACGGACTTCGATTCGATGCCTTCCGGTGACAGGGAATCATTGCCGTCAGCCGTGTCGGTGTCCTTGAACGGGGTGCCGGTGGTGGTGATGTGCAGGGTGCCGCCGTTGATGGTCACGCGCGGGTCGGGGTCATCGTCGGTCGAGGCGGTCTTGCCGAGCTTGGCTTCCCAGGAAGCCGTGATGGCCTTGCCGTGGCTGTTGATGCCGAGGGTGCCATTGTTGATGGCGATGAAGCCCAGCGGGTCGTTCCGGCTTTCGCGCCCGTCCACCTTGATGCCCTTGCCGGCCAGTGCGCTGATGTCGAGCGTGCCGCCATCCATGATGAAGGCGTTGCTGGCGCGGATGCCGTCCCAGGCGTTGGCCTTCAGCGTGACGTTGCCTTCGATGATGCGCAGGTGCCGCTTGCTGGCGAGCGCGTGCCGGGTGCTTGCCTCGATCTTCAGTGCGCCGCTGCCGCTGATGACCATTCCGCCTTCGGCGAACAGCGTGGCCTTCAGATCCATCGCGTTGGCGTCGCTGGGCCTGTGCTCCTGCATGGCGGCCGTGTCGGTCAGCGTGCTGGTGCCGTTCAGTTCGATGAAGGCGGTGCTGGCTGATTGCAGGTTGAGCGCGGGACCATCCGGGCTGTGCAGGGTGACGCTGGTGAGCTTCAGCTTGTAGTCGCTGCGGCTGTGGAGGGTGATGGGCGTGGTGCCGGAACCGGTCAGCTGATAGGCGATCTTCGTGGTGTCGGGTGCGGTACTGCGGATGTTGAGGCCGTGCTCATCGCGGGCGAGCGTGATGACGGCCTCACCATCGAGGAATACGGTGGCCGTGGTTTCGCTGGTCTCGCTCACGCGCAGGCGTGGGGAGGTGGTACTGATGGTCAGCGAGTCGAGGGAGATCGACAGGGGAAGCCACAGGCTGGTGTCCGCCAGGTCGGGGGCGTGGGCGCCTGTGGAGAGGTTCCATGTGCCGCTGGCGCTCATCGCGCTGCTGGCGGCTGCGGTGGGGGTGGTCGCACCGATCACGGTGGTGGTGACGGTGTTGCCCGGCGCTTCCAGCCCCTGGCTGATCGACGCACTGCCTGTGGCGGTTGCGCCGTGGCTGATGCCGGTTGCGGCGCTCAGGCCAATGGCAGCCAGTGCAAGGGTGAAAAGTTGCTTCTGCAGGGAATACATGTCGATCAGGGAAAGGAAACAGCGGATTCGCTTTTCCTATTCTCTGTCGGCTTCTTCATGGGTGGCTTGGGGCATCCGATGGACGGGGCCATTGTGTCTCGGAAGCCACAACGGAGACCCCTGCCCGGGGTTGGTGATGCAGCCGTTTCCTGTTGGGTGCGGATCTCTGTCTCGCTTCTTCAGGTGTCGTCGGCCTGTCAGGCCACGTCCATCTCGGCGATCAGCCGGTCAAGCTCCGGGTCGCAGATGCCCCATTCCTGCAGTGCCATCTGGGTGTTGAGGGCGTATTCGCGGTTACTGCCCCGGCAGCCGATGCTTTCGCGCAGGCGACGCAGCACCTCGCTGCGCGGGCCGGGCAGGTAGCCGT
>JAUNHU010000235.1 GCA_030523825.1 Lautropia sp. | reverse complement strand
TGGTTTCCACCAGCACCTCGCCCTTCGTCCAGATCGGATCGCCATCGGTGGTGTAGTCGCCACGAAAGCTGCGCGTGCTGAATTCGCCGATGCGGCTGGTATTCAGCACCACAGACTCGTGCCGGTCCTGAGCGCTGAGCACCACGATATCGCGCAGTGCTATGCCGCGTGACACCAGACTGGAAATCGCATCGGCCGTTTCCTTCAGCAGCGACTTCTCGTTCTGAAACACCCGGAAGGCGGGCAGCTCTCCCTGCCAGGGGCTGCGTGGCGTAATTGCCTGTTCGGTCAGGCCCAGCGCATTGATGACTTCACACACCATCCGCGGACTGCGGAAATTGTCGTTGCAGGTCAGCGTCACCGCATCGGCCAGATCGAAGCGCGCCCGTTCGTACAGCCGCTGCGCATCATCTTCCAGCAGATACAGCCGACCCGATTCCTTCAGCTGCGGTACCAGACTTTCCACCCACGATGGCTGAAAATCCTGCCCCTCGTCGATCACGATCAGATCGTAGGTGGGCGTCCATTCATCACTGGCTTCGCAATACACCCGCGCCAGCAGATCGAAATTGTCCGGTGCTGCAAAATCCGGCTCACCATAATTGCGCCGGTAGTAGCGCACGCACAATTCCGAAAAACTCGTCACATCGGCCGTGGCAGGGGCCAGTTGGCAAAAATGGTCAGCCAGCGAACGATTGAAGCACACATACAGCGCGCGCCCTCCCTGGCCCACCGCATCGTTCAGCAGCCGCAGTGCCAGTTGCGTCTTGCCAGAGCCCGCCGTGGCCTGCACGCGCACCACACCGTGCGGCGCCTGAATGCGCGGAACCCAGGTGGCAAGCCCTTCGGCCAGACGCTGCGTGGTGCGCTGCAACTGCTCGTCCAGCACGCTCAGATCCACCGACACCCGGAACTCATTCGACAGAAAGCGGCGCAGCGCCTCGATATCGCTTTGCGACTCCCCGTGGCGCATCAGCTCCTGCACCCGCACGCCCAGATACGGAAAATCCTCGGCATCGATGATCCGGTCGCGCGAAATGGCGACGATGTCGCCCGTCTCCAGCCGGTAATCCGGCAGCACCAGACAATGACTGACATAGGCGTGCAAGCCAGCCTCACGCAGCCGGTGAAGCAGGGCGGCGCGCTGCACCGCAAGCTGGCGACGCACATCATGCTCGCGCGTGCTGTACAGCTTGAACAGCTCGCCATCGCGCAACTGCATGTGCCCCGACTTGATCTCCATCAGCAGCAGATGGCCGTTCGGGCCGAGGATCACGATGTCGATCTCGCCGTGCCGGTCGTGCTCGTTCTCGATGGAATGCCAGGCCACGCTGTGAAAGATCTCGTAGCCATCGGGCATCGAATCCTGCAGGCGCTCCAGCACATCCAGCTCACGATAGAGGCCGGTGTCCTGGCGGATGGCAGCAATGCTGGGAGAGAGAATGGCCATGTCGCTGACGAAACCGTTGTCGTTTGAACCTGCAGTCCGGATAACCCTGGGTAGCACGCTGCCATCAGCGGCGTTGCTGCCGATTCTCGCGGCAGACCACAAGCAGGCAAAGACACGCCACCGCCAGCGGCCAACAGGCCCGGTCAGGCGGCAGCTCAGGGGCGTTGAACCCCTTCGTTCACTCCGTGGCAGACTCGTATGCAGAGAGATCCGATCCTTGGCCGCCGGGGAATGAGCCACCAGGTGCAGGTCCGCCCGCGCCCTCAGTCGACAAACTTCAGCGTCACGCCCGTCGTGAAACGCCGGTCCATCGTGCTGATGGCCGTGCCGGGGTCATTGTTGTAGCGCAGCTCGGCCGTGGCCGTGAGAGCCAGCCGCCGCGTGATCGCCACGCTGATGTTCGCCAGCAGTTCCGCACGCACATCACCACTGCCATTCATGGCCGGATACACCACGAAGCGCTGATGAGCCGTGGTGGTGGACGTAAGCTGGTGGTGAGACTCCGTACCCACGTTGGCCTCCGCCCGCCCATAACGCAAGCGGATCTGGTCATCGACCAGCGTGGGGGCGGCGTAGCGGTCTTCCGAATAGCCCACACCGGCAAACACGCTCCAGTCGTCCTTGGGCGTGCGTGTCACCCGAAAACCGATACCGCTCGCTGCCGTCAGCCGGTGGCTGAGGTTCGCAATCCGGTCGCGGAACCAGGCGCCATTGGCGTACACATACCAGTGCTCACCCAGATTGCGCTTGCCATTGGTTTCCAGATTGAAATTGTGCGCTGCCGTCTCGCCTTCGCTCGTGCTGTAGAGCGCCTTTGCCTTGAAGGCCAGCGAATGCCGCCCAGTCTCGCGTGCGGTGTCGTAATTGGCATTGAAACTCGTCAGATCCGAGTTGCCCGAAGCCACCGAGGCTCCCGCACCCAGAATGTGCCGCCAGCGCCCATCCGGCACAGTCTTGATCTGCGCCTGCGCATCCGAGGTGGCAAACAGGCCCGCCAGCGGGAGCAGGGCACTGAGCAGCAGGGCGG
>JAUNHU010000234.1 GCA_030523825.1 Lautropia sp. | reverse complement strand
ACCGTGGTGGTGTCGATGCTGACGATGCGCGCCACCATCTGCGCAATGCGCGGGCTGGGCAGATTCTTGTTGAAGTAGGAGCGCACGCGCTTGCTGAGTTCGCGTGCCTTGCCCACATACATGACGGTGCCACTGGCGTCGATCATCCGGTAGACACCGGGCAGTGCCGGCAGTGTCTTGAGAAAAAGTTTCAGCTCGGCCGGGCGCTCCTTCAGCGGCGCAGGTGCGGCCTCGACCGGCGGGGCGTCGGGCTCCTCCGGTCTGGATGATCCGGCCGGCTCGTCGACCTGCCCCTGTTCCGCATCGGATGATTCGGGCTGTGGCAACGTGTCATTCATGAGGCGGTGCGCGGGCGCAACGCAGCCAGGCGACGTTGCAGATGCGGGTTGGCAGGTGGTTGCAGCGTGGCAAGCACCTCGTCGGCCAGATCGGGACGATTGCAGACCAGCACCATGTCGCAGCCGGCTTTCAGCGCAGCCTCGGCACGGGCGGTGATGCCGCCGGCAACCGAAGCGGCTTCCATGACGAGATCGTCGGAAAACACCACCCCGTCAAAACCCAGACGGCGACGCAGGATGGTTTGCAGCCAGCGCTTCGAGAAACCGGCGGGCTTGCGATCGACCTGCGGGTAGACGACATGGGCCGGCATGACGGCGGTGAGCGCATCACCCAGCCAGTGATAGGGCGCTGCATCGGCCGCCAGAATCTCGTCGAGGCTGCGTTCGTCCCGGGGCATCGCCACATGCGAATCGGCATCGGCAAAGCCGTGGCCGGGAAAATGCTTGCCACAATTTGCCAGCCCTGCCAGCAACAGGCCGTGCGAGAGACAGCGGGCCAGCATCGTCACCACCCGCGGGTCGTGGTGAAAGGCGCGATTGCCGATGACCTTCGAGTGGCCGTAATCCAGATCGAGCACCGGCGTGAAGCTGAGATCCACACCGCAGTCGCGCAGCTCCTGCCCGATCTGCCGGCCGACCTCTGTGGCATGGCGGCAGGCTTCGAGCACGTCCTGATCCCACAGCTCGCCCAGCGTGCGCATCGGCGGGATGGCGGTGAAGCCGTCACGAAAACGCTGCACCCTGCCCCCTTCCTGATCGACGGCAATCAGCAGCGAAGGCTTGCGGCAGGCGTGGATTTCTGCGGTGAGCGCACGCAATTGCTCGGGCGACTGGTAGTTGCGGGCAAAGAGGATGACACCGCCGACCAGCGGATGACGCAGGCGCCGGCGCTCGGCCGCCGTGAGACTGTGCCCCGCCACATCGACCATGACCGGCCCCAGGGGTGAGCCGGATGCAGATGCCCTGGACTGCGTGCGTGTGCCCTGCCCTGCGGCAGTGCTGTTGCGTGCGGCCGTAGCAGATGTTGCATTGCGTGCAGCAGGAGAAGCCGCTTTGCGGGCTGCGGCAGAAGACGTGGCAGCACGTGCTGCCTTCGCAGCTTTCTTCGGGGAAGACGATGCACGCGGACTGGCGGGTTGCGCAAAGGCATGCGCACCGGATTCGGCAACCGGATCGACCGCATCGGCAAAGCCGGGTACAGCCGGGGGCTGTCTGCGTTTGCCGGATGCCGTGGTGGCACGTGTCGTGCGGCCAGGAGCAGAAGGAGATGCAGGATCAGCGCTTTTACGGGAGCCAGGCAATGCGCGGGAAACCTTGCCGGAGGTCTGCTCCGATGCCGCAGATGATGAGGCGCGACGGCGTGTGTTCTGTGTGGAGCGGGTGCTGGCCATGCTCAGACACTCCTTGCGTGAAAGTCGGCGGATTCGCGGATGAGTTTTTTCATGGTGGCGACCGCTTCACGCATGCCCACGAAAATGGCACGCGAGACGATGGCGTGACCGATGTGCAGCTCGCGGATGCCGGGCAAGGCGGCAATGGGCTGCACGTTGAAGTAATTGAGGCCGTGGCCGGCGTTGAAACGCATGCCCGCCTGCCGGATGAGCTGGCCGGCGGCGGCCACGCGCGCGATCTCGCGGGCAATGACCGGGCTGTCGGCATCGCGGCCGTGCGCGTGGAAGACTTCGGCATAGGGACCGGTGTGGATCTCGCAGACAGCAGCGCCAACGCGGGCAGCAGCCTCGACCTGTTTCGGGTCGGCGTCGATGAAGACGCTGGAGGTGATGCCGGCATCGGTGAGGCGTGCGACGGCTGCAGCAATGGCGGCCTCCTGCGCAACGATGTCGAGCCCGCCTTCGGTGGTGATTTCGTGGCGACCTTCGGGCACCAGCATCGCCATTTCGGGACGCAGCGCGATGGCGATGTCGATCATCTCCGGCGTGGCCGCCATTTCCAGATTGAGCTTGATCTGCGTCTGGTCGCGCAGGCGGCGCACATCGGCGTCCTGGATGTGGCGGCGGTCTTCGCGCAGGTGCACGGTGATGCCGTCAGCCCCGCCCAGATGGGCCTCGACGGCAGCCCAGACCGGATCGGGTTCGTAGGTGCGACGCGCCTGGCGAACGGTTGCAACGTGGTCGATGTTGACGCCGAGTTC
>JAUNHU010000233.1 GCA_030523825.1 Lautropia sp. | reverse complement strand
CGATCATCGGCGGCGCGATGATCGTGGCCGGTGTGCTGGTGAGTGAACTGAAACCGCGCTGGCTGGCAGCCCGTCGCCAGCCACGCCCGGAAGCAGATGACACGGGCGAACGAAAAGCCCCTTAAGCACCAGAGGAGCACCGCACTGAACAGGGGCGGCACTGCCTGGCACATTCACCAGGCAGGAACAGGGCGCTCACGATATGCAGCGCTCAACCGCAGTGTGCGTCAGCCCAGTTGCCGATGGTGTCGTTGCCGCGACGGCAGCGCACCTGCCTGCCGGCAGCCACGGCCACCCAGCCCGACCCGCGCCGCACGAATTCGATGCGGATGCGCTCGGCCGCCAGCACGGCATCGGGCAGGTTCACCGTGGTGACGAGGTAGACGGCGCTGACCACCGGGCCATCGGCATAGATGAAGCGCTCGCGCTGCACCTGCACCGGCAGCAGTTCATCGAAGGTCTCGGGCTTGAACAGCTCGTCGAAAACGGTCTTGCCACACATGTCGATCGGCTGCTCGCACAACTGCGACATCCGCGCGATCTTTTCGGTGCCAGGCACCAGCGGGCTGAATCCCCGCGCATTGCGCACGGCGTCCGGCGTGGTCGGCTGAAGGCGCAGATCCCCACGCACCGGATCTGGCCGGGGTGTCACCGGGGCCTCCCCGGGCGTACCGACACCATCAGCATCCACGCCAGCCACGGCTCCTCCAGCCATCCCACCTGCGGGCTGCTGCGGCATGCCGGAAGGCGCAGCACCGGCTCCCGGTCGGGCAGCGGCCCCCGCACCGCCAGCGCCCCCGGTGCCAGCAGGCGTTGCGTCAGGAATCGGCATCGCATCCGCGGCTTCACCGGCCTGCCCGGGCACTCCGGCCCCGGGTGCTTTCACGGCATTTCCACCTGCTGCCGCCGGAGCATGTGTGGCCGATGCCTCACCCCCGCGCTGGCTGCGCAGCTGATCTTCGGAGAGCGACGGCCTGGCAGCCACGATGTCTGCATGACGCGAGCCGCTGGCTGCATTACCGTTGCGGCCGGCAGCAGCTCCCGTTCTCTCATGGCCTGCTGGCGACACACCCTGCTGCACTGCCCTGCCAGCACGGCCAGCATCGGCTGGCGCACCACCTGATGTGTTCGCCCCCGTCCCGGTAGCGCCGTCTGGCGACGTGGCCGGACGCCCCGCAGCGGCCCCTGCCCTGCCTGCGGCGGGGTTTGCGCCCTGGCTGCCGGGCTGCTCACCGGTCATGCCCAAGGCAGCGGCTGCTCTCGCCCGGGCCTCATCCTCTGGCGAAGACGATTCGGTACGGATGTCATCACGCATCGGCCGCCAGCGGGCGTCCAGACGCTGTTTTTCTTCACTGCCGGCACCATCAGGCATCCCGGCCGCATCTCCCTGCAATCGGGGATCGGTGGCATCCACCGGTGACACGCCACCCGGCGTGCCGGCAGGGGGCGTTGCGGTGGCGCTGCCCCCGGGTGCGGGTGTGCCCGATGCCTGCGGCGCAGCTCCCGTGGCTGCGCCTGCAACGCCTGCTGCCGAAGCGCCGGCAGCCTGCGCGCCAGGGCTCCGGGCTGCACCGCCAACGGAATCACCACCAGCCCCCCCGGCAGACGACGCGCCCGCACCAGCAGTGGCAGCACCGGCTGCCTGCCCTGAAGCCTTTGCCGCAGCCGCCCTGGCAACGGCACGCGGTGCGCAGGCGGTTTTCTGCCAGCTTCCGCTGCCACAGCGATACTGGATGCCGATCTGCACCAGCTGGAAGCGTCCGTCAGGCGTGCGTCTGAAGGCCAGACGCCGGCGCCATTCCATGGGCGCATTGGCCCCCTTGGTGGCTGCCACCGCAGTCTGCAGGAAGATGCCCACGCCGGAATCGAACAGGAATTGTTCCTCGGCAAAACGATAGGACGCCTTGGGCGCACTGCCAACCGGCGGTTTCAGGCGGGACGCAGCCTGCCGGCCACAGGTCATCAGTTGCGGGGACTTGCAGACCGCAGCACCGGCATCGGCTGTCTGCGGCAGGAAATCGGTGGGACGGGCAATCTCCGAGCGCGGTGTAGCCGCCTGCGCATCGGGCAGCAACGTCAGCCCCGACAACGCAACCAGGGCCAGTGACAGGTGAAACGTCAGGGAATGGTTCATGAGAAGCAGAATGCAAGGAGGGGCCAGGAAAAGGCGCAGGGTGTCCCAGCGAAGATTCTACCGCCCACGCGAGCACCTTCCGGAGCCGCTGGCCTGCACGGGGCATGCAATCGGCAAACACTCGTTAAATACCTGCCATGCAGCCGAACAAGATGGAAAACGCCCCGCACAACCTTCACATTCCCCAACGAACCTGCAACCCGTCGATACAGATCCCTGGCGCAAGTCATGCACATCCGGGGCCAGCGCGGGGACGAACAGGCGCATGACATGTGCCAACCGGCATGGCGCCTGCGGGCATGGCACAGACGCGGGAAAACACGGAAAAAACCGGATCAGGGTCTCCCGCAAAGCCCCCTTGGG
>JAUNHU010000057.1:16697-18683 GCA_030523825.1 Lautropia sp. | reverse complement strand
TCACACCGTCACGATGGAGACCGGCGAGATCGCCCGTCAGGCCACGGGTTCGGTGCTCGTCACCATGGATGACACGATGGTGCTGGCCACCGTGGTGGCTGCCCGCGAGCCCAAGCCCGGTCAGTCCTTCTTTCCGCTCACCGTCGATTATTTCGAGAAGTTCTATGCGGCCGGCCGCATTCCGGGCGGCTTCTTCAAGCGTGAGGGTCGCCCCACCGAGAAGGAAACCCTCACAGCCCGCCTGATCGACCGTCCGATCCGTCCGCTGTTCCCCGAGGGCTTCATGAACGAGGTCCAGGTGGTGCTGACGGTGCTCTCCAGCAACCCCGAGATCGACCCCGACATTCCGGCGATGATCGCCGCCTCGGCTGCGCTGGCCGTGTCCGGCGTGCCCTTTGCCGGGCCGGTGGGTGCCGCCCGCGTGGCCTACATCAACGACCAGTACGTGCTGAATCCCTCGGTGTCGCAGCTGAAGGAGTCGAAGCTGGATCTGGTGGTGGCCGGTACCGACCAGGCGGTGCTGATGGTCGAATCCGAGGCGCAGGAACTGCCCGAGGACGTGATGCTGGGCGCCGTGGTCTTCGGCCACGAGCAGATGCAGACCGCGATCCAGGCCATCGAGGAGCTGGTCGAGGCTGGTGGCAAGCCCGAGTGGGAATGGACAGCCCCCGAGAAGAACACCGCGCTGATCGAGAAGGTGAAGGGGCTGGCCGGCGAGAAGCTGCGCGATGCCTACAAGCTGCGCGTGAAGCAGGAGCGTTCGCAGCGCATCAAGGCCGTGGAAGCCGAGGTGCAGGCTGCGCTGGCTGCCGAGGAGAACGCGCCGTCGGCCGCCGAGGTCGACGACATCCTGTTCAACCTGCAGTCGGAAATCGTCCGCTCGCAGATCCTGTCGGGCGAGCCGCGTATCGACGGTCGTGACACCCGCACCGTGCGCCCGATCTCGATCCGCACCGGCGTGCTGCCGCGCGCACACGGCAGCGCACTGTTCACTCGTGGCGAGACGCAGGCCCTGGTGGTTGCCACCCTGGGTACGGCCCGCGACGAGCAGATCATCGATGCGATCACGGGTGAATACCGTGAGCGCTTCATGATGCAGTACAACATGCCGCCCTACGCCACCGGCGAAACCGGCCGCATGGGTACGCCCAAGCGCCGTGAAGTGGGCCACGGCCGTCTGGCCAAGCGCGCCATCACGCCGCTGGTGCCGTCTGCCGAAGACTTTGCCTACTCGATCCGTCTGGTTTCCGAGATCACCGAGTCGAACGGCTCCTCGTCGATGGCCTCGGTCTGCGGTGGCTGCCTGGCGCTGATGGATGCCGGTGTGCCGGTCGAGCGTCACGTGGCGGGCATCGCCATGGGCCTCATCAAGGAAGGCAACAAGTTCGCGGTGCTCACCGACATCCTTGGCGATGAAGATCACCTGGGCGACATGGACTTCAAGGTGGCCGGTTCCGACGTGGGCGTGACCGCGCTGCAGATGGACATCAAGATCCAGGGCATCACCCGCGAGATCATGCAGGTGGCACTGGCGCAGGCGAAGGAAGCCCGCATGCACATCCTCGGCAAGATGCAGCAGGCCATCCCGGCTGCCCGCACCGAGCTGTCGGATTTTGCGCCGCGCATGTACCAGATGAAGATCAACCCCGAGCGCATCCGCGACGTGATCGGCAAGGGCGGTGCCACCATCCGCGCCATCACCGAGGAAACCGGCACCACCATCGACATCCAGGACGACGGTTCGATCACCATCGCCGCCGTGGATGCCGAGGCCGCACGCCGTGCGCAGCAGCGCATTTCCGACCTGACGGCGGAAGTCGAGATCGGCAAGATCTACAACGGCACCGTACTGAAGATCCTGGAGTTTGGTGCCATCGTGCAGGTGCTGCCGGGCCGTGACGGTCTGCTGCACGTCTCGCAGATTGCCCAGGAGCGCGTGAACAAGGTCGAGGACTACGTGAAGGAAGGCCAGACCGTGCGCGTGAA
>JAUNHU010000057.1:0-16597 GCA_030523825.1 Lautropia sp. | reverse complement strand
AGCGCGTGAACAAGGTCGAGGACTACGTGAAGGAAGGCCAGACCGTGCGCGTGAAAGTGATCGAGGCTGACGACAAGGGCCGCCTGCGTCTGTCGATGAAGGCCGTGGCAGCCGAGGAGAGCGCTGCTCCTTCTGAAGGCGCCTGATTGCGGCGTTGTCCCGGCATCGTGACAGAGCCTTTTCTGGCTGTGCCACGATGCGCCGGATGATCGACGCCTCCGACCGGAGCAGGGGGCTTGCACCGTGTGTGCAGGTTCGTTGCTCCGGTCTTGTTTTTCTGACTGTGTAAATCGGACTGACAGGCGTTTGCAGCGCCGTCGTTTATAATTTCAGGAGCGCGACAAGTGATCGGTCGTGTTTCGCAGTGTGCTGCCCCCTTGGGCAGGCGCCATTTTCTGTTCAACCCCTGAAGGGGCCAATCCAGAAACGGCCGTGCCATCGTGCAGGTCCGCTTCCGGGCAGGCTCTCCGTCTTCAGGTTGCCCGGTTTCCCCGCCGTATTCCGCTGGTGGGGCCGATCCAGTTTCCGGGCAGGGTTTTTCGTGCCAGTGCGGTGTATCGCGCCTCGTTCGGGGCGCAGTGCCGTTGCTGTCTTCCATGAAGTCGATGGAGCAGCATGCCGAAATCCCATGTGGTCTGTGCCGGCATTCGTCCAAATCCATCCGGCCTGACCTTGAGGGTCTGCGTTGTCATCCCGTGCTGTCGTCTGGTGTCATGCCAGTCTCCATCGCAGGATGAATTCAACGCAGGCCGCCATCCATGTCTCGCCCGGGCGCGATGGCGCATGTGTATCGTCTGTCCTGTTCTCAGGTCGATGGCGTGCGTCGTCCGTTGATTCGTGGGCTGCAGGTCTCGCATCCGCTGATGTGGGCCTATGGTGCCTTCTCGCTGCGTGGTTGCAGGGCTGTCTTTTGGCCGTGTCGCTGCGGGCGGGGCCGCCCTTGCCGTGTGTGGCGGGTCTTCCCTGTGTCAGGGGGGCCGCAGCATGCAGCAGGGGCCGGATCGACGCGACCCGGTTGGGATATCAGAAGGAGTATTTGCATGACCAACGTAGACGACAAGACAGCCGAAGCGGCGAACGTGGCACAGAAGCCGCCGCGTGCGCTGATTCTCGGTCCGGTGTTCTATCCCTCGGCGGGTGTCATCGTGCTGCTGTGCGTAATGGCGCTGGTGGCCCCCGGGCTGACCGCCGACTGGTTCAAATCTGCCCAGACCTGGGTGGCCAAGGATGCCGGCTGGTTCACCGTGTTGTCGGTGGCCTGTTTCATGGTGTTCGTGGTGGGGGTGGCCATCAGCAATTTCGGCAAGCTGAAGCTGGGGCCTGATCACGCCACGCCCGATTACAGCTATCTGAGCTGGCAGGCCATGCTGTTTGCTGCCGGCATGGGCATCGGCCTGATGTATTTCGGCGTGGCCGAGCCGATCATGCACTATGCGTCGCCTCCCGAAGGAACGCCTGCCACCGTCGATGCCGCACGTCAGGCGATGCGCATCACCTTCTTCCACTGGGGTATCCATGCCTGGGCCATCTACGCCATCGTGGCGCTGTCACTGGCCTATTTCTCCTATCGGCACCGGCTGCCGCTGCGCATCCGTTCCTGCCTCTATCCGCTCATCGGCGAGCGCATCCACGGCCCCATCGGGCATGCGGTCGACACCTTTGCGGTGCTGGGCACCATCTTCGGTCTGGCCACCTCGCTCGGGCTGGGGGTCATCCAGATCAATTCGGGCATGAACTACCTGCTCGGCATGGACATGAGCGTGACGACCCAGATCATCCTGATCGTGATCATCACGCTGATTGCCACGGCCTCGGTGGTTTCCGGCCTGGACAAGGGCGTGCGCCGGCTGTCCGAGCTGAACATGATCGTTGCCATCGCGCTGCTGGTGTTCGTGCTGGTGACGGGGCCGACGGTCTATCTGCTGCAGACGCTGGTGCAGAACACCGGCAGCTACATCTCGAACGTGTTCGAGATGACCTTCAACCTGTATGCCTACGAGGCGTCGAACGACTGGATCGGCGGCTGGACGCTGTTCTACTGGGGCTGGTGGATTGCCTGGTCGCCGTTCGTGGGAATGTTCATCGCCCGCATCTCGCGTGGCCGCACGGTGCGTGAATTCATCGTCAGCGTGCTGTTCGTGCCGCTGGGCTTCACCTTCATCTGGATGACCATCTATGGCAACACCGCGCTGCACATGGTGATGGCCGATGGCATGACCTCGCTGGTCGATGCCGTGTCTGCCGACAGTTCGGTCGCCATCTTCAAGTTTCTGGAACAGTTGCCGATGTCGGGCATGACCAGTGCGGTGGCAACCCTGCTGGTGGTGTTCTTCTTCGTCACCTCGTCGGATTCGGGCTCGCTGGTCATCGACATGCTCACCTCGAAGGGTGAGGAGATGTCACCGACCTGGCAGCGTGTCTTCTGGGCATTGCTGAGCGGGGTGATTGCGATTGCGCTGCTGCTGGCCGGCGGGCTGAAGTCATTGCAGGCGGCAACCATTGCGGCGGCCTTGCCCTTCACCATCATCATGTGGCTGATGTGCTGGGGCATGATCCGGGCCATGCGGCTTGAAGTCACCAAGCGGCTCACCGCCGATCAGGCGCGGATTGCGCCGCTGGGTGCCGGCGTGGGCGATGGCAGCGAGTGGCGTGCCCGCCTGCGCGCCATCACCCATCAACCGCTGAAGAACGAGGTGGTGGCCTATCTGGACAACACCGTCGAGCCCGCGCTCAACGATGTGGCGGCCGAGCTGCGCAAGCAGGGGCTGGAGGTCGAAGTGGGGCGTCGTGATGACGACCGTCGCGTCTGGCTGCAGGTGGGCCACGGCGAGGAGATGGATTTCTTCTACTCGGTGCGCCCGATGGTCTATCAGCCGCCCAGCTTCATGCTGGAAGATCCGCGTCGCCGCATCAAGCCTGATGACCAGTTCTATCGTGCCGAGGTCTTCCTGAAGGAAGGCGGGCAGGGCTACGACATCATGGGCTGGAGTCGCCACGGCGTGATCCATGACGTGCTGGATCAGTACCACCGCCACATCCACTTCCTCGACCAGATTCGTTGAGGAATGGATCGTTCAGGGAATGGGCTGGCGTGCGTCGCGGCAGCATCGGCTGGCGTCAGTCCTTCCCTGACGAAATGAGTTCATGGGGCTCAGGTTTCATGAGCCCTGTTCGATGGCCCGTGTTCAACGGGCTTTTTTGGGTTCATCACGGATAACCGGGGAATACAGCCTTGATCCTGAGGAAGAAGTGGCTGTTGTCCCGGTATCCGTATGCCTGATGACCCTGATCGGTTGTTGACGCCCTTGAGCTGGCTGGTATTCAGACCGGCTGCGGATTTTCTCAAGCCGGCAGGAGCTTTTCTCAGGAGGGAAGGCGTTTCACTCAGCCAGGCAGGAGTTTCTGCCAGTTGTCGGGCAGGGCAAAGCGCGGGCCGTATGCCTGTGCCAGTTCGGCAGCGCGTGCGGCGAAGGTGTCTGCGTCCTGGCTGCGGATGAAGGCAACCGGCCCGTGGGCGGCATCGGCCCAGAGCCCGGTGCCTGCGCTTGCCATCTCGATGGTGGCGGCGTTGCCTGCGGCTCGGCTGTCGAGTGCCTGCAGCACTTCCACGGCCGTGATGAAGCGCAGCCGGTCGCGTGCATCGTCTGCGGGCAGTTTCAGGCTGCGCCGCACGAAGCTCGACAGGCCCGACCACAGTTCCAGGTCGTCGTCATCGTCGAGGCTGTAGAAACCCTGACCCGGAGCACCACCCTTGCGCTGGAAACCGTGCGCCATCTTTTCCATCACGTAGACGGCTTCGTCGGTCATTGCCGGCCATGACGGGGCATCGCCGTCGTGCCCGTGATGGTGCTCGTGGGCATGATGATGGTGCGCGTGATCGTGATGCCGGTGAGCGTGGTGATGATGCTCATGGTGTTCATGATCGTGGTGATGCCCATGATGGTGGTGATGATGCCCGTCATCCTGCCCCTGGTCGGCGCAGCTGCTGCCGTGGGAATCATCATCGTGCTCATGGACGTGATGATGGTGGGTGTGATCGTGGCCATGTCCGTGATGATGATCGTGTGCATGGCCGCAGCAGCCGTGCCCGTCCAGCGTCTGGTGGTAGAGCGCATCGGTGACGCCCAGACCCTGAGCATCGAGGAGGGCAAGGGGGCCGGACACCAGACCGGCATCTACACCAGCCTTCTCCACCTCTGCGGCCGGCACGCCCTCTCCAAGCAGGGCCAGTGCTTCATTGAGGCAGGCATGGCGGATGCGGTCGACGAGCAGGCCGGGGCGGGCCGGGGCGAGCAGCACCTGCAGGCCGAGTTGCATCAGGGCGTCTGCGGCGGCGGTGCAGCGGGCTTCGTCCTGTGCAGGCGTGATGACCAGCTCGGCCACCTGGGGCAGGTGGAAGCGTACCGGCACATGGTGAGGATCGACGTGCGAAAACCAGTGGGCATCGGCCGTGGCGGGTACCGATTGCAGGCAGATGGCGCGCTGGCTGTCCGGCGCGGGCGTTGCGGGGGCACTCACCTGCAGCGTGATGCCGCGTGCGGCAGCCAGTGGCTTCAGTGCTTCGGCCTTCCCGGCGCTGTCGAGCAGATGGAGAGGGCGAGGGCTGGACCGGAGGTCGTCGGTACGGGGAGAGGTGTCACGGGTCATGATGGGCTGATCCGAAGATGTTGGCGTCCGGCAACAACAGGGGCTTCTGCCGACCCGGAAACGCATGCGAGCAGGGAATGTCTGATTGTATTGGTTGACCCGCGAACGGGCGGACGGGTTTAATGTCGGGGTTCACAACATTAAAAACAACCTGCATTCTGTTTCCCGGACGAAAAAAAAGGCGTCTTGCCGACTGCTTTCCGGGGTGAGGCGTAGTCTCGAACAACCGGGTAATGGCGCGTCGATGAAGTTTTGGATCAGACTGGCGAAGCTCTGCTTCTCGCCGGCATGGGTGTGGAATGATCTTCGGCAGGACCCTCGTCCGGTCGTGGCCCAGTATGTACTGTGGCTGCTGCCCCTGATGCTGCTGGCGCTGCTCGTGGCCCTGGGCAGTCAGGCCCTCCATCAGGATTACTCCTCGTGGAATGCTTTGGCCCAGCTGGCAGCAGCCATGCTGTGGGTGGCTGTGGTTCTGGTCGTCCAGCTGACCGCGGTTGCCTTCGTACTGCATGTCGGGGCGCCGCTGCTGGGCGGTACGCGCGATCTGCGTCAGAGTTTTGCGCTCAGTTTCCATGCGAGCACAGGCATCGTTCTCGGTGCTGTGGTGCAGCTTCTGGTCCTGGCGCTTTTCCCGCTGCCGCTGGTGCTGGGGGCGGCCTGGTCCATCTACCTGCTGCTGACCGGCATGCCGGCTCTGCTGAACATGCCGCCCAGCAAGAGCCGGACACTCGGGGTGGTCATCGTCCTGCTTTTCATGCTGATCAGCGTGCTGCTCTCACCATTGGTCGAGCGGGTGAGACGTGATCTGCAGCCCATCAGCGAACAGTTGCCCGGAGCCGAACTGCTGACCGGCGGGGCAACTGCGCCCGAGGCCGATCTGCCCGATTCCGTCGCAAGTCTGCTGCAGGCCAACCGCAATCTCGATCGTGCGGCCGACGAAGCGGGGACGGCCAGCGCGCACAATGATCCGTTGGCAGAGGCTCAGGCTGCGCGTGATGCAGTCAATGCAATGGCGGCAGGTGTTGCGGGTGGTGCCCATCGCCTGCCGCTCACCGTGACCGAGCTGACCGACTGGTTTCCTGCCAGCATCATGGACATGAAACTGCGGGCCCTGCAGCTTGAGCCCTGGGGCGGGCTGTCGTCACAGGCGATCATGGCGCGGGCAAGCTATGCGCCAGCAACCGGACGTGACCGGGAGCTGGAGCTGAGCGTGCTCGACCCGGCGAGCGCCGGCTCACTGCTGGCCGAGTCTGCCGCAAGTTCGGGGCACGACCAGCGCGAAGGGGAAACCGACGCGACGGTGGAACGCAGCTACCGTGAGGCCGGGCGCGTTGTTTCGGAAGTGCAGTGGAAGGGGGCCACCCGTGTCGAGATTACCAGCGTGCTGGTGAATGGCGTGCGGGTGATGGCAAAGGCCAATGGCGTCGAGCTGGCAGACTTGCGTGCTGCCGTGCGGTCGTTGTCTTACGACGCGCTGGAAAAGAACAGGCTGGTGCCGGTGCGCAACCATGACACGGTTGGCAGGAACGGCCGGCGAGCTGCCGGCGGGGCAATGGGGGATGCTGCGGATGGCGGCGCTGCGGGGCGGCGCCGGGTTGATGTTCCGCCCTCATCCGCCCCCTGATGCGGGGCTGCTGCCTGCGGGCGGGGCCTGGTGAAACAGGCTCGGGAGCGGGGCAATGGCAGGCGCCGCTGGCCGCTGCACCGGAGGCGCGTCAAGCGTCAATCGTGGCGGGGCGGTGCGCTGTCGGGGCGCTGATGGAGGTAGCTGACACCGACCGAGCGCACGCCATCGAGGATGCCGGGCTTGACGATGCGGATGCGCACCCAGGGCGCAGAGAAACGTTCGCTGATGCACTGGCCGAGATGGTGGGCCAGGCGTTCGAGCAGGGCGAAGGACTGCTGTGCCGCTTCGTGACGGATGAGCGCGGCCACTGCCGCATAATCGACCGTGTCCCGGAAGGCATCCGACCGGAAGGCCGCAGCCGAGGGCAGGCCCACGGCCACGTCGATGACGAGCGGCTGGGGGGCATGGCGTTCTTCAGGATAGACGCCGATCAGTGATTCGGCCGTCAGCCCCTCCAGAAAAATGTGGGGCATCGCATCAGATGGGGACATAAGCGGCTGAAATGGCGCCTCCGGCAGGAATCGAACCTACGACCCTCCCCTTAGGAGGGGGATGCTCTATCCACTGAGCTACGGAGGCGTGCGCTGGATTGTACCGGAAGCGGCCGCATGAGGAAGGCGGGCGATGCAAATGCGTCAACCCGCGAGGGGGCTCACTGTTTTTCGGGGGGTGATCTGTCGGTGCCCGTCTCGATGAAACGCATGTCCGGGCGTTCTGCCGGCAGTTGCAGCAGCTTCAGCCTGCGGTTCATGACCCAGGTGCGTGTGGCGTGGCGCAGGGGCAGGTAATAGACCTGATCCTTGACGATCTGCAGTGCCTGTTCAAGCAGTTTCCGGCGCTTTTCCGGGCGATTTTCCACCCGTGCGGCGTCGATCAGTGCGTCGAGTCCCCGGTTGCTGATGCGGGCGGCGTTGTAGGTGCCGGGCACTTTCTCGGAGTGGGTGTAGGTGAGGGAGAGCAGGTTGTGCAGCGCGTCGTTGTCGGGGCTGCCCCAGCCCAGCAGCCACATGCTGCTGTCCAGGGTTTCCAGCCGGGGCATCAGGCTGGCGAAGGGCTGGCTGTTGACCGTGACCCGGATGCCGATGGGTTTCAGCATGGGGACGAGCGCTTCGCAGATGGCGGTGTCGTAGGCGTAGCGGTTGTTCGGGCAGTCGAGCGTCACGTCGAAGCCATCGGCATAGCCGGCTTTCTGCATCAGCTGGCGTGCAAGGCCCAGGTCGCGGGCGGGGCGACGATCCAGTTCGGCCGTCCAGCCCGTTACGCCGGGCGCGACGATGGTACCGGCCGGCAGCGTGGTGCCCTCCGTGGCACGGTAGAGCCGGCGCATGTCGAGCGCCAGATACATGGCCAGCCGCACCTGCTGGTCGCGGAACGGGTTGGTGTTGCCGGCATTGCCGTGGCGCAGGCGTGTCGAACTCTGATCCATGCCGATCATCAGCGTGCGCGGCGCCACAAGGCTGGCATAGCTCAGGTGGGGGTTCTTCCTGCGCAGTGCGGCGGCCTGATTCGAGGGCAGGTCGGTGACGATGTCGACTTCGTCATCGAGCAACGCGCGCATGCGTGCAGTATCGGAGCCGATGGGCACATAGGTGAAGGCGCTGATGTTGCCGCGGAAATTGGCGGAATCCCACCAGTCGGGGTTGCGGGTCAGGTGCAGCGGCTTGTCTGTCGGCCAGCCATCGACCCGGAAGGGGCCCGTGCCATTGGCGTGGCGCGCACTGTGGCCCTGTTCGGCGCGCTTGTGGTTCTGGGCCTTCTCCGCGTTGTGCTTCCGGGCCCAGCTGCGGCTCATGATGCTGGCATCGGCCAGATGGCGTGGCAGCAGGGGAGCCGGCTTGTCCACAGTGATCTCGATCAGGTGCGAATCGAGCTTGCGAACCGAGCGGATGCTGGAAATGAGCACGCTGAGCGGGTTCTTGGCCTCGCGGATGCGCTCCAGGGAGAACAGCACGTCATCGGCATCGAGCGGCGTGCCATCGTGAAAGCGCACGTCCTTGCGGATGTGGAAGCGCCAGACCAGGGGCGATACCACTTCCCACTTGCTGGCCAGCGAGGGTTCGATCTCCAGTCGGCCGTTGTAGCGGGTCAGGCTTTCGTAGACGTGCTGGAGCACCGCCTGCGTCTGCGAGTGGTGCTGCGCATGGGGGTCGAGTGTCTGAACCTCGGCCTGTGCTGCCCAGCGGATGCTCCTGGCTTGCGCGGGCAGGGCGAAGGCGATGAGGCCCGACAGCAGCAGCATCGAGCCTGCGCGAAGCAGACGGCGCGGTGCGTGCTGAAGGCACGGTGATGCCTGCCGCGTGCGGGCATGGAATTTCGAGGAGCCGGCCAAAGGCTGGGGCGCCGCCCCTTCAGCTATCGGGATGATGGTGCCCAGGGACGTGGCGGCCGTCATCAGAGAACAGAACCGTTGAACAAACCTGGTCATCGAATAACACCTTGCGACTGCGGGAGGCGCTGGTTGATGTGTCTTTATTGTTGCAATTTTATCTTGGTTGTCATGTAACTGTCGCGCTCGCGTCAAAAACGACACGCCTTGTCATGCCAAAAGGCGTGTTGCATGCAACGTTCAGACCGGCCTGACGGTTGTCATGCCGGCGCAGACAGGGGCTCATCCGGGAGGAGGTCTTCGGGGTGTGTTGTGTTCCGACGACAGGCGGTCAGGCCGTTTGCGTCTGACGCCGCTGGTAGGTGATGAAGGCATGGCCTATGCCATCGGCACTCACGGCCTGTTGCCGCGACACCTCCTGCCAGTCGGCCGGTTCCGGGGCGGGGAAGAAGGCGTCGCCCTCGGGCTCCAGGTCGATCTCGGTGAGCACGATGCGGTCGGCCAGCGGCATCGCCTGCGCGTAGATCTGTGCGCCACCGATCACGAAAAGCTCCCCGGCATCGGCTGCATGGCGGCTGATGGCTTCTTCGAGGCTGCCTGCGAGCACTACTCCCTCGGGCAGGTCGAGCTGCTGGCGGCTGATGACGACCATCCTGCGGTTGGGCAGGGGCCGGCCGATGGACTCCCAGGTCTTGCGGCCCATCAGCACCGTATGGCCGGTGGTCTGCTGGCGGAAGTGGCGAAGGTCTTCCGGCAGGTGCCAGGGGAGTTCGTTGTTCCGGCCGATGACGCCATTGCGGGCGCGGGCCACGATCAGGGTTAGGCGGGTCATGTCGGATGCTGGCGCCCAGGGGCGCCGGGGAGGAGGTTGACTGGAGGGGGCCCCGCCTGGAGCAAGAACAAGGCCCCGAGGCGCGTGCGTAGTGACATGGGGCACAGGCTGCCCCACGCCAGCGAGGCTTCCGGGGCGTCTCAGACGGCAATGGGCGCCTTGATGCCCGGATGTGGGTCGTAGGCTTCGATCCCGAAGTCCTCGAAGCGGTAATCGAAGATGCTGTCAGGCTTGCGGGCCAGTTTCAGCTGCGGCAGGGGGCGTGGCTCGCGGCCCAGTTGCAGCCGGGCCTGCTCCAGGTGGTTCAGGTAGAGGTGGCAGTCGCCGCCCGTCCAGATGAACTCGCCCGGTTTCAGGTCGGTCTGCTGCGCCACCATGTGCGTGAGCAGTGCGTAGGAGGCGATGTTGAAGGGCACGCCCAGGAAGATGTCGGCGCTGCGCTGGTAAAGCTGGCACGAAAGCCTGCCGTCAGCCACATAGAACTGGAACAGGGCGTGGCAGGGGGGCAGTGCCATCCCGGGCAGCTCGCTCACGTTCCAGGCCGAGACGATCAGGCGCCGGGAATCGGGCGAGCGGCGGATGTCGTCGATGACGCGGCTGATCTGGTCGATGCTTCCGCCGTCGCGGGTGGGCCAGCTGCGCCACTGCGCGCCATAGACCGGGCCGAGGTCCCCGTTCTCGTCGGCCCATTCGTCCCAGATGGTCACGCCGTTGTCACGCAGGTAGCGGACGTTGGTGTCACCCTGCAGGAACCACAGCAGCTCGTGAATGATCGAACGGGTGTGCAGCTTCTTCGTTGTCAGCAGCGGGAAGCCTGCGCTCAGGTCGAAACGCATCTGCCAGCCGAAGACCGACAGGGTGCCGGTGCCGGTACGGTCTTCCTTGCGGGTGCCGTGGTCGAGGACGTGACGAATCAGGTCGAGATAGGTTTTCATGGGCGCCGTCGGGATGAGGAAGGCGCCATTCTAGAGAGATTCTTGCTGTCCGGGGGGCAGGAAGGGGCCTCGCTGAGGCTGGCCCGGGATGCCCGTGAGGAGGACGGCGGGCGTCAGTATCCGTCCTGTTGTTCAGCCACGGCGGGTTCACCGGTGGCGGTGGCAGAGTCGTACATCCGTGGGAATGCCATGCCACGACGGTTGACGGCGCCGGGCGGCGGCATGTCGGGAGGCGGTGCCAGCATGCCGGGGTCCATTGGTTCGATCTGTCCCGCGCCCTGCATGGCGGGATCTTCACCCAGCGCCTGCATGGCAGCCTGGCGCTCGTCGGCCGACAGGTTGGGCGCAATCATGCCGCCCATGTCGGCGGCCGATGGGGCAGACGGGTCGGTGGCCGATGACGGGTAGGATGGTGCCATGCCACCAGGTGCGTTCATGCCGCTGACCGGGGGCGGGGCGGCACCGGGCGTCTGGCCGGGCGTGTCGTGGATGGTTTCCCCGTCGTCGTCGAGAGGCTCCTCGACCGCCTCGATGCCGGTGGGCAGGCTGGAGCGGCCGGCATTGCTGCTCAGGATGTCGATGCTCCAGAGCCGGGGAGGCTGGGCTTCGATGCGCTGGCCGTTATGGTCGATGACGACCTTGTCATGCTGAACCGCCTTGATGACCGACCCCCCTTCGGTGCGCTGGTTGACGGCGTATGCACGCGCCGGTTGATCGTCGATGCTGAGAATGGCGACGCCGCGCCGGCCTGCATCGAGAATGCCCATGACCCGGACGTTGATGGGAGGGGGGGCGGACGCTTCGACGGCAGTGCTGCGCGCACCGAAAAGGCGGCTGGCCACCGGCAGGGGGGGGCGGTTGTTGTCGCCGATCGAGTCGGTGGGCGCAATGGCTCCACGCGGCACCAGCAGTTGCATGGCCCAGTAGGCAATCACGCTGACCAGGGCCAGAAACAGCAGCAGGGTGAGCGACCGTATGGCAGCTGAAGAACTCCGCATGGGATGCTGACACTCCAGGATGGGCGAAAACGAGTGGCTGATATCATACAAGCCAGTTACGGGGCAGATTGAATCTGCTTCAATGCCCCGATGTTAAAACCTTACGCTGCACTCTGCGAGAAGATCGCCGATATGGAAACACGAGTCTCTGAATCAACGGCATGCGTGACTGACGCACGGCAGGCAATCCGTCTGCCCGCAACCTCGGCGCAGTCGCGTGGCCGGCGAAAGCACGCCGGCTTCACCCTCATCGAGCTGATGGTGGTGGTCATGATCCTCGGCGTGCTGGCTGCACTGGTCGTGCCGCGCTTCATGAGCCGCCCGGACGAAGCCCGTGCGGTGGCCGCGAAGTCCGACATTGCGCAAATCATGCAGCAGCTCAAGCTCTACCGGCTGGACAATGGCCGCTACCCCACCACCGAGCAGGGGCTTGAGGCGCTGGTGTCCCGGCCCACG
This sequence comes from Lautropia sp., assembly GCA_030523825.1. Taxonomy (GTDB): domain Bacteria; phylum Pseudomonadota; class Gammaproteobacteria; order Burkholderiales; family Burkholderiaceae_E; genus Lautropia. The sequence continues at coordinate 4,776 of JAUNHU010000057.1, read as the reverse complement.
TCCGGCCCGGCAGCCAGCAACTGGAAGTCGTACCTCGACAAGGCGCCTGTCGATCCCTGGGGCAAGCCCTATCAGTACCTGAATCCGGGCGTGCGCAGCGAAATCGACGTGTTTTCGCTGGGTGCTGACGGTGTGGCAGGGGGCGAAGCGGGCGACGCCGATATCGGCAGCTGGGATCTCTGATCTCCACTGAACGATGAGGACCTTGTCCGCAGGCCGCGGTGCGGCCGCCGTCCCGGCGAGCATCCGGCCCTGGCAGGGCAGATCCTTGCGCCAGCGCGGTTTCACGCTGATCGAACTGCTGGTGGCGCTGGTCGTCATGGCCGTCATCCTGTCGATGGTGGTCGTGTCGGGCAGCCCCAATCCCCTGCGTGCGCTCGAAAGTGATGCCGAGAAGCTCAGCCAGCTTTTTTCGCTGGCCCGTGAGGAGGCGCAGATTCGTGGCGCTCCCGTCCGGTTCACCTACAACCGGGACGAATACGGTTTCGTCATCTTCAAGAACCGCGAGTGGCGGCCCATTACTGATGACAGCCACCTGCGCATGCGCAAGTGGGAGACTCCCACGCGCGTTCGTATCGAAAAGGCCGACGGTTCAGGTCAGCTCGAATTCGGGCGTGACATGATCGAGCCACCCTTTATGGTAGTGCTCACCCGGGATGCCGGTTCCGTCCAGATCGCCGCCAACGGCCTGGGCATCTTTGAAGTCCTGCGCTCCCAGCCCGATTCATGAAACTTTCCGCCCTGCGGGCAGAGGAAGGTCTTTTCTCGATGTCATCGCAGCCTGTCGCCATCGTCAAGCCGGTTTGCCGAATGCCGTCTCACGGTTCGGGGGATGCGTCTGCCATGTCAGCCACCATTTGTGGTGGGAAACGCGCGCGCGGCCGGCCGTGGGCAGGCACTCCGGCGGGCTTCACCCTCGTCGAGGTGCTGGTGGCGCTCACCATCGTCGCCATTGCACTCATGGCCTGTCTGCGTGCCGTGGGTTCCATCACTGCCAGCTCGTCCGATCTGCGCTCACGCACACTGGCTCAGTGGAGCGCAGAGAACCGGCTCACCGAAATCCGCGTGCGCGATGAATTCCCGTCGGTGGGGCGTCGCAACTACCCATGTCCGCAGGGTGATCTGCAGCTCGTCTGCCAGGAAGATGTCTACACTACGGCCAATCCCAACTTCCGGCGCATCGAGATCCAGGTCTACGATTCGGCGACTGCCGGGCGCAATGCGGCCGGCGTGATGGAAGGGGGGCGTCTGGCACGCCTGCTGGGCTTCGCCGTCGTCGACCGCACCGCGAGGCAGTGATCCGATGCGCCGAACTCATCCCGCACGGGGTTTCACCCTGATCGAGCTGCTGATTGCCGTGGGCCTGCTGGCCATTCTGGCCGTGCTCAGCTGGCGCGGGCTCGACACCATCCTGCAGAGCCGCAATCGGCTGGTGGCCGAATCCAACGGCCTGCGTTCCCTCACCATTGCGCTGGCGCAGCTCGAAGACGATTTGCTGCAGACCTGGCCGATCCGCAATCTGAGCAGCAACATCCGTCCCATCGTGGTGCGGCAGGAGCGCAACGGCGGGCAGGAGCTGGCACTGGTGCGCGAGGTTGCGCGCCGGGGAGAGGCCACCCGCATCCAGCGTATCGTCTACCGCGTGGCCAACGGCCGGCTGGAGCGCGGATTCAGCGAGCAGGAGCGTCAGCCCGGTGGCAGCGGCGTTGTCGGTGGTGCCGTGCAGGCGCTCATCTGGCAGCCCATTCTCGAAGACGTGCGTTCGATGACGCTGCGGGGCTGGGTGCCGGCGCGCTGGCTCACCGGGCAGCAGCTGGAGCGCTACACCGCAGCCAACAGCGGCAGGGGGCAGAACACGCTGCCTCCCGGTGTCACCAACCCCCTGCCCGAGGATGCGCCGAACAACCCCAACGCACCCGTCACCGGGCTGGAAGTGCTGATCGAGCGAAGCGATGGCCAGCGCTTTCTGCGTCTCTATTCGGTGAAGGACTGAACCATGCACCGACATTTGCGCATTTTGCGGCACATGGCTGCCGTGCGGCAGGCGGGGCAGCGGGGAGCCGCCATTGTCACGGCACTGCTGGTGGTGGCGCTGGCCACCGTGGTGGTCAGTGCGCTGTTCTACCGAGAGAGTGTGGCGGTGCGTTCCATCGAGAACCGCGCCACGCTCGCACAAACCCGCTGGATCGAGCGCGCCGTCATCGACTGGGCCAAGGTCATCCTGCGCAATTCCCGGGCTGCCTACGACTGGTCGGGCTCCATCTGGGCAACGCCGGTGGTCGAAACCCAGCTGGATGAAACCGTCACGGGTGGTGCGCAGATCGGTGATTCGTCCCGCCAGGCGATGATGGCCGGCAAGATCCACGATGCCCAGGCGCGCTTCAACGTGAATGCGCTGGTGTCCACGTCCATCCTTCCCGGTGGCGCGGGTAATGCCGGTGGTGGCGATGGTTCGGGCCGTGACGGGACGACCGGGGGTAGTAATATTGGCAACAGTGGTGATTCCGGTAATGGTGCTCAGGACGGTGGTGATACCCAGGGCGGCTCGTCGGGTGTGCAGGTGTCGCAGAAACATCTGAAGGCCCTCAAGCAGCTGATGCAGGTGTTGTCGCTGCCCGAGAATCTGGCGGATCAGATCCTGCAGCGGGTGCGGCGCGCAGCAATGTCGAAGGCGCGCAGCAATCGTGGTTCGGGGGGCGGCGAGAACTGGGTGATGCCCCTGCTTCGCTTCGATGACCTGCGGGATCTGCCCGGTTTCAACGACGACGTGATGCTGAAGCTGGAGCCGCACCTGACCGTGCTGCCCGAGGATGCAACCACCGTGAACCTGAACACCGCCTCGGCGGAGGTGCTGGAAGCGGTGGCGCCCAACTGGTCGCCGGCCAGCATCCGTGCCTTCGTGGCCAACCGCGACGTGCGGCCGGCAGAGTCCCTGCAGTCGTCAGCGCTCGGGATGGCAGGCAGCAGTTCCGGCGTTGGTGGTAATACCACACTCGATTCGACGCTCGTCAATGTGAAGTCGGCATATTTCATCGCAGACGGCATCATTCGGTACGACCGTGTCGAGTCGCACACACAAACTTTGCTCAGGCGCCAGGAGTCCGGCGCAGTACAGGTGATATGGCAACACCGCAATTGAAACGGCATCAGGCAATCGTCTGGTTGCCACCCCGCAGTGCCGGTGAGGCCGTGCTCACCAGTGGCCGTCCGGTCTTCTTCGCCCAGGTGGGCGGAGAGGAGGAGCCGGCGCGCCGTCGCGTCTCGCTGGAGGCGCTCGAAGGTGTGCGGCAGGTGTGGCTGGTGGCCGATGCCCGCGACGTGAGCCTCATCACCGTGCCGGTACCGCCGCTGTCCGGCAAGCGCCTGCGTCAGGCACTGCCCAACGTCGTCGAGGAATACCTGCTGCAGGACCCGAACCGCTGCCTGATCGTGCCCGGCCCGGTGCTCGCGGACGGCGAGCGTCCCATCGGCATCATCGACAGCCACTGGGTCGACGCGGTTCTGCTTGCGTTCAAGAATCATGGCATTCGTGTCGAGGCGCTCTGGCCTGGCCAGCTCATCATGCCCTGGCAGCCGGGGCAGTGGTCGGTGCTGGTGTCCGAAGACAGCATGACCGTGCGTACCGGCGAATGGAGCGGTTCGGGCTGGGCTGCTGGCGAGAGTGCCGATGACCACCGCGAAACCGCAACCGGGCTCCTGTCGGGCAAGCTGCTGGGCGATCCGCCCGAGCGCGTCTCGGTCTGGCTGGGCGAACATGCCTGGCGAACGCCGATGCGCACCGCCGCCATGCCGGGCAACACCCAGCTCGATTTTTCCTCCATCCCCGTCGTGCGTCAGGTACCGCTCGATCTGCTTTCGGGGCGAAACCCCGGCCTGCGCTCGATGCTCACCCGCATCGACTGGCGTCTCTGGAAGGGGGTAGGGGCCTTGCTGGCCGCCATTTTCGTGGCCGTGCTGCTGGGCCTGAACCTGCACTGGCTGCAACTGAGCAGTGAGGCAGAGTGGCTGCAGAGCGCGCAGCGTGACCGTTTCAAGCAGGCATTCCCCAACGCAGTCATGGTCGATCCGGTGCTGCAGATGCAGCGCAGCCTGGCCGATCTGCGGCTCAAGAGCGGCCGGCCGGGCCCGGAAGATTTCGTGCCCCTGATGGCGCGCTTCGCGCAGGCCATCGGCTCGCGCGGTCAGGGCATCGTCGAAGCGATGGAATATCGTGAAGGCACCCTGAAGGTGCGTTTCTCGGCAGACGCGGTCAACAGCGCCGAAGCCCGCAGCGCTCTAACGCAGGATGTGGCGCGCCTGGGCCTGACGCTGGCCTTCGACAATCAGCGGGACCCGACGGCCCGTGTCACCACGCAGGGGCGCTAAGCTGACATGCTGGAAAATCTCTTGCAGAAATGGGCGGCAATGCCCCCCCGGGATCGCCGCATGCTCATCATCGCGGCCGTGTTCCTCGTGATCATCCTCATCTGGCAGGTGCTCTGGGAGCCAGCCTGGAACGGAACCCGCCGGCTGGAAAAGCAGCTTCCCACGCTGCGTGCCGACCTGGCCCGCATGGACCGGATGGCTGCTGACGTGCGCGAGCTGAGTGCCGCCGCCGAGGCGCCGGTCGAAACCACGGCCCAGGTGAAGACCCGTCTGGAACAGTCGCTGCAGGCGCGTGGCATCGTCGGCGATGCTGCCCGCGTCGAGGCGCAGGGTGAGGTCATCGAGGTGCGTTTCACCAAGGTGCCCTTCGAGGCCTGGGTCTACTGGCTCGATGCCGCCGTGCGCGAAACC
>JAUNHU010000232.1 GCA_030523825.1 Lautropia sp. | reverse complement strand
GGCGCATTCGGCGCTTGACGGCGTTGAGCCGCCGGGTCGTGCCCCTTCCCGTTGGTGGATGCGCAAGGAGGCTTTGATTGGATGCTGCCATGAGGCCCTGCCTGTCGGGCATTGTGTAGCTGGCTGCGTCTTCGATGAGAGAGGGCCGGGAGACCGCACCCATCGCAGGCTCAACGCCGTCAAGCGCCGAATGCGCCTTCGACGGGCACGGCCTCCCGGCCCCTGGGACTGATGCAGATTTTTTCCTTGTGGGATGGTGTCGGTTCGGGATGATGCCAAAGGCAGCGTCCGCCGGAACGAAACGGGAAAGGGCACGACCTCCTGGCTCTTGCAGACGGGGAAATCAGGTGGTATGAGGCGGAGGTTGCGCTGCGGGTCAGATCGTTACACCCGCCAGGTGTCCGATGATGCCGCTGACGGTCATTGCTCCCACGCCCCAGAGCACGATACGCAGCACGGCCCTGCCGGCTGGCGCACCACCAAGTCGGGCGGAGACCCAGCCCAGCAGGGTCAGCCCCAGCAGTGTGCTGAAAACGAGCGCTGTAATCAGGGCATCGGCTGGTGTCAGCATCACGATCAGGACGGGCAGGATTGCCCCCGTACAGAAGGCAAGCGCCGAGGCCCAGGCTGCCTGGATCGGATTGGTTTCGATGGTTTCGCTGATGCCGATTTCATCACGTGCGTGACTGCCCAGCGCATCGTGGCGGGTGAGCGATTCGGCTACCTGACGGGCCAGCGCATCATCGAGTCCGCGCGCCTTGTAGATGTCGGCAAGTTCCTGCAGCTCGGCTTCCGGGTTTCGCTCAAGCTCCCGTTTTTCCTTTACGAGGTCGGCGCGTTCGGTGTCGGCCTGGCTTGATACCGAGACATATTCACCCGCAGCCATTGCCACGGCGCCGGCCGCCATTGCGGATATGCCGGCCAGTAGCAGGGCAGGGGTATTGGCGCCTCCTGCCACGAGTCCCATCAGCAGGCTGGCGGTGGAAATCAGGCCATCGTTGGCACCCAGCACACCGGCGCGCAGCCAGTTGTTGCGGGTGCTGAAGTGGGGTTCGGTATGGTGGCTGCGGTGCATGGCGGGTTTGCAGAGACGATCTGGGCAGGATTTTAAATCCTTGCGGGAGCCCCGAATTTGATGCTGTTGCAACAGGTGCTTCGATGCGGGAGAGCCGCGAGCCCGCACCCCTCGCAGGCTCAACGCCGTCAGGCGCCGAATGCGCCTGCGATGGGCACGGCCTCCCGGCCCTTGCGGCTGGCGCCGACAAGCTTCCCGTTGGTGGCGGGGACGTAGGAATCCCTGGTGAGAGAGCTGCCGTCAGGCCCAGTGCTTCTTCTTCGAGGTATGCCCGATGCCTGGGTTGAAGCTGTTGGTGGGGTCCAGTTTGCGATAGAAGCGCGCCAGCGCGGGTTTGGCGTGATACAGGTGCCCGACGTTGTGCTCGGCCGGATACTGCGCGCCGCGCTGGTCCAGCAGGTCGAGCATCTCGTATTCCACCGCCATGCAGTCGTTGCCCTTCTTCACGATGTAATCCTGGTGGAACACGTGGCACATGAAATGCCCGTAGTACAGCTTGTGGCTGATGCGCTCGTCGATTTCCGGCGGCAGTTGCTCAAACCAGTCGGGGTCATTGCGGCGCAGGGCGATGTCCAGTGCCACGATGTCTTCCACCTCGCGGTCGTGCACGGCGCGGTAGCGGACGGCTGCCGAAGCCACGGCAAAACGGTGCAGCATCGCTGCCTGGGTTTCGGTGGCATCACATTCAAAATACCCGCCACGTTCCGCGTTGCCGAAATAGTCCTGCAGATACTGGCGTGCTTCATTCACGCCATCCCCGCCCATCTTCAGGATCAGATGGTGTTCATATTGGTTGCGGTAGTCGCGCAGTTTCTGTGGCAGATGCTGGGGCAGCCATGAGGACAGGCATTGCAGTGCCTTGTCGGCAAAGTGCTTTGGCAGCAGTGGAATGTGGCGCGCGAATCGGTCGATTTTTGCCTTGAGGGCAAACAGTTCCGGCAGGCGGTGGGTGCCCAGTTTTTGGATGACCCAGAAGGTGTCCTTGCCGTAGACGGCGGCAATGTCGAAGGCATCGCGGTGGATGTATTCGCCGGAAATGGGCAGGGACGTGAAGCGCGCCAGCATGTGACGGCGCAGGTCGTTGAGCACGGCCGTGCTGTTGGTGCCGATGTAGAAGACGGCGGTGTTTTTTTCCAGCGGGAAGGTGTCGAGCCGCACGGCAAACACGGCCAGCTTGCCGGCCGAACCGGATGCTTCGTAATGGCGTGCGGGGTCTGCATTGAAGCGCGCCGGGGTGTCGGCATCCACCTGCCGCACGTGGTGGCAGTAGGCGTGGTCGTGTCCCTTGCCGGCACTGGGCAGCACGTCGCGCGGCTGGTAGCGCTGGTTCTGCAGGTTGCCGAGGATTTCTTCGGGCGTGCTGCCCAGGTCGATGCCCAGGTGGTTGACGAGCTGCAGCTTGCCGTCTGCGCCCAGTTGCGCATAGAG
>JAUNHU010000056.1:16847-18797 GCA_030523825.1 Lautropia sp. | reverse complement strand
CGTCCGTGGCGGGTGTTGCGGGTGGAGTCTGCCCACCTGCGACAGGCGGTGCATGACAATTTCCTGCGCGCAAACTCCGAAGCGCTCGATGCGCAATCGGCAGAGCGGCAGGAACATTACCGGCAACTGAAACTGGAAGGCATCAGAACCGCACCGTTGCAACTTGCGGTGTTTACCGACACCAACCCGGCCGAAGGGCATGGACTGGGCCGGCGCAGCATGCCGGAAACCCTGCAACAGAGCACCGCAATGGCGGTGCAGAACCTGAACCTGATGGCACGTGCCTGGGGATTGGGTGTGGGCATGGTGTCGATTCTCGACCCGGACGAGATGGCACGGATTTTCTCGGTGCCACCCGGCTGGCAATTCAGTCTCTACCTGTGCATCGGCTGGCCGGAATTTCACGATGACCAGCCACTGCTGCACCGCAATGGCTGGCAGGAAAATGTGGCCACGGGCTGGGATGTGCGCTGAGCTGCGGGTTGCGGGTTGCTGGTTTCGGATTGCAAGTTGCGGCTGGCGGTTGATGTTTGATGGGCACAGCCAGCCCGATTGCGTTTTCATCGGGTTTCTGCCTGCGGCATCGTCAGAAGACCCGAGCAGTGCTTCCGCCATGTGATGAAGAACGCAGACTCTCATCGGAAATGAACATGGAAACAGAAAACGAGCTGTTCGGACAGATACTGGGGGTGCTGGAGGCGCAACAGAACCCTGCCGATGCTGCCGCCATGCGCGCCTACATGCAGAACCAGTTTTCATTTCTTGGTGTCCGCACGCCCGAAAGACGACGAATCGCCCGCGATTGCTTCAGAAAAACGGATGCGCGGCACCTCGACTGGTCATTCATCGACCAATGCTGGCAGAGCCCCTGGCGGGAGATGCAGTATGTGGCACTGGATTATCTGCAGCTTCGCGCAGGATTGCTGTCGCCTGCCGACGTGCCCCGCCTGAAAACGCTTGTCACGCGCAAATCCTGGTGGGACACCATCGACAACCTCGACAGGATCATCGGCGGCATCGCACTCAGGCATCCCGAGGTCGGGCAGACCCTGCTGGCATGGAGCACGGATGAAAACATCTGGCTCAGGCGTGTTGCCATCGACCATCAGTTGCTGCGCAAGAAAAACACGAACACCGAGCTGCTCGGCAGGATTCTCGTGAACAACCTGGGACGACAGGAATTCTTCATCAACAAGGCGATTGGCTGGGCCTTGCGCGATTACAGCAAGACCGACCCCGCCTGGGTTCGTGCATTCATCGACACACACCGCCAGGACATGGCAGCCCTCAGCCTGCGGGAAGCCTCGAAGTACCTGTGATTTCTGCCAGCAGCCTGTCGACGAGATGATCGGTGGCGCGTTCGGCGTCCGCCAGTGACCTTGCCAGTCGCCCGTCGCCAAACTCGTCGTATTCGACGGCAATGTCGTGCGACTGCATGATGCCAAGATATTCCATTGCCGTGAACACCGAGGCTTCGACATGGTTCTTTCCCTGCATCTTGCCACCGTCGTAACCGAAGTCGCCGCGTGAACTGAGCAGCACGATGCGCTTGTTCATCCCGACCAGCAGCGGCCAGTAGGGATCGCCTTCCCGGCCGCGGTCAAAACCGAAGGTGCGCCCCACCCGCACGATGTTGTCGATCCACGCCTTGAACTGTGCCGGTGGACCGAAGTTGTACATCGGTACACCGGCCACGATCAGATCGGCCGCGATCAGTTCATCGACGAGCGTGTCGCTGAGCTTGAGCACCTCCTGCAGGGCAGCATCGCGCCGTTCGGGCGGCGTGAATGCGGCCTGAATCCATTGAGCGCTGACAGGCGGTGGAGGATTCTGCCCCACATCCCGGTAGATGACTTGGGTGTCAGGCTGCTGGCGCAGCCAGCGCTGGATGAACCGGGCAGAGAGCCGGCGAGTGTGTGAGCCGTGGGCACCTTGCCCGGAAAGGCCGGG
>JAUNHU010000056.1:0-16747 GCA_030523825.1 Lautropia sp. | reverse complement strand
GGGCAGAGAGCCGGCGAGTGTGTGAGCCGTGGGCACCTTGCCCGGAAAGGCCGGGGCGTGCGCTCGCATCAATGTGCAGAATGGTTGTCATGACAATCTCGTGTTCGTCTGGTCGGTGCATTCCTCGCACGGACGGATGTCCTTTCGCCGCCATCATCAAGCAGCAGCATCGGCAACTTGAACAACTGCAGATGACGGGTACCAAACCCGATTGGCCTGGAATCAGTGCCGGATGTGGATCAGGAATGCGTCTGGCAGAGAGATGAATGAAACTGCTGTTTCCGGATTCTCATTGGGTGGCATCTGGCTGACAAACGACAAGTTTTCAGTCAATGGATGAAAGCCACTCATTCATGCAAAGGGTATGCTCCTGCTTTCTGGCATCTTCCGAAGCAGCATGAAAACAGCTCGACCCAATACCCGTCCTTCAGCCGCGCCCCGCGCCCTTCCCTCGCTGGATGCCCTGCGTGCCTTCGCTGCAGCGGCGCGTGCAAGCAGTTTCAAGGAAGCCGCCGACGCACTCTCGGTGACGCCGACTGCCATCAGTCATCGCATTCGCGGACTGGAAGCACACCTGGGTTGCAAGCTTTTTGTGCGGCGGACCCGCGCCGTGGAACTGAGTACCGAGGGAAGGATTCTGTTCGAGGCGGTGCAGAATGGGCTGGACCTGATTGCGGATGCCATTGCACGCATCCGCACGCCGGCACGGCAACGCGTGACGATTTCCGTGACGCCGGAACTTGCCAGCCGATGGCTGGTACCAAGACTTGCGGACTTCCAGAAAAGCTGCCCCGATATCGACCTGCATGTGCATGCGAGTTACGACACGGCCGATCTGAACGGTGGCCGCGCCGATCTGGCCATTCGATATGGCAATGGGCGATTTGCGGGAGTGGATTCGAGCCCACTCTTTCAGGAACGCTTTGCACCGGTGGCATCGCCGGCCGTGCTGGCACGCCTGCCGTCTGCCCCCGGACGCTGGCCACTGATCCACATGCAGTGGCACCGCAAGGGTCAGCAGGCATTCGACTGGGCGAGATGGGCGGTGGCAGCCGGTATCGATCCAACGACGATGAGCGCAGGTACGCTTTACTCCGACGGCGCGCACGCCACTCAGGCTGCCATCGCCGGGCAAGGTGTTGCACTCCTGGGGCTTGGGCTGCTCGAAGACGAGCTGCGCCTGAATCGGTTGCAGATCGTGGCCAAGCCCGTGCTGGACGCGCCCTTCTACCACGTCTGCACGCCAACGCGGCGGACGCTCTCAGCGGCTGTGCTGCAGGTAAAGGCGTGGCTGCTTCAGCAGTGCCATGAAAGCGGCCCACCCCCCGTTGGCCCCTTCCCGGAAAAACCCATGAGAGAACCACGGAAGGCGCAGTAAAAGACAGGAAAGCCCCCTGATGGCCTGACGATGGACGCTGTACCAGACCCGCGACGCGTTGCGGGCCCATCGCAAGGAGCATGCCGGGGCTCGGTTCATCCGGGACGACGCAAGAATCTTCAGTTGGTGGCTGAAGGCGCTGGCTGGCCTCCTGGCTCCCTGAACGATTTCGTGCTGTAGAGCGCATCGGGCAGTTTGCGCAGCGTTGGCAGCCCGGTTTCGGCGTCCACCGGTTGTGCGCGGATGTATTCCAGAAACACGTCGGAATCAAGCACGCCGATATCCATCACGCGCGAGGCCGGCACGTTCTTCAGCGTGTCATAACCATCGCCTCCCTCCGCATTGAAGCTGAGCACGGCCAGCTTGTAGGTGCGCGCAGGATAGAGGGCTTCCCACCGGCCGGTGGCGGGATCGTGCACCTCCAGATTGCTGGCCCGTTCACCACGGGGCTTGCCTGCATCCACGTCGAATCGCAGGCCGCCGGTGTAGGGATAGGGGCCGGTGCTGCCGTTCTGTCTGAACACCGCGTGCAACCCGTCCTCGACCATGCCTTTCACCTCTGCGCCCGTGATGTCGAGCCGATACAGCATGTTGGCAAATGGCAGCACCGTGATCACGTCCGCAGCCGTGGCCCGTCCGGGCCGCAGCGGAATGCGTGCGCCACCACCACTCTGCAACGAGATATCGGCCCCGCCATATTCTCGTCGGGCAATCTCAAGATAAGCCTGTGCCGCCATCTGCTGAATGTCGCCGCCACGACGGCTGACTTCGCCTAGCTGGTTGCAGGTTTCGCTGGACCGGCTGTAGTCGGTGCTACCCGGCCCGCCGGGCACACGACGGGAACAGATCTCGTCCCGAACCACGGCCACCTCCTGGGCGCTGAAAGCCTGCAATGCGTTGGCAAAGGGTTGCAGGGTCTGTGCCGCCGCCGCATGCTCTGCGGTAATGCGCAGGAAACCACTGGCAGACACGTCTGCCTGTACGGCAGCCAGTTCGGTGGCGTTCAGGGCATCGCCTTCGCTCTTGCGAAAATCGTTGCCGATCAGCACATGAGGGGTTCCGCTGCATTCGGTCACGACACCCTGGTCATCGAATCGAACCTTCAGTTCCCCAACTACACGCGCATATTCCCAGGCATGCACGAGGCACACCCTGTCGCCGTCGGCATTGCGCAGCACGGTGGGATATGGGCCGGCAGGAGAACCGATATCGAATGCCTTCATCGCATCGGGGCCGAGGAGCGTATGGGAATCACCGCCCACCACCACATCCACGCCCCGCAGCCGGCCGATAAGTGTCTTGTCCTGCTCATAACCGACATGACTCTGCAGGATAATCCTGTTGACGCCCTGAGCGCGAAGCGCGTCGATCTCCCGCTGGGCAGCGGTGTACTCATCCTCGAAACGGGTATCGGGATCGGGGCTGGAGGATTCGCGGGTCTTGCCGGCAATCGTGAGCCCTACCAGGCCGATTTTCTGCCCATTGCGCTCGATGATGGCCGATGGCTGCACGTAGCCGCTGGCACGCGACGGATGGAGCGCAGAGGCAGCACCGAAGTGCACGTTGGCACTCAGGATCCTGGGGGCACAGCCACCGCCCTTCAAGCGGTCGAGGAGCGATTTCAGCGTGGCATCGCCCTTGTCGAACTCATGATTTCCCAGCGTGATGCTGTCGAAGCAGACGGTGTTCATCATGGCTGCATCGGCTTCACCTGCCTCGCCGGCACGGTTGAAAAAGAGCGTGCCGGTCATCATGTCGCCTGCGTGAATCTTGATGACATTGGCTGATTTTGCCTGCAGCTCCTGCATCGCCTGAGCAACGCGCGCAAATCCGGCTGCACTGACCTCGATGTCGGTGCGATCCGTGGTGCCGGTGTTCAGCTTCAGGTCGCGATCCGCGCTGGCCAGGTTCGAGTGATGGTCGTTGATGTGCAGGATGGTCAGATCCATCGCTGGCGTGGAGGGGCTGTCATCATTGCTGCCGCAGCCGGCCAGCGCTACAGCGATGAACAGACACGAAGTGATTCGGAACATGCTGAACGCTCCCTGAAAGTTGCACGGAACCGGCAAGCGGTTCATGTGAGCTGCAAATTCGGGCGGATGGTTTCAGCACGTTGTTCAGGTGTCAACGGGATTTCCGTTTGCAGGGGCCAGCCCCACCTCAGCGCAGGCAAATCGTCCCATCGCGCTCAATCCGGGAGAACCCGATGTTATGATGCGCGGTTTTGCTCCCAGGGCTCATTTCAGGAACCGGGGTATCGCGCATCAGGAATTGGAGCCGGCCATCAAAGGCATCGGCAACAGTTAGTGAGTGCGGCATCTTCGCTGCCCAGGGCCACAGCGCATGCGCGTCCGACAGGCGTGCATTAAAAAACCCGCCAGGGAAACTCCGGTGGCGGGCTATGATGGTCGGCTGATGACAAACAGGCGCCCGGCCGAAACCATCGGCGGGCGCCTGCCATGAGGGTGGCGCATGCACCGGGCCGGAATGCCGGACACCGGAACATGCGCCTGAGCATCAGCTCTGCGCGGCAGCGACCTCGGCGTACTCCTCAATCTGATCGAAGTTCATGTAGCGGTAGACGCTGTCCTTGTCGGCGTCGATGATGCCCATTTCCTTCAGGTACTGCTCGGAGGTGGGCAATTCACCGATCCGTGAGGCAATGGCTGCCAGTTCGGCCGAGCCGAGGAACACGTTGGTGTTCTTGCCCAGACGGTTGGGGAAGTTGCGGGTGCTGGTGGAAATGACCGTGGCGCCTTCACGCACCTGGGCCTGGTTGCCCATGCACAGCGAGCAGCCCGGCATTTCGGTACGCGCACCGGCGGTGCCGAAGGCGGCGTAGTGGCCTTCCTTGATCAGCTCGTTCTGGTCCATCTTGGTGGGCGGTGCCACCCAGAGCTTGACCGGAATGTCGCGCTGGCCGCCCAGCAGCTTGGCTGCGGCGCGGAAATGACCAATGTTGGTCATGCACGAACCGATGAAGGCTTCGTCGATCTTGGTGCCGGCCACGTCCGACAGGAACTTGGCATCGTCCGGGTCGTTCGGGCAGCAGACGATCGGCTCCTTGATCTCGTTCATGTCGATCTCGATCACGGCCGCGTATTCGGCATCGGCGTCGGCTTCGAGCAGCTGCGGATTGGCCAGCCACTGCTCCACCTTCTCGATGCGGCGCGCCAGCGTCTTCGCGTCCTGGTAGCCGTCGGCGATCATGTTCTTCATGAGCACGATGTTCGAGTTGAGATACTCGATGATCGGCTCCTTGTCGAGCTTGATCGTGCAGCCGGCAGCGGAGCGCTCGGCCGAGGCATCGGACAGCTCGAAAGCCTGTTCGACCTTGAGCTTGGGCAGGCCCTCGATTTCGAGGATGCGGCCCGAGAAGATGTTCTTCTTGCCGGCCTTGGCCACGGTGAGCAGCCCTGCCTTGATGGCGTAGAGCGGAATGGCGTGGACCAGATCGCGCAGGGTGACACCGGGCTGCAGCTCACCCGAGAAACGCACGAGCACGCTTTCGGGCATGTCGAGCGGCATGACGCCGGTGGCGGCACCGAAGGCGACCAGACCCGAACCGGCCGGGAAGCTGATGCCGATCGGGAAGCGGGTGTGGCTGTCGCCGCCGGTGCCGACGGTGTCGGGCAGCAGCAGGCGGTTGAGCCAGCTGTGGATGACGCCGTCACCCGGACGCAGGGCCACGCCACCACGGTTGCTGATGAAGGTGGGCAGCTCGCGGTGGGTCTTGACATCGACCGGCTTCGGATAGGCAGCAGTGTGGCAGAAGGACTGCATCACCATGTCGGCCGAGAAGCCGAGGCAGGCCAGATCCTTCAGCTCGTCGCGGGTCATCGGGCCGGTGGTGTCCTGGCTGCCGACGGTGGTCATGCGCGGCTCGCAGTAGGTGCCGGGGCGGATGCCCTGCCCTTCGGGCAGACCACAGGCACGGCCAACCATCTTCTGCGCAAGGGTGAAGCCCTTGCCGGAATCGACCGGCGCCTTGGGCAGGCGGAACTCGGTGGAGGCAGGCAGGCCCAGCGCCTCACGGGCCTTCGCGGTGAGCGAGCGGCCGATGATGAGGTTGATGCGGCCACCGGCCTGCACTTCGTCGAGCAGCACCTGGCTCTTCAGCTCGAAGTCGGCAATCTTCTGGCCGTTCTTCTCGACACGACCCTCGTAGGGGAAGATGTCGAGCACGTCGCCCATCTCCATCTGCGACACGTCGACCTCGATGGGCAGCGAGCCGGAGTCTTCCTGGGTGTTGAAGAAGATGGGCGCGATCTTGCCGCCCAGCGTGACACCGCCGAAGCGCTTGTTGGGCACGAAGGGAATGTCCTGGCCGGTGGCCCAGATGACGCTGTTGGTGGCGGACTTGCGGCTGGAGCCGGTGCCGACCACGTCACCCACGTAGGCGACCAGATGACCCTTCTTCTTCAGGTCCTCGATGTACTGGATGGGGCCGCGCTTGCCGTCTTCCTCGGGCTTGAAGGCCGCGTCGGGACGGGTGTTCTTCAGCATGGCCAGATAGTGCAGCGGGATGTCGGGACGGCTCCAGGCATCGGGCGCCGGCGACAGGTCGTCGGTGTTGGTTTCGCCGGGCACCTTGAAGACCGTGACGGTGATCTTCTCGGGCACCTTGGGACGGCTGGTGAACCACTCGGCATCGGCCCAGCTCTGCATCACGGCCTTGGCGTGGGCATTGCCGGCCTTGGCCTTCTCGGCGACATCGTTGAAGAAGTCGAACATCAGCAGGGTCTTCTTCAGCGCATTCGCTGCCACTTCGGCAACTTCCGGGTCGTCCAGCAGCTCGATGAGCGGGTGAACGTTGTAACCGCCGACCATCGTACCCAGCAGTTCGGTGGCGCGGGATTTACAGATCAGACCGACTTCGATGTCGCCGTGTGCAACGGCCGCCAGGAAGCTGGCCTTGACCTTGGCGGCATCATCGACACCGGGCGGAACACGGTGGGTGAGCAGATCCATCAGGAACTCCTCCTCACCGGCCGGCGGGTTCTTGATGAGTTCGATCAGCGCCGCCGTCTGCTTCGCATCCAGCGCCAGCGGCGGGATGCCGAGTGCAGCGCGTTCGGCGACGTGTTGGCGATATTCATTCAACATGACTTTCTCCTGAGAGCATCTGACTCCGCCAGACGGCACCGATCCTGGCAGGGGACGGGCAGTCTGCCGGCATTGCAATCAATGTGTGGCGTGTCATGCGGGAATCCGCAGCGACCAACGGGCGAGTGAAACGAAGTGATTCATGCACGTGAGCGCGGCAGGATTGCACACAGGAACCCCTCCGGGCCATATGGGGACACCAGAGTGGATTTCCAGGTGAAATACCGGCAGGCGTGAGCGCCCTGCGTCGATTCATCCGGCAAGCAGGTGGACAGGCAGGATGAAAGGCGTGGGAGGAACACATGTCGCTGCGGTACCGCACGATGCGCACCACCGCCTCACCGTGGCTGAAGAGGCTGCGGCCTCGGCCCATGCTGGGCACCCGTTGTTCCGCTGACCAGAGAGGTCTCGCGCGGCTCAGTCTCGGAGAGAAGCTCTGATTGTACCTGCGCAAGGCCAGTTGCTGTCGTTTTCTGCGCAAATGGTTTTCCCGGATAGGATGATCTGGGTCAGCCCACCTGCTGATTGGAGCACGGTAGTACCGGCGGGAGGATATGCACGCAGGGGTTTAACATCGGGGTTTACCGTTTGACCGATTTTCAGGGGCAGGACGCCATTCATGAATCCCATCATTCAGTCCCAGCTGCAGCACCGCACCTACCGCCAGTTTGATGCCGGGGTGAAGATACCGGCCGATGAGGTGCAACTGCTGCTGGATGCCACCCGCCAGGCGCCTTCGTGGATGAACGGGCAGCACTACACCATCATCCGGGTCACGGACCCTGCCCTGCGCGCGCGCATCGTCGATGCCCAGCCGAACAACCCGCAGATCGGCACCTGTGCCGAATACTGGGTGTTCGTGGCCGATGTGCGCCGGGCGATGCTGGGCAGCAAGGTGTATGGCGGCAGTTTTACCGCGGTGGGCACGCCCGACACACTGATCACGCTGGTGACGGATGCGGCGCTGGCCGCCCAGAACGCCGTGGTTGCCGCCGAAAGCCTCGGCTATGGCACCTGCTTTACCGGCGGCATCCGGCTGATCGGCCCGGAGCTGGTGGAATGGCTGGGGCTGCCCGAATATACCTATCCGCTCTTTGGGCTGTGCATCGGCAAGCCTGCGGTGGAGATGCAGGTGAAGCCGCGTCTGCCGCAGCATGCGGTGGTGGCTGAGAACCGCTATCCGACGGATGAAACACTGGATGCGGCGCTGGCCGATTACGAGGCGACGATGACGGCCTTCGGCGAGGCGCGCGAGAAGTTTCCGTTCCGGCAAAAATTTTCGAACTACTACAGCCAGGAATATGCACCGCGCAATGCGAAGCTGCTGCGGGATCAGGGGCTGCTGACGAGCCCGGAGGGACTGTAAGGAAACTTCGTCTGACCGTTTTTTCCCTGCTGTAGCAGGTTGTCCCGAATCGCTCTGCGGACGCCCCCTTCAACGAGGCCAATGCCCATGCACGACGTGAGCACAACAGGTGTTTCGTCGATATCGCCTCTTTACAGGAACACAAACATTTCATACGGCAGTGCGGATGAATTGCTGAATGCAGGAACGGGCTCATCCCGAATGGCTTTTCATCCGCATCTCGGCCAACTGTTCCAGGAGCATCGGAATTTCATCCTGGATGATGCTCCACAGGATATCGTCATCAATGCCAAGATATCCATGAATCAGCCGGTTCCGGGTAGCCACAATCATTCGCCATGAGATGCCTGGCCACTGACGACGAACGTCTTCCGGTACATGAGTTGCAGCCTCTCCAATAAGTTCGAGATTGCGAATGGTGGCATCGTAGTTCAGACCGCTGGCAACGAAGGTTGGCTGATCAAGTCCTTCCGTGTAGGCTTGGACCCTCTGTGCAAATCCGATCATGTCGTCGACGTAGAAGCGCCACTCCCTGTCAGGTTTCTCAGACATTGACCAACTCCTTTTCAACGTAGGGGCGCAGCTCCCGCCTCAGGGCCTTGTCGGTCACGAGATCGACAGGGCGGCCGAGCAGATCTTCCAGATAGAACTGAACGCCAAAATACTGGCCGGAAGTCGCTGGACCGATGAAGGAAACCAGTACATCCACGTCACTGCGCTCTGTGGCCGTTCCTCGCGCCGTGGAGCCAAACAAGCCCAACGTTTTTACACCGAACCGCTTCTGCAGGTCGGCCTTGCTTCGCGCCAGCAAATCAAGTGTCTGCTGTCGATTCAAAACATGTCCCAAGATCTGCTCCTTGTTTAGAGCGTGGTCTGTTCCTTATGGAGATGGGTCATGTTAACCCGAGGACTGAGCGGCGGGACACGATGGCAAAAAAAACGGGGCACCAAAAGGCGCCCCGGCGTCCATGTCCCCGAACCCAGGCGAACCGGGTCGGGGATGACTGGTGACGATCAGTCGTCGGACTCGGCCAGCACGGGCTGCGGCAGCGGCTTGATGCCGATGACGAAGGCAACCGTGATGGCGAGCGTGAGTGCGCAACCGATGATGACGGCGGTGTTCCATTCCAGGCCGAAACCGATCTTGTCGAAGAACAGGTAGCTGGTGCAGACAGCGGTCATGAAGACGGCGGGCACGGTGCAGATCCAGTGGAACTTGTCGTGGCGTGCCAGATAGGCCGCCGCAACCCACAGCATGAGCGTGGCGGTGGTCTGGTTGGCCCAGCCGAAGTATTGCCACAGCTTCCTGAAATCAAGTTCGCTGATGACGATGGCCAGCACGAACATCGGGATGGTGATGAGCAGGCGATTGACAGCCTTGCGCTGGTCGAGTTTGACGAACTCGGCAATCTGCAGACGGGCTGCACGGAAGGCGGTATCACCGGAGGTGATGGGCAGAACCACCACGCCCAGCACGGCAACGATGCCACCGAAGAAGCCCAGCATGCTGGTGGCCGCATCGTAGACGACCTTGGACGGGGTGCCGGTGCGGATGGCTTCCTGCAGGACGCGGACATCGTCATAGAAGCTGAGGCCGACCATGCACCAGATGAGCGCGATGACGCCTTCGGTGATCATGGCGCCGTAGAAGATGAAGCGGCCTTCACGCTCGTTTTCGGTGCAGCGCGCCATCAGCGGGGTCTGCGTGGCATGGAAGCCCGAGATGGCACCGCAGGTGATGGTGATGAAGATGAGCGGCCAGATGGGCACACCGGCAGCGTTGGGCTGGAAGTTCTGGAAGAAGTGCGAGAACGACAGCGTTTCTTCGAGACCGACGGTCTGGAACAGCGGAATGCCCTCGAAGAACAGGCCGAACAGCATGCCCAGCGTCATGAAGATGAGCAGCGCGCCGAAGATGGGATAGAAGCGGCCGATGATCTTGTCGATGGGCAGCAGCGTTGCCAGGATGTAGTAGGCAAAGATGATGACCGTCCAGATCAGGATGAGGTTGTCATGTGCATCATGACCCTTCTGTACCATCTCGCCGCTGCGGCCCAGCACCTGTTCGGTGATGGTGGTGAGCAGGCCGGCCGGGCTGACCACGAAGACCACGCCCACCAGAATGAGCAGGACGAGGGCGATGACGTTGATGAAGTGCTTGGCCGGTGCGCCGATGTAGCGGCCAGCCAGCGCCGGGATGGAGGCGCCGTTGTTGCGGATGGAGATCATGCCGCAGTAGTAGTCATGCACCGCGCCGGCGAAGATGCAGCCGATGACGATCCAGACCATGGCAACCGGGCCGTAGACGGCACCGAGGATGGGACCGAAGATGGGGCCGGTACCGGCGATGTTGAGCAGCTGGATCAGCCAGACCTTGGCACGCGACATCGGCACGTAGTCGACGCCGTCGGCACTCTTGTGCGCGGGGGTTGCCCGCTGCGGCTTGATGCCGAAGATCTTTTCGGCGAGGGCACCGTAGATGAAGTATCCGGCGACCAGCATGGCCACACAGAATAGAAAGACTAGCATGGGAGTTCCTGATGTTTTTGGAGAAAAACCTGCCAAACCGACCGCCAGAACGAGAATGGCGTGGACAGGCCCGAATGCCTGCCCACGCCGTTTTCATCCTTGCGGCTTCTGATCCGCACGCCCTTGCGGCAACCACTTGCTGTCTGTTTCCAGCGGGGGATCGTGACGAATGATGGGGACACAGCGCCGACAATTACCCTCGTCGAGTCCGGCCTCACGGACGAAATCGTTGTACTTCTTCCAGCCGAGCCGTAGCAGATTCCAGATCTCTCGAAGCATTTTTCTGCCCTCCGAAATGGCTGATGCGCAAGCGACGAACCGGCGCTGTTCATGTACTGCCGATGATACTTCTTTCGGCCTGTGAACCCAGGGCTGGCGCGCATTTCGGTCACCTTGTTTGCCGACCTGCGGGTCGGCGGGAAGCATGACGCAAGCCGGCGCTGACGACAATCCGGTTAAACCCGCAAAATGCAGCACGGCCCGAGCATGCCGGAGCATGATCGGGCCGTGGAAGGCAGCCTGGTGGCTGGAGCCGCTGCCGGTACAGATGCGCAGAGTGAGCGCGCAGGTACCATGCCTTGAACTTTACCCGGCCTCGCCTGCCGGCGAGCCGGAGCACTGACCGCGGCGCCCTCCCCGCTACCGACATGCAGGCGGGGAGTGGCAGGGCTTCTTACTTTTTGCGCTGCGGCGGCAGGTCGGTGCAGACGCCCTCGAAGACCTCGGCAGCCATGCCGATGGACTCGCCCAGCGTGGGGTGCGGGTGGATGGTGTGGCCGATGTCGGCCGCGTCGGCCCCCATCTCGATGGCCAGCGCCACTTCGCCGATCATGTCGCCGGCGTTGGTGCCGACGATGCCGCCACCCACCACGCGATGCGTGTTGGGATCGAACAGCAGCTTGGTGAAGCCTTCTTCACGACCATTGGCCACCGCGCGACCCGAGGCAGCCCATGGGAAGACGGCCTTGCCG
The DNA here is from genome assembly GCA_030523825.1 of Lautropia sp. Lineage (GTDB taxonomy): Bacteria > Pseudomonadota > Gammaproteobacteria > Burkholderiales > Burkholderiaceae_E > Lautropia. The sequence goes on along the minus strand of JAUNHU010000056.1, from coordinate 5,397 downwards.
AGGGTGACGCCCTTGGCCTTGGCTTCGTCTTCGGTGATGCCCACCCAGGCCACTTCGGGGTCGGTGTAGGCCACGCCGGGGATGACACGCGCATCGAAATGACGCTTGTGGCCGGCAGCCGCCTCGGCTGCGACGTGGGCCTCGTGCACGGCCTTGTGGGCCAGCATCGGCTGGCCGACGATGTCACCAATGGCGAAGATGTGCGGCACGTTGGTGCGCATCTGGCTGTCGACCTCGATGAAGCCGCGCTCGCCCACGGCCACGCCGGCCTTCTCGGCATCGAGCTTCTTGCCATTGGGCGTGCGGCCCACGGCCGACAGCACGAGGTCGTAGACCTGCGGTTCGGCGGGGGCGTTTTCACCCTCGAAGCTGACCTTGATGCCTTCGGGCGTGGCTTCGGCGGCGGTGGTCTTCGTCTTGACCATGAACTTGCCGAAGCGCTTCTCGTTGAATTTCTGCCAGACCTTGACCATGTCGCGGTCGGCGCCAGCCATCACGCCATCGAGCATCTCGACGACATCGACCTGTGCGCCCAGCGAGGCATAAACGGTGCCCATCTCCAGCCCGATGATGCCACCACCGATGACCAGCATGCGCTTGGGCACGAACTTGAGGGCCAGCGCGCCGGTGGAATCGACGATACGGTCATCCTGCGGCAGGAAAGGCAGCTTCACGGGCTCGCTGCCAGCGGCGATGATGGCCTGCCTGAAGCGCACCACCTGCTGCTTGCCGGTGGTGTCCTGGCCGGTGCCTTCGGTGAGGTCGACTTCGACGTGGTTGGGGTCGATGAATTTGGCGTAACCCCGGACGATGCTGACCTTGCGGGCCTTGGCCATGCCGGCCAGACCGCCGGTCATCTTCGAGATGACCTTGTCCTTGAAGCCACGCAGCGCGTCCACGTCGATTTCGGGCTTGCCGAAACGGATGCCGTGGTGTTCGAGCGCCTTGACCTCCTCGACAACCGCCATCGAGTGCAGCAGCGCCTTGGACGGGATGCAGCCCACATTGAGGCAGACGCCACCCAGCGTGGCGTAGCGCTCGACGAGAACCACCTTCATGCCGAGATCGGCCGCGCGGAAGGCAGCGGAATAGCCGCCGGGGCCGCCGCCGATGACCAGCATGTCGCATTCGACATCGGCGGTCTTGGTGGTGGCGGGCGCAGGCACCGGGCCGGGACGCGCAGCGCCTGTTGCAGGCGCGGCGGTTGCCGGTGCCTGAGCGGGCTGCGCCGGAGCAGGCGCTGCAGCAGCCGGAGCAGGTGCCGCCTGTGCAGGGGCCGGGGCAGCTGCGCCCTCGCCTGCAGCCTCGATGACGGCCAGCTCGGTACCTTCCGAGACCTTGTCACCAAGCTTCACCTTCAGCTCGACGATGCGGCCGGCTGCGGTGGCCGGGATCTCCATCGACGCCTTGTCGGATTCGACGGTGATCAGGCTCTGCTCGACAGCGACCTCGTCGCCCGGCTTGACCAGCACTTCGATGACCTCGACTTCCTTGAAATCACCGATGTCGGGAACTTTCAGAATGCTTGTTGCCATGTTTTCCTCAACGTTGACGGTGATTTACAGCAGGATGCGACGGAAATCGCCGAGCAGCTGCGCCAGATAGGTGTTGAAGCGGGCTGCAGCGGCACCGTCGATGACGCGGTGATCCCAGGACAGCGACAACGGCAGAATGAGGCGCGGCTCGAACTGGCCGGTCTGCTCGTTCCAGACCGGGCGCTTGGCCGAGCGGCAGACGCCGAGGATGGCGACTTCGGGCGCGTTGATGATCGGGGTGAAATAGGTGCCACCGATGCCGCCCAGGCTGGAGATGGAGAAGCAGCCGCCCGACATTTCGTCCGGCTTCAGCTTGCCATCACGGGCCTTCTTGGCCAGTTCGCCCATTTCGGAAGCGATCTGGAAGACACCCTTCTTGTCGCAGTCACGGATGACCGGCACCACCAGCCCGTTGGGCGTGTCGGCCGCAAAGCCGATGTGGTAGTAGTTCTTGTAGACGATGTTCTCGCCTTCCAGCGAGGCGTTGAACTCGGGGAACTTCTTGAGCGCGGCCACGCACGCCTTCACCAGGAAGGCCAGCATCGTCACCTTGATGCCTGCCTTGGCGTTCTCTGCGTTGAGCTGGACGCGGAAGGCTTCCAGATCGGTGATGTCGGCATCGTCGTGGTTGGTGACGTGCGGAATCATCACCCAGTTGCGGTGCAGGTTGGCACCGGAAATCTTCTTGATGCGCGACAGCGGCTTCTTCTCGACCGGGCCGAACTTCTCGAAGTCGACCTTCGGCCAGGGGATGAGACCCAGCGCGGCACCATCGGCACCACCCTTGGCAGCGGCAGCCGGTGCACCGGCTGCTGCGCCCGACATCACGCCCTTGACGAATGCCTTCACGTCTTCAGCAGTGATGCGCTCCTTCTGGCCGGAGCCCTTGACGCGGGTGAGATCGACACCCAGCTCGCGGGCCAGCAGGCGCACGGCGGGGGAAGCATGCGGCAGCGCCTCGATGGTGCCCTGACCCAGCTGGGCCGGCGCGATGGCGGGACGGGGGAAGGAAGCCTGCGCTGCGGCCTGAGCAGGCGCGGCAGCAGGCTGGGCAGGTGCGCTGGCTGCCGGCGCAGCAGCGGGTGCCGCAGGAGCCTGGGCGGGCGCTGCCGGTTTTTCCGCGGGCTTGTCGGCTACGGCCGGTGCGGCAGCCGCGGGCGCGGCACCACCGCCGGCTCCGGCTTCCATCTTGCCCAGCACCGAGCCCTTCGACACCTTGTCGCCGAGCTTCACGGTGAGTTCGGTGATGCGGCCTGCGGCAGAGGCGGGAATCTCCATCGACGCCTTGTCGGACTCGACGGTGACGAGGCTCTGTTCGGCAGCGATTTCATCGCCAACCTTGACGAGCACTTCAATGACTTCGACTTCGGAAAAATCGCCGATGTCGGGAACAACGATATCAATCTGACTCATGGCTGCTTGAATCTCCGGTCATGGGGTTCTTGCGGTGTGCATCTCGTGGCAGCAGCCCGGCCGGCCAGGCCGACGGGCTGCGGGAGGAACAGGCTGGGCGGGTGACTGCCGGCCCCTGCCCCGACAGGGTCGGGACGGGGGCAGGCGGTGATCAGGCCCGGCTGGCGGCGCCCTCCTCCCGGATCGGATCAGGCAAAGGCCGGATCGATCTTCTCGGGGTTGATGCCATAGCGCTTGATGGCTTCTGCCACCTTGGCCTTCGGCAGCTTGCCCTCGTCGGCCAGCGCCTTCAGCGCAGCCACCACGACGAAGTGGCGGTTGACCTCGAAATGCTCGCGCAGCTTGTAACGGAAGTCGGAACGACCGTAGCCATCGGTACCGAGCACGACGTACTTGCGGTCGGCCGGCACATAGGGGCGGATCTGGTCGGCAAAGAGCTTCATGTAGTCGGTGGAGGCGATGACCGGGCCGGCCGGGCGCTTCGACAGCAGGCTGGTGACATAGGGCACGCGGGCCTCGTCCTCGGGGTGCAGCAGGTTCCAGCGCTCGGCAGCCATGCCGTCACGGCGCAGCTCGGTGAAGCTGGTGGCACTCCAGATGTCGGAGGTGACGCCCCAGTCGGCTTCGAGCAGCTTCGCCGCTTCCATCACCTCGCGCAGGATGACACCCGAACCCAGCAGCTGGACGTGCGGTGCGCCAGCCTTGGCCTTGCCTTCTTCCAGCAGGTACATGCCGCGCAGGATGCCTTCCTCGTCGCCCTGCTTCAGACCGGGATGCGCGTAGTTCTCGTTCATCACGGTCAGGTAGTAGTAGACGTTCTCCTGCTTCTCGATCATGCGCACCAGACCGTTCTGGATGATGACGGCCAGCTCGTGCGCAAAGGTGGGATCGTAGGAGATGCAGTTGGGGATGGTGAGCGACTGGATGTGGCTGTGACCGTCCTCATGCTGCAGGCCCTCGCCATTGAGGGTGGTGCGGCCGGAGGTGCCGCCCAGCAGGAAGCCGCGCGCCTGCATGTCGCCGGCGGCCCAGGCCAGGTCGCCGACACGCTGGAAGCCGAACATCGAGTAGTAGATGTAGAAGGGCATCATCACGCAGTTGTTCGTCGAGTACGAGGTGGCTGCGGCGATCCAGGAGGCGAAGGCGCCGGCCTCGTTGATGCCTTCCTGCAGCACCTGGCCCTTGGCGTCCTCACGGTAGTACATGACCTGATCCTTGTCGACCGGGACGTACTTCTGGCCTTCGGGCGCATAGATGCCCAGCTGGCGGAACATGCCTTCCATGCCGAAGGTACGGGCTTCGTCGGGCACGATCGGCACGACACGCGGGCCGATGGTCTTGTCACGCAGCAGCAGCGTGAGCAGACGCACGAAAGCCTGGGTGGTGGAGATTTCGCGGCCTTCGGCGGTGGCATCGAGCACCGGCTGGAAGGTGGAGAGCGGCGGCACGGTGAGCGTTTCGTCGGCATTGACGCGACGGGTGGGCAGGTAGCCGCCCAGCGCCTTGCGGCGCTCGTGCATGTACTTCACTTCGGGGGCGTCGGCCGGCGGCATGTAGAACGGCACCTCGGCCAGCTTGTCATCCGGAATGGGGATGTTGAAGCGGTCACGCATGCCACGCACGGCGTCGACATCGAGCTTCTTGAGCTGGTGGGTGGGGTTCTTGCCCTCGCCCACGGCCCCCATGCCGAAGCCCTTGACGGTCTTGGCGAGGATGACGGTGGGACGGCCCTTGGCCTCGTTGACAGCGGCATGGTAGGCCGCGTAGACCTTGTGCGCATCGTGGCCGCCACGCTGCAGCTTCCAGATCTCGTCGTCGGTCATGTTGGCCACCATCTCCAGCAGCTTGGGATGCTTGCCGAAGAAGTGCTGGCGAACGAAGGCGCCGTCGTTGGCCTTGTAGGTCTGGTACTCACCGTCGACGGTGTCCATCATCACCTTGCGCAGGATGCCGTCGGTGTCGTGGGCCAGCAGCTGATCCCAGCCCGAGCCCCAGATCAGCTTGATGACGTTCCAGCCGGAGCCGCGGAAGTCGCCTTCGAGTTCCTGGATGATCTTGCCGTTGCCCCGCACCGGACCGTCGAGACGCTGCAGGTTGCAGTTGACGACGAAGATCAGGTTGTCGAGCTTCTCGCGGGCGGCCATGCCAAGGGCACCACGCGATTCCGGCTCGTCCATCTCCCCATCACCGAGGAAGGCCCAGACCTTGCGGTTGGCGGTATCGGCCAGACCCCGGGCGTGCAGGTACTTGAGGAAGCGTGCCTGATAGATGGCCATGAGGGGGCCAAGGCCCATCGACACGGTGGGGAACTGCCAGAAATCCGGCATCAGCTTGGGATGCGGGTAGGAGGACAGGCCCTTGCCATCGACTTCCTGACGGAAGTTGACGAGCTGTTCTTCGGTGAGGCGGCCCTCGATGAAGGCGCGACCGTAGATGCCGGGGGAGGTAT
>JAUNHU010000055.1 GCA_030523825.1 Lautropia sp. | reverse complement strand
CCGTGATGGTGGTGGCCTTCATCGTGGTGGCGGTGATCATGCTGTTCGTGGTGCCGGCCTTCAAGAGCGTGTTCGAGAGCTTCGGTGCCGACCTGCCCGCTCCCACCCTGTTCGTGATGGCGCTGTCCGACTATTTCGTGAACAACTGGTACGTCATCTTCGGTGGCATCGGTCTGGGCATCTACATTTTCATGCAGGCGTGGCGACGCTCGCCCAAGATGCAGATCTTCATGGACAAGCTGTTCCTGAAACTGCCGATCTTCGGTCCGGTCATCCGCAAGGCCACCATCGCCCGCTGGCTGCGCACGCTGTCCACGATGTTTGCCGCCGGCGTGCCGCTGGTCGAAGCGCTGGATTCGGTGGGCGGCGCTGCCGGCAACCACGTCTACCTGCAGGCCACCAAGAAGATCCAGCAGGAAGTGGCTACCGGCACGACGCTGACCGTGGCGATGCAGAATGCCAACGTCTTCCCCAACATGGTTCTGCAAATGGCCTCGATTGGTGAAGAATCGGGTTCTCTGGATGCCATGCTGGGCAAATCGGCAGACGTGTTCGAGCGTGAAGTGGATGATGCCGTCGAAAGCCTCTCCTCGCTGATGGAGCCGCTGATCATGGTCATCCTGGGCACGCTGATCGGCGGCCTGGTGGTGGCGATGTATCTGCCCATCTTCAAGCTCGGCCAGGTGGTCTGACGACCCGCACCGGCAGGCAATCCGGATCGTCCGGATTGCCGCAGGGTTCAGCCGGGTTTTCCTGAAGATTCATCGGCATTGCCGGAAGATCCGGACAGAAGCATGACACGCAGCGGGCAACGGGCACACCGCCCTTGCCCGCTGTCCTTTTCTGGTGACGACACATGGGTATCGACACACAATACTGGGTAACACCCGAACTCTCGCTGATTCTTGCCGCCATTCTGGGACTGCTGATCGGCAGCTTTCTCAACGTCGTGATTCATCGCCTGCCACTGATGATGCAGGCGCAATGGGAAGCCGAACTGGAAGAAATGCAGGCGGAGCGTGCAGCAGCGCAGGCAGAAAGCGCAGCCGCGGCAGCAAATGGGCAGCCCTCCCCCGTCTCCGGGACGGTTTCCCCCGCCGGCAACACCAGCGCCGCCCGGGCGGGACAAGACCAGCAGGCTGCAGACACGACCGAAAGGCCCCCCTTCAACCTGATGGTGCCGCGCTCGCGCTGCCCGTCCTGCGGCCATGAAATCACCGCGTTGGAAAACATTCCGGTGCTGTCGTGGCTGTTCCTGCGGGGCAAGTGCAGCGGCTGCAAGACGCCCATTTCCTGCCGCTACCCCGCCGTCGAGCTGATTACCGGCGCCCTGACGCTGGCCTGTGCCTGGCAGTTCGGCGTCGGCATCACGGGCCTTGCAGCAGCAGTCTTCTGCTGGGTGCTGATCTCGCTGACACTGATCGACTACGACACCCAGCTGCTCCCTGACAGCATGACGCTTCCCCTGCTGTGGGGCGGGCTGCTGCTGAACCTGACGCAGGATGGCTTCGTACCCCTGCGCGAAGCCGTCATCGGCGCAATGGCCGGCTATCTCTCGCTGTGGAGCATCTACTGGGTGTTCAAGCTGGTCACGGGCAAGGAGGGCATGGGCTATGGCGACTTCAAGCTGCTGGCCGCCATCGGCGCCTGGTTTGGCTGGATGACCCTGCCCGCCGTGATCCTGATGTCGTCGGTGATCGGCGCCCTGGTGGGCATCAGCCTCATCCTGTTCAAGGGACACGGCCGTGAGCAGCCCATTCCCTTCGGCCCGTATCTGGCCGGCGGCGGACTGGTCATCCTGTTCTTCCGCGACGAGGCCCTGCGGCTGCTGGGCGCCTGAAGCCGGCAAGAAGACAGTATCAGGAGCGGCGCATCAGCCGCCTTCCTGCGGCGGGCTGAAGGTGACGAAGAAGCGCCATCCCGCATAAAGTCCGATGCCACCAAAAATGATGGCAAAGAAGGGTGATCCCGACAGGAACTCGAAAACGCCCCACCCCAGGGCAACGGCAACCAGCAACACCCGTATCCACAGCGGGCGATAGAAGGCGTCATCGAGATCGAACATGATGCGGGGTGTCTCCGGTCTTTGCTGTCTGACTGGCACGGCAAACGATTCAGGCGTTCGGCCCAGATCAGGGAATCTGGTTAAGGATGATAGCGCGGCGTGCCGTTGGCACGGGCATCACGGCGACGCGGACAATATGCGTCCCTTCTCATTTCACGACTGCCGGGAAGCGCCGTCACCGCAGTACACTCGTCACGACGGCACACCCTGCTCCCCGCACTTCCACACCATGCCCACGCATCCATCTTGCCCATCAGACAACACCATCCCGGCCCCTACCGCCAGGCAGACCACGGATGCCGCAGATGGCAGACTGCTGCGCATCGGCCTCACTGGCGGCATCGGCAGTGGCAAGAGTCTCGTTGCCGGGCAATTCGTGGCGCTTGGCGCCGCACTGATCGACACCGACCAGCTGGCCCACGCACTCACCGCCCCGGATGGTGCGGCCATCGAAACGATCCGCGCACAGTTCGGTGATGCGATGATTGCAGCGGATGGCAGCATGGATCGCTCGGCGATGCGAGCGCTGGTTTTTGCCCAGCCCGAGAAACGCCAGCAGCTGCAGGGCATCCTGCACCCGATGGTGCGGCAGCAGGTGCAGGACTCCCTGCGACAGATGGCTGAACAACCCGTTCCCCCGCCCTATGTGCTGATTGCCGTCCCCCTGCTGGTGGAGTCCGGCCACTGGCAGCAACGGGTTCACCGTGTGCTGGTGGTGGACTGCCCCGAAGACCTGCAGGTGCAGCGCGTGATGAAGCGCTCGGGACTGGAAGCGGCCCAGGTACGCGCAATCATGGCCACACAGGCCACCCGCCAGCAGCGGCTGGCAGCTGCCAGCGATGTAGTGGACAACAGCGGCAGCGTGGAAGACACCGCCGCGCAAGTGGCAGCACTGCACCGGCAATACCTCCAGACCGCCGGAAAATGACTGGCACAGGCGGGATTCCGCCTGCCAGGCACCAGCCCAGCCCCTGATCACAGGGGCCTCATACGCCCGGGGTTGCTGACATTTCCCCACTGCGGGAAGTGCCTTCCCCCACGCATCAGGAAGCGAGCCACATGGCCCTCTCCCGACACACGGCCACCAAGGCCGCATGGCTGTCACTCTCAAGACACCGTAAGACAGTTCGACAGGGTTATCATTGGCTTTACACCAACCGGGACAACGTGGCCAGACCACGCCTGCTCAAGACAAGCCATGATCATCTATCTGCATCCGTTCAATGAGCGCGTCCGTACCATGCTGCGGCTGGACGAGCTCTATCGCCGTTTCGAGCGGCTCGTGGCCCGCAACGATGCGCTGTCGCACCATGCAGCACTGGGCACGCTGTTCGAGATCATGGAACTGTCGTCACGCGCCGAGGTACGCAGCGACCTCGCCGCCGAACTGGAAAGACAGCGCCAGACACTGGCGGCCTTCAGGGACGACCCCGACGTGGCCGTGGACGCCCTGTCGTCGATCCTGTCGGAAATCGAGGAGGCCGCCGCACAGCTACAACGCAGCAGCAAGGCAGGCCACCATCTGCGCGACAACGACTGGCTGATGAACATCCGCAGCCGCAGCGTCATCTCGGGGTGCAGCTTCCAGGTGGATCTGCCCTTCTACTATGCGTGGCAGCACCGCTCGCCGGAAGAACGCCGCGAAAACATCATCGAATGGGCACGTCCCTTCGGCCCGATCCGCGAATGTCTTGCCATCGTGCTGAGGCTGTTGCGCGAATCAGGTCAGCGTACCCGGGTCTCGTCGCAAAATGGCAGCTACCAGCAGCAGCTGAGCGGCAAGACCTACCAGCTGGCCGAGATCCATCTCGACGAAAGCCTGGGCGCCATTCCGGAATTCTCGGCCAACAAGTACATGCTCTGGATCCGCTTCGGCCGTCTGGACAAGGAATTCAAGACACGTCCCTTCGAGGGCACGGTGGACTTCCAGCTGAGCCTCTGCAATCTCTGAGGCTGGCCTGCGTGCTCTGCGTCAGCGTGTACCATGCACGCTGACTTTCATCCGCGCATGCCACTTCCCCACGGCCAGCGGCATGCGCCATGCAAGAGAAGGAAGCACGTCCATGAGCAATCACGATGAAATGCCCGCCCCCCGGGTGCGCACGGTAGACTGTCCGACCTGCAAGCGGCCCGCCGAGTTTTCGCCGGCCAACCGCTGGCGCCCCTTCTGTTCAGAGCGCTGCCGGATGATCGACCTCGGCGCCTGGGCCAGCGAAGCCTATGTGGTGCCCGGCAAGCCCATCGAAGCAGACGACGACCTGCCTCCCCCCTCCCCGCTGCAATAACCCCTCCTCCGCCGACGGCGCATCCCGTTCGTTACGCAGGGCCCCTTCTTCTGCAGGAACGCCTGCATCTGCAGGCTCAGTTCAGCAAACACCCGTCTCCCCTCACAACCCTTTGATCGGGTGGCTGCGGTTTTTACGCGGCACAACACTGGCTTTCGGCGAATGAAACTCGCCAAACCTTCCGGCCATACCAACAATAAGCCAAGGGCCGGATTGCGCCTGTGCGCGCTGAAACAGCAGCTGGCACAGCGCCCACCCCGCGAATCGGGAAAACGCACGAGATGACGCCACAGGCAATGCGCCGAAAGCGACCCGGACACTTTCATGCGTTCCACCCTGCCCCGCACCGCAAAGCCTCGTGGACATGAGATCCACTTCAGGAAATTGAGCAGTTTGGATGATGATGCCAATGGACGCCATGTTGCACGATCTGCCCTCCGGACAGCCCCGCCGCCCCACGCTGACCGGGCGACTGCTGCGCCGTACTCTGCTGAGTGCGATGCTTGCCTCGGCATGGCTGAGCATCCCGAGTGCCCATGCAGCAATCACCCGAGTCACCTATGCCACGCATACCGATGGCACAGCCGGCTTCGACGGGATCGACGGGCCGGGTCTGGACAGCGGGCCCAACAACGACATCGTCCGCACGAACGACATCTTCGAGTATCAGGTGACGCTGAGCACCAACTCGCTGGAAAAACGGCCCTACATCAGGCTGACCATGCCGCCAACAGCACACGGCACCGTGCGGCGATGGTCATTCGTGCCGGCAAACTGTGTGCAGGGCGCGTCGACACTGTCGCCAGACGGACAGACCCTGACCTGCGTGCTGCCCGACATGGCGGCCAACGCCACCAGCATGGTGTATTTCCGGGGCGAGGTACTGGGTAACGCCCACAACGGCATGACGCTGCCCACACCGACAATCGAGGTTGGCTCGGCAAGCAGCCCCGCAGTCGGCGCACAGCGTGTGCCAGCCGACCTGAAAGTGAGCGCCGCTCCCTTCTATGACGTGGCCGTCACGATCATCCGGCAGGGTTCCTGGGCCCTCTCCGATGCCAGCGGCCCCAACGGGGAAGATGGCTTTTTCCTGCGCTATGCCGTGGGACTGATTGCCCGCAACCCGCATGGCACGGCAGCCCTGCCCCACGGCAAGAAGGGTGTCGAACAACTGAATCCGAATGTGCCGGTGACCATCGACCTCGACCTGAGCCGTTTTCCCGGCTCGGTGAAGGTAGACAACTGGCGCCCCCCGGCCAGCAACATGGGCAGCTATGCCGATGGCTGCGGAAGCATCCACTTCGATTCCGCAAACGCCTGGGCCAATGCGCCGCACAACCTTTCGGGCAGTCGGATCGCCACCTTTGGCCAGGTGCAGGACAAGGGGCCGATGAACAGCCGCCGTGCACTGGATGTGGCCAACGGCGGAGACTGCAACACGCTGTTCAGCGATCGCAACACCATGCGTATCGCACTGCAAGGTGTGGACACCACCCTGACGCACGTGCCGACCGACATCACCCCCACGACATTCAGGATTCCTCCGGGAGAATACTGGGTGGCAAACAAGGGCGTGATCCTCTGGACAAACATTTCCGATTACCCTGAGAACAAGACAGTTTCCAATCCGCTGGCATTTCGCCAGGTTTCGGGAGAGTCGATCAGCGGCCAGCCGCTGAACAGCGACAGCAACCCGAACAACAACGAAGCCAACTATCAGATCACACGCTCGTATGCAGGTGTGTCGTCCAAAAGCTACCACCCGGACTACTCACTGCTCGCGCCGTATCGTACCGAACGTGACAGCACCGTCCTGAGCGGCAACGTCGTGAACCAGATGGTGCCGGGGCAGACCGTGACCGGGCGCGTCGGTGTTCGCAACAGCGGCCTTTTCACGCTGCATGACGTGATGGCATGTGAAGTCATCGACCGGACTGCTTTCGACATCAGGGAAAATTTCTCGGTCAGTATCGAAACCAATCTGACGGGTAGTGTCGTGGAATATGGCGCCCATGCCAACGGCTCGCCCTATTTTGCCTCGACCGATACAGCGCCCTCTGAATACGAAGGCAACACGCTGGCCATGCAATCGGTAGCCGGAAATTCGGCGTACTCCCGGGCAACCTGCGATGACAGCAACACGAACATCCGCTGGTTCAGCTCACGAGAGGAAGCCGAAGCCAATGGCGGTCTCGTCTACGTCCGGGTGAAACAGGCTACCGTGCCCGCGGGCGAGTCGATTGCCGCCCGAGTCAATGGCCTGATCCTGCGCAAGACCTGGGCAAACACCATCGTGGTGGAAAATCCGAACTCACCGGAAGATGCCGTACGCCGGGCGGGCGCAACCATTCCCGATGGCACGATCATCCGCAATCGCGCCGACATCGTGGCGTACACGGGCAATGCAGCGGGTACCGGGCCGGACACGATCCTGAGAGGCATACGCGACGCCAGGCCCAATCGCGACCACCTCCGGGTGATCTCACGACAGGTGGTGTCGCGGGTCAGCCAGACGATCCTGGAACCCAACATCGGCGTCAACAACATTCCGGTACCCGCCGGAGCCCTGCTGACCTACGAGCTGCAACCCCGCCAGGCCACCACCATGCCACCATCTCCCGGCAAGGTAACTGTCGTGAACGTGCTGCCCCCCTCACTGCGTTATCAGCCGGGCTCATCGACCGTGGGAGGGGTGGGCAACGAACCCACGGTAGAAACCAATCTGCCGCAGCCCGGATACACCCGGCTGACCTGGGTATTCGACAACCATACGCCCCATCTCGGACAGATTTCGGCCGATGCGGCGAAACTGTCGCCTATCCGTTTCAAGGCACGTCTGGCCTTCGACCTGAGCGACGGCACCACCGTGACCAATGAAACACACATCAGTGGCGACGACACTGGTGCAGACGGCAAAACCCAGCGTCATGATGTGGAGCCCGACTGCAGCTACAACAGCGGCTTCGGCAACACCTGCACAAAATCTGCTTCAACGAAGGTGGTGCTGCAGTCGCCCGGTGCGTTCCGCATGGAAAAGCAGGCATCAAAGGACTCCATCGAACCCGGAGAAACCGTTGACTTCACGGTGACCTTCCTGTCGCTCGGCCAGCCGATCCCGGCCGTCGACATGCCGGACATCATCGACATCCTGCCCTTCAATGGCGATGGCAATGTGGACAGATCGAAGGCACAGAACGGACGCTCACCAGCCTCGGCATTCGATGCAGGTGCGTGGCAGCTGCTGGGAGTGACACCACCCGCAGCCGATCCGAATGCGCGCATCTATTACACCAGCCTTGACCCCAGCCAGATCCACAACGACCCGAGGCATGCAAGCAACCAGATTCCCGGTGGCAGCACGCGCTGGTGTCTTCAGGCCGAGCTTGGCAGTGCAGGCTGCCCCGCCACACTGGCACAGACCACGGCTGTGCGTGTCAGCCCCAGCGGCATTTCCCTGCCCCCCGGGGTGGCCTATGACGTGACGATGAAAATCGGCACCGACCCGCTGGTGGCTCGCCCCGGAAACATCCTGGCCAACCGTGCGGGGCTGCGGCCCGTTGCCCCGGGCAGCACGCTGCACTTCGTCGAGTCTCCGAGCGATCTGCACGTGAAGATCCATTCACCGATGGGTGAGATCTCGGGCCGGGTATTTGTGGACATCAACCAGAACAACGTGCAGGATCCGGAGGACTGGGCACAGGGCCGGCAGTGCGTGATCCTGCATGGCACTGCATTGCGCGGTCATGCGGTCACCGTGTCGACGCTCACCGATGACAGCGACGCAAACCGCGGCCACTTCCATTTCGTCGAAGGCAGGCAGGACGCCATCTATCGCGGTGACAGCTGCAGCGGCACGCCCCTGAAGAACTTTGGTGGTGTGCCACCGGGAACCTACACCCTGTCGCGGCAGGCACCGGAAGCCGGCATCACACCCGCAGCCGTCTGGGCCGCTTCCAACAGCGGCACAGTCGAAGGGCAGGAAATCCGCGAGATCAAGGTGACAGGTGGGTTTGTATCTGCCGACAATCATTTCACCAGCACGCCGGTTCCACCACAGCTGACACTGGCAAGCCGTGTGGAAAACACCTGGGGCGGAAAAAAGACCGCAGCCGACTTCACGCTGAGCGCCACCCATGAAACCCGCAATGATGTCATCACGGGCACGCACGGTTCCACTGAAGTATCGGGCATTTCGGTGCAGCCGGGCGTGCATGTGCTCATCGCAACGCCCCTGCCCGGCTATGCCGCCGGCACATGGCAGTGCAGCGTGAATGGTGCAGCCGATGTGCCCGGTGACAAGCTGACGCTGACCTGGAACGACAAGGCAATCTGCCGCGTCCACTTCAATGATCAGCCAGCACGGCTGACACTGCAGAAGAAACTGGTCTTCCAGCACGGCCGCGACGGTCAGGCGACGGAAACCGACTTCACGCTGAGCGCCACCGTGTCTGGAGAGAAGGACGCGAAGGTCGAAGGAAAGACCGGAACACCTGACGTGACGAACCGGGAAATCGCGGCTGGCAGCTACCGGCTTGCGGAAGCGCATCTGCCGGGCTTCAAGCCGGCTTCACCCTGGGTGTGCGAGCGGCAACAGACGGACGGCACCACCACTGCGGCCGACATGGATGCCGACAATCCGGACATCGTTATGCTGGACAATGGTGCGCACGTGATCTGCACCATCAACAACACCGATGCGCCGCTGATGGTTTCGCTGACGCGCGTGGAAACCAATGGCGACACCTCAGTCGCTACTGCCCGGAATGACGAAATCTATGTGGAGCGAGTCAGCTCGGGAGAAAGGATTCCGCTGAAGCTGCACGAAAGTGCATCGAACGAACTGGTTCCGGGTGAGAAATACAAATTCAGTGCGAAACCCAAGCCTGGGCATACGACAGATCTCAGATGCACGGATGCGGGCAACCTGCAGAGCATTCCGCTGGAGCTGGAACTGGATTCGCAGATCATCAGCTGTGCCGTCACCTACAAGCGCATTCCGACGACGGCCAGCGTGACGAAGGTCGTCGAAAGCCAGCCGGCGCTGATTCCAGGCACAGGCAATGAGTATCTGATCGGCTATCAGGTGACGGTGGAGCATGGTGACGGTGCCGACGGGCATTATGACCTGAGCGACACCCCGGCATTCGATCCCGATGTGGAGGTGCTGAGTGTGAGTGCCACCCTGAACGGCGCCGCCCTGCCCCCGATGACGCCGACCAATGGCACGTGGACGCTGGCTTCCGCTCGCGCGCTGAACATGGGAGAAACACATGACTATCGGCTGAGCTACCGGATACGGGTTCCTTTCGGCAGCAACACCGCAAATGACCAGTGCCGCAACGGAGCGTTGGGGCATGGGCTTCTGAACCATGTGCAGATGACGCCCCGCAACGACCTGGATGATGCCCAGATTTCGCCCTCGGCCAATCTTAATCATCTGGCACAGGCATGTGCCGACACCCCCGAGCCACTGGAATCTTCCACGCTGTCCATCGAAAAAACCAGCAACATGCGCTCGGCCGAAGTGGGCGATTTCATCACCTACCGCGTGCGGGTGCGGAACAACGGCAACGGTCCTGCGCGCAATCCGGTACTGGTGGACAGGCTGCCGGCAGGCTTCCGGCTGGAGCGTGCCTCGGTACGGGTGCAGAATGCCAGCGCAACCCGCGTGGAAGTCGTGGGCAACCGCGAACTGCGCATCAAGCTGGATCGCATCAGCAGTCCCAATGCAGGCGGTGCCGACAGCGGCGAAGCTCTCATCACCTATCGCGTGCGACTGGGTGTGGGATCGCAGGAAGGTGACGGCATCAACCGTGCCCACATGATGTGCCCGACGCTGAACCGTCGTGCACTGACGCAATGCTCGAACGAGTCCCGCTGGAAAATCGAGGTGCGCGCCGGCATTTTCACCGAGGAAGCCTGCGTGGCTGGACAGGTGTTTGTGGACTGCAACGGCAACTCCATCAAGGACCACGAGGAACTCGGCATTCCCGGAGTGCGCATGTACCTGCAGAACGGCACATGGATGGTTTCCGATGAGGAGGGCAAATATAGCCACTGCGGACTGCGGCCGAGAACTCATGTGCTGAAGGTGGATGAACATACCCTGCCCCGCCGCTCGCGCCTCGTGACCAGCAGTGCACAGAACGTCGGCGATGCTCACAGCCTGTTCATTGATGCGAAAAAAGGCATGCTGCATCGTGCCGACTTCATCGAGGGCTCGTGCAGCAACACGGTCATTGAGCAGGTGAAGGCCCGCAAACGGCAAGGAGCAAACCACAGCGTGCAGACCGAAGGCAGCCTGCCTGTCCTGTCATTCGAGAGCAAGCGTGAAAGCAACGCGCTTCCTCACCAGCAGGGTACCGACCGGGTGCAAATGCAGGGCAACATGACGCGACACTGAAAAACGCCATTCACCCGTGGAAAGCCGCCGCTCATTTGACATGAGCGGCGGCTTTTTGCATTTTTGCCGCATTTTTTCCTCTCATCTGTCGTGGCTGCCCGCCAATCGCGGCTGCCAGCAGCTTTTTCCCCGGAAAGCAGGCATCCACTTAAGATGAAAGAAGGCAAGTCCCCGGCTCAGCCAGAATAGGCACTGGCTTGAATGCAGGGGAAAACACTCATAAACCCTCCTGCCACCAACCAGCCGTCGCCGTCATGAACCGCCATTCCCTGGTCCGCTCCATTGCGTCGAATCCTTCCCGCACGTCGCTCCTCAGACAGGCACCGATGCGGGCAGCCCTGCTTGCTGCACTGTCACTGTTGTCATTGTCGGCACATGCTGCCCTCAACATCACAACCTATGAAGTGAGTTCCGACGGCACACCGGGATTTGACGCGGGAGGGGTCGGCCCAGGCCTGGACAGCGGCCCCAACAATGGCATCGTCCGGACACACGATGATTTCCAATATCAGATCGGCATCAGACGAGATTCCAGCGATCGCAACACGCAGATCCGCCTGAGACTGCCCAGCGCGGCCAATGGCGAGACAATCGCAATTTGGAAATATCCTCCGCCGGATTGTGCGCCAGGGTCACGCGTCGAAGACGGCGGTCTGACAGTGACCTGTCTTCTGCCTGACATCACCCAGCAACAGACACTGGAAATGAAATTCACCGGTACGGTGCAGGGTGCCGCCAGGAACGGACAACAGATTACGGCACCTGCGCTGACGGTCAGCTCGGCTGCCACCCCTGTCGCGCAGCCGGCGGCGCCCCCTGCCCCGCTCACCGTCAGCGCAGCCCCCTTCTATGACGTGATGCTCCAGAGCATCAACACCACGGATGCCGCATTTAAAGGAGGCAGCGGCCCCAACGGTGAGGACGGCTATTACCATCGCATCTACGTGGATGTCGTTGCCCGCAATCCAAGCGGTAACGGCGTGAAAGGCGTTGAGCAGCTTCGTCCCGACCGGAATCTTGAGATCGACCTGAACATCAGCAAGATGCCGTCCGGAACACAAGTTCTGAACTGGCTTCCTGATCGTACAGGCGGCTTCGCAGACGGTTGCGGGAGCGTCAGTGGCCTGACTGCAGTCGTTGGCAACATCGGCTCGCTCATCAACGCTCCGCTCAGCACCCGCTGGCGCCCGGCAGACAATGGTCCCAATCCGAGCACTCCAGCCAACCAGAACAACACGGTTGCCAATGGTGGCGAATGCAAGGTGATTTCTTCCGGATCATCAAACGTGCGTCTGGAACTGGAAGGTGTCGATACCCAGCTGAACACTCCGCCCACTCTCTCGGGCACCGAAGCACTTGCCGCCGGAAACTACTGGGTAGCCAGCAAGGCCCTGGTTCTGTGGACGGACAAGAAGCACTATGAGTCCGGCAGGGCGATCAATCACGAAGTGCAGCTGGCTTCGTTCCGTGCCACCTCGATCAGCGGCAGGGAGGCAAATGACGCCCTTGCTTCGAACAACATCCTGAAGTACCCGCGAACCTATAATTTCAGTGGGTCCGTCTCGAAGACCTTTCTGGCCGACAACCGCCCTTCCGTGCCCGCCCGTAGCCGCACCGCAGCGGATCAGAAACTTGGCGGCGCCGCCGTCAATGAGATGGCACCTGGCCAGCAGGTAGCAGCCCAGCTGGTCGCAGCCAACGACGGTGCCCTGGCCTTTCCCGACCTGATGCTGTGCGACGTGCTCGATCGCACGGCATTCGATCTGCCCAAGGGCAGTGACGGTCTGCTCCTGCCCGCCAACCGCGGGGGGATTGAAACGCTGCAGACTGCACCTACGGGCGCAGCCAGAACGGCAGCCTTGACCATACGTTTCTCGTATGGAAGCCACGGTGCAGGAAAATCGCCGTACTTTGCCTCGACAGACAGTGCCGCGGACGCCTATGCTCGCGCAGCGACTGGCAGTTCGGCCTATACCCAGGCCTCATGCGCGGACCCCGGCATCCGCTGGCATGCCACACCGCAGGCCGCCGAGGCAGATGGCGGACTGGTGTATGTACGCGGAATGGTCGATGAGCTTGGCCCCGGCGAGCGCGTGACATTCCATGTGCGCGGACTGAAGCTGCGTGACACCTGGGCTGCGGACATTGTCGCTTTTGATGGAAACGGGCCACGACTCGCCGGCAAACCCATCGAAAAAGGCAGCGTCATTCGCAATCGCACGATGCTTTATACCAAGGATGCCCCCCAGCTCAGCACCGGCAGGGGAACAGCCTTTGACCATCTGCAAGTGGTAGACAGCCAGAACGTGACGCGGGTCAAGAAAACGGTGACACATCCCGCAAACACAAGCACCACGCCCGTCAAGACGAACAGTGACATTACCTACCGGCTGGAAGGGCGCTTCTCCACAGTATTTCCTCCGCAGGCCAGCACGGTCACAATCAGCGACGTTCTGCCGCCTGGAATGCGTTACGTACATGATTCGGCCACAGTAGGCGGTGTCCTCACAAACCCCGTGGTGAAACGCGACACACCGGACACCGGGTTCACCACACTGAAATGGGCATTCCCGAACCGACAGCCATACGAAGGCATCACTTCCCGACCGGAGGCGCTCCTTCCTGTCATCGAGTTCAAGGCAAGAGTCAGCCGTTCGGTTCCCCACGGCGCACGACTGATCAACCAGGCATTGATCAGTGGCGGTTCTCATGACCAGGAACCCGATTGCGTCTTCAACACGGCGAACAAGACCTATGATGCCAATTGCCCCAAGGGCTCTCAGGCAGCTATCGATGTCGAATCATCCACAGGATTCTTCGTGGAAAAAATCACCACGACACCAACGATCCAGCCCGGTGATGACTTTGACTATACGGTTGAATTCCTGCCACTCGGCAAATCCCTGGTCGCACCGGAAATTCCGGAGATCATCGACATCCTGCCATTCAACGGTGATGGTCAGGCCGACGCTGCGCGAGGTTTCAACGGACGTTCTCCGGCCTCCCGCTTTCAGCCCGGAGCCTACCGGCTGACTTCTGTCACCTTGCCGGCAGCAGATCCCAATGCGAGCATCTACTACACCAACAAGGCTCCGACGGATATCCACAACGACCCCTCCAACAGTTCCAACCGGATTCCGGATGGCAGCACGCGCTGGTGTCGGGAAACCGAATTTGGCACAGCCGGCTGTCCGGCCAATGTGGGAGAGTCCACTGCAATCCGTATCGTGCCCAGCTTCAGCACCATTCCATCAGGCACCCAATATGCAGTGGAACTGAAACTGACCACCGACCCGGTGATTGCCCAGGCCGGTGACATGTTTGCCAACTCCGCCGGCTTTGGCTCCAACGTCCCCAACCTTGCATTGGGCTATCTCCAGTCGGCAGCCAACCTGAACGTGCGGATTCCGGACAATGTCAGCAGCCTGAGTGGACACGTTTTCGTCGACGCCAACCAGAACGGCCGGCGCGATCCGGGCGAGGCCGGCACGGCAAATCAGTGCGTGAGCCTGGTCGGCACCAATGCCAACGGTCAGGCCATCAACGTGTCGATGCGGACGGACAACGACGGAAACTATTCCTTCAGGGATGGTGCAGCCGGCGTCGTGTTCAACTCCGCCAACTGCTCCGGCACCGCCCTGCCGCAATTCGGCGGCCTGCAGGACGGCACCTACGCGGTGAACCGTGTGGACGCAACGCCTGCTGGTCTGAAGGACGGATCATCCCTGCCCGGCAGCGCTGGTGGTACTGCTGGTGCGCGCCAGATCACGCAAGTTGCACTGGGCGTGAACGTGCGGGCCATCAACTACAACTTCAGTGATGTTCCGGCTGCGAGCAGCCTGAGCGGCCGCATCTTCCTGGACGTGAACCAGAACAACACGCTGGAAAACGGTGACAACGGCGTGGCAGACCAGTGCGTGAGCATTGGCGGCACCAATGTGCAGGGTCAACAGGTAGTGCTCTCGATGCGCACCGATGCCCAGGGCAACTATGCCTTCCGGGAAGGCGCTGCCAACACGGTGTTTGAATCGGCAGACTGCACCGGCAATGCCCTGCCCTCTTTTGGCGGGCTGCTTCAGGGCACCTATGCGGTGAACCGTGTGGATGCTCCGCCAGCAGGCCAGCTGGACGGTGCCATTCGCGCAGGTTCGGCACAGGGCACCGTGGGTACGCGCGAAATCAGCCAGATCACGCTGGCGGCCAACACCCATGCCACGGGCTATCACTTCACCGACACACCGGCGATGAGCAGCCTGAGCGGCCGCATTTTCCTGGACGTGAACCAGAACAACACGGCTGAGAATGGTGACAACGGTGTGGCCGGGCAATGCGTAAGCATCACCGGCACCGATGTGCGGGGCCAGCAGGTGGCGTTCTCGATGCGCACCGATGCCGGTGGCAATTATTCCTTCCGTGAAGGTGCCGCCGATACGGTGTTTGCATCGGCAAACTGCACGGGCAATGCCCAGGCACGCTTTGGTGGGCTGCTGCAGGGCACCTACGCGGTAAACCGTGTGGACGCGACTCCGGTCGAACATCTCGATGGTGTGATTCATGCCGGTTCGGCGCAGGGCACGGTGGGCAACCGCCAGATCACGCAGATTGCGCTGGCGGCCAACACGCATGCCACGGGCTACCACTTTACCGACACGCCGGCACTGAGCAGCCTGGCTGGCCGCATCTTTACCGATGCCAACCAGAACAACCTGTTCGAGGTGGGTGACGCCGGTGTGGCGGGCCAGTGCGTGAGCATCCAGGGCACCAACGTGCGCAATCAGGCGGTGACGCTGTCGATGCGTACCGATACCGATGGCCACTATGCCTTTGTGGCAGGAGCGCCCGGCACGGTGTTCGAGTCGGCCAACTGCACGGGCACTGCCCTGCCGCAGTTTGGCGGTCTGTTTGGCGGCACCTATGCCGTGAGCCGTGTGGACCCGGTTCCGGCCGGCCACCGCGGCGGCAGGCTCTACGCCGGCTCGCTGCAGGGCACGGTGGGCACGGCCCAGATCACGCAGATCGTGCTGGCAGCCAACACCCAGGCCATCGACTACAACTTCACCGATTTTCCGCTGATGAGCAGCCTGAGCGGCCGCATCTTTACCGACCGCAATCAGGACGGCAATTTTGAAGCGGGCGACACGGGCGTGGCCGACCAGTGCGTGAGCCTGACCGGCACCAACCGGATGGGTCAGCAGGTGACGCTGTCGATGCGCACCGACGCACAGGGCCACTATGGCTTCAAGGAAGGTGCAACCGACACGGTATTTGAATCGGCCGATTGCAGCGGCACTGCCCTGCCCTCCTTTGGCGGGCTGTTCAGTGGCGAGTATGCGGTGAGCCGTGTGAGCAACGTGCCGGCCGGCCAGCAGGAAGGCAAGATCCATGCCGGCCCGGTGGGCGGCACCGTGGGCACACGCCAGATCACCGGCATCCGCATTGCCAACAACATGGAGGCCATCGACTACAACTTCACCGACGTGCTGCAGATCGGCAGCCTGAGTGGTCGCATCTATACCGACCTGGATCAGGATGGCCAGATCGACACCGGTGATGTGGGCGTGGGCGGCCAGTGCGTGGTGCTGCGTGGCACCAACGTGAAAGGCGAGAAGATCGAGCTGTCGATGCGTACCAGCGCTGACGGCAACTATGCCTTCCGCGAAGGGGCAACCGATACCGTGTTCGCATCGGCAGACTGTTCGGGTACAGCCATGCCGGCATTCGACGGCCTGTATCAGGGCACATATGCGATCAGCCGCGTGGACCAGCCGCTGGCCGGACACCTCGATGGCAAGATTTACACGGGCACGCCAGCCGGTACGGTGGGCACGCGTGAAATCACGCAGATTGCCCTGGGTGCCTCGGTGGACGGCACGGGCTACGACTTTACCGACATTCCGCAGCGCCCCAAGCTGACGCTGCGCCGCACGGTGAACAATGACGATGGCGGCACGGCCACGCTGGATGATGTGAACCTGAGCGCCGACAGCAGCAGCACGCTGACGGGCGAGCAGATGAACATTGCCGGCACGCCCGCCACGGCCGGTGGCATCACGCAACGCGAGATGCCTGCCGGCGTGTTTGAGCTGCATCACGATCACGTGGCAGGCTATGAAACCGGCAACTGGGCGTGTGTGGTCAATGGCACCCCTGCCACCCTTTCCGGTCAGCAATTGAATGTACTGACGCTGAATTGGGGTGATGTGGCGGACTGCCAGGTGGTGTATGACGACCAGCGTGCACGACTGACGCTGCAGAAGGAGCTGGATCTGAGCGGCCGCGGTGGCGCTCGTGCCAACCGGGAAGACTTCACGCTGGAGGCCACGCGCCTGAACGATGCGGGCCAGCCCGGCACGGCTGCCGATGACCGCATCAGCGGCGTGATGGGTGATGCCGATGTGACGGCAAAACCCGTGAAGGCCGGGCAATACCTGCTGAGCGAAAACCTCACGCAACGGCAGGCACGCGACTTCAATGCCGCAGCCTGGGAATGCTCGGTGCAGCAGGCCGGACAGACCACGGCGGGCAACAGGACGACGACCACCAACAACATCATTGCGCTCTCCCCCGGTGACCAGGCCACCTGTTCGGTGCTGAACACCAACAAGGCAGCCAGCTTCAGCTACCGCAACGTGACGGACGTGAGCAACACCAGCACCAGCAATGGTTCGGGTGGCAGCAACACGTCGTCGGCCACAGGCGGAGGCACGGGCACGTCGTCCGGTGCATCGGGCAACAGCACGGGTGGCAACACGGGCAGCCATGTGCGGCCGCCGATGCCGACACCGGCCATCTATTTCGGCCGTGCAGGCAGGCCCGAAACGCGCATCGACCTGTCGAAGGTGGGTGACAAGGCCGAAGACGAGATCGAACTCGTGCAGGGCGACCAGTACGAGTTCAGCGTGGGCTCGGTGAAGGGTTATGAAACCCCGAAACTGCTGTGCCGCGACGGTGATGGCAAGGAGATCCCCTCCCCCTTCACGCTCGATGGCCAGATCATTTCCTGCGACGTGGTTCTGGTGCGCAAGGACACCCGCGTGCAGCTGAGCAAGACGGTGGTGGAAGGCTATCCGCGTCAGGTGGATGGTTCGGTGACGGACTTCGACATCGACTATCTGATCAGCGTGACGCACGACGGCGACTCCGACCGTGGCAAGTACGACCTGTTCGACATGCCGGATTTCGACAGCCGCGCCATGGAGGACGTGGAATTGCAGCGCGTGACTCTCGTCGACGAGAAAGGTACGGAAACCGACGTGCTGAAGGCCGTGCTGGAACGCGGCCAGGGCTCCGACGGCTGGGCACTGGCACGCGAGCATGACATCGACTTCGGTGCCACGCACACCTACCGCGTCAGCTTCCGTGTACGGGTGCGCGAAGATTTCGACGACACCCAGGGCGCCTGTACTGGCCCGGGCACGGGTCTGTACAACCGTGCCGTGCTGGATGCGCGCAACGATCTCTCCGACCCGACGGGTGCTGGCCAGAAAGAGCGTCTGCCGCAAAGCGACGCCCATGCGGCCTGCCCTGCCGTGCCGAAGATCGCCACATCGTCGCGCATCACCATCGAGAAGCGCAGCAGCACGCGCTCCGCCGAAGTGGGCGACCTGCTCACCTACCGGCTGGTGATCCGCAACCGCGACAAGGGCATCGCCCGTGCGCCAATGGTGATCGACCGTCTGCCGGCAGGCTTCCGTCTGGAGCCAGGCTCGGTGCGGATGCAGAAAGGTTCGGACACGGCAGTATCGGTGGTGCCCGCATCCCGCGTGAAGGTGGTGGGCAACCGTGTTCTGCAGATCCAGCTTGCCGACATTCCGGGCGAGAAGAATGTTTCTGGCAGTGCCAGCCCGGAAAGCATGGTCACGATCACCTACCGCGTTCGTCTGGGTGTGGGTTCACAGGAAGGCGATGGCATCAACCGTGCCCATGTCGAGTGCCCGACCAATGCGGCGCGCACCGCACGCGCGCAGTGCTCGAACGAGGCCCGCTGGAAGGTGAAGGTGACGGATGGCGTCTTCTCTGAGGAAGCCTGCGTGGCCGGCCAGGTCTATGTGGATTGCAACGGCAACTCGGTGAAGGACCGCGAGGAACTGGGCATTCCGGGTGTACGCCTCTACCTGCAGAACGGCACCTGGATGGTGTCCGATGAGCAGGGCAA
>JAUNHU010000231.1 GCA_030523825.1 Lautropia sp. | reverse complement strand
ATGCCGCAGACAAAGCCCGAGCGCGCCGACAAGGCCGAAGCTCCCTTGTTGCCCGGCGTGGCCCGGGTGCTCATCCAGCACAAGCTGCTCACGGCCGAACAGGCCCGCGAGTCTTACACCAAGGCGCAGGCCACCGAGGGCGGTCACCTGCTCGACGAGCTGATGATCAACAGCAAGGCGCTGAACCCGGCGAAGATGGCGCAGTTCTTCTCCGAAACCTTCGGCATTCCGCTGCTGGATTTGCAGGCACTGGATTTCAGCCTGATCGAGGCCGCCAAGGAAACGCTGATCGACCGCAAGCTGATGGCCGAAACCCGGGTGGTACCGCTCATCAAGCGGGCAAACCGCCTGTCGGTGCTCATCTCCGATCCGACCGATCATCAGGCGCTGGAGCGCATCCGCTTCCAGCACCAGACCATCATCGACCCCATTCTGGTCGAGCACACCAAGCTGGTGAAGCTGATCCAGAACATCGACCAGAGCACGGCTGACAAGCTGAAGGACCTGATCGGTGAAGTCGAGGAGGAGATTCCCGATGACGCCGTGGACATCGGCAGCGACTCCGATGTCGACGACGCCCCCATCGTCAAGTTCCTGCAGAAGGTGCTGATGGACGCCATCAACGGCGGCGCGTCGGACATCCACTTCGAGCCCTACGAGAAGTTCTATCGCATCCGCTTCCGGGTTGACGGCGAACTGCGTGAAATCACCCAGCCGCCGCTGGCCATCAAGGACAAGCTCGCCTCACGCATCAAGGTCATTTCCCGTCTGGACATCTCCGAGAAGCGGGTGCCGCAGGATGGCCGGATGAAGCTCGTCATCTCGAACAACAAGGCCATCGACTTCCGGGTTTCCACCCTGCCCACGCTCTTTGGCGAAAAGATCGTGATGCGTATTCTGGACCCGTCGTCTGCCAAGCTGGGCATCGACGCGCTGGGCTATGATCCCGACCAGAAGGAAGCCCTGCTGAACGCCATCGCCCGCCCCTACGGCATGGTGCTGGTAACGGGCCCCACCGGTTCGGGCAAGACCGTGTCGCTCTATACCTGCCTGAACATCCTGAACAAGCCCGGCGTGAACATCGCCACCGCCGAAGATCCGGCTGAAATCAACCTGCCCGGCATCAATCAGGTGAACGTGAACGACAAGGCGGGCCTGACCTTTGCTGCCGCACTGAAATCCTTCCTGCGTCAGGATCCGGACATCATCATGGTGGGTGAGATCCGTGACCTGGATACCGCAGACATCGCCATCAAGGCCGCTCAGACCGGTCACATGGTGATGTCGACGCTGCACACCAACGATGCGCCGACCACGCTGACCCGTCTGATGAACATGGGCGTGGCGCCCTTCAACATCGCGTCCTCGGTCATCCTGATCACCGCACAGCGTCTGGCCCGCCGGCTGTGCACCTGCAAGGTGCCGGTGGATCTGGACGATGACGCCCTGCTGGCTGCCGGCTTCACCGAAGACGATCTGGACGGCAACTGGCGCCCCTACAAGGCCGTGGGCTGCGAGCGTTGCAGCGGCTCGGGCTACAAGGGCCGGGTGGGCATCTATCAGGTGATGCCTGTCACCGAAGAAATCCAGAAGATCATCCTTTCCTCGGGCAATGCGATGGAAATCGCCGCGCAGGCCAGGAAGGAAGGCGTGAACGACCTCCGTACCTCGGGCCTGCAGAAAGTGAAGCAGGGTCTGACCACCATCGAAGAAGTTCTCGGCGTAACCAACGAATGACAGCCTTTCCCCTTCAGTTCATCGCGTTGTCCGTTCTGGAAAACCAGTGGCTTCCGTCGCCATCTCTGCCCTCCGCGCGCAGCGATGACACGGCATCCCGTTCGGCACGCGCACGCAAATCCCTTCACCACCGACTGCTGCGTGCCGCAGCATCCCACGAGACCATCACCGACAATGCGGGAGTGCATCTGACATGGTTGCCAAGGCAATGAACCCTGCCGCCCAGCGGGCGCAGGCGCAGAACAAAGTCAAGGAATTCACCTTCTCCTGGGAAGGGCGTGACCGCAACGGCAAGCAGTTGCGTGGCGAAACCCGCGCCACCGGCCAGACCAGCGTGATCAACGCGCTGCGCCGTCAGGGCATCACCGTCACGAAGATCAAGAAGCAGCGCTACAAGGCCATCGGCGGCAAGATCCAGGACAAGGACATCACGCTGTTCACCCGCCAGCTGGCAACCATGATGAAGGCCGGCGTGCCACTGCTGCAATCCTTCGAAATTGTGGCCAAGGGTACCGACAACAAGGCCGTGGCCAAGCTGTTCACCGACATCAAGGCCGACGTGGAAACGGGTACGGCCCTGTCGCAGGCGTTCCGCAAGTATCCGCTGCATTTCGACAACCTGTTCTGCAACCTGGTGGGTGCCGGTGAACAGGCCGGTATTCTCGATGACCTGCTCGATCGCCTCGCGCTCTACAAGGAGAAGATGCAGGCGATCATCAGCAAGATCAAATCCGCCCTCTTCTACCCGACGGCCGTGATGGTGGTGGCCTTCATCGTGGTGGCGGTGATCATGCTGTTCGTGGTGCC
>JAUNHU010000230.1 GCA_030523825.1 Lautropia sp. | reverse complement strand
CCGGCTGCGTAGGCATTGGGCTCGTCATGCGCATAGCGATAGGCGCGGCCGTGCCCCAGTTCCTTCATCAATTTTGTGGGCGCGTTGCGCAGGTGTACCGGCACCTCGCGCGACTTGTCCTTGCGCACAAAGGCCATCGCCTGGTTGTAGGCGTTGTAGCCGGCATTGCTCTTGGCCGCCATTGCCAGATAGATGACGGCCTGCCCCAGCGCCAGCTCGCCCTCCGGCGAGCCCAGCCGCTCATAGGTGGCGGCGGCATCGTTGGCGATCTGCATGGCACGCGGATCGGCCAGGCCGATGTCTTCCCAGGCCATGCGCACGATGCGCCGGGCGAGATAGCGCGGATCGGCCCCACCATCGAGCATGCGGGTGAGCCAGTAGAGCGCCGCATCGGGGTGCGAGCCACGCACCGACTTGTGCAGCGCCGAGATCTGGTCATAGAAGTTGTCACCCCCCTTGTCGAAGCGACGGGTGTTGAGCGACAGCGACTGCTCGATGAATGCGCGATCCACCGCGTCGACGTGCGCGGCCCGGGCCGCCGTCACGCATTGCTCCAGCAGGTTCAGGCTGCGGCGGGCGTCGCCATCGGCATAGCCGATCAGCGTGTCGATGGCGGTGTCGTCGAACTGCAGGCCGGGCACGAAGCGCTGGCGTGCCGAGGCCAGCAGCTGCTTCAGGTCGTCTTCGGACAGCGACTTGAGCACGTAGACCTGCGCCCGCGACAGCAGCGCCGAATTGACCTCGAAGGACGGATTTTCGGTGGTGGCACCGATGAGGGTGATGAGGCCCGATTCGGCATAGGGCAGCAGTGCATCCTGCTGCGACTTGTTGAAACGGTGGATCTCGTCGATGAACAGGATGGTGTGCTTGCCGGCGGCCAGATTGCGCTCGGCCTGATCCATCGCGGCGCGGATGTCCTTCACGCCGGAAAACACCGCCGACAGGGCAATGAACTCATGCCCGAAGGCCGTGGCGGTCAGGCGGGCCAGCGTGGTCTTGCCCACGCCCGGTGGCCCCCAGAGAATCATCGAATGCGGTTGTCCCGACTCGAACGCCAGGCGCAACGGCCGGTCCGGCCCCAGCAGGTGCTGCTGCCCGACGACCTCGTCCAGCGTCTTCGGGCGCATCAGCTCGGCCAGCGGCACGCCGGAAGACCGGCTTGCGCCACCTTCCTTGCCACCAGCCCTTACGGAGGCGCCTTCGTCCTTCTCGTCATCCGCCGGCGAATCATCAAACAGGTCGGCCATCGTCCTCGCTCCCGATCATCCCGGGACTATACCGCAGAAGGAGAAGGCGCCTCCCTGAGTGGGAAGCGCCACGGCGGGAACCGTGGTCGGCCGCTGCGACCCGAGCATGGGGCTGCGTGCGCCGGGACGGTCTGACCACATGCGGCGTTCAGGCAAGGGTTGTATCTGGCATGAATGCCCTGGGGCCGGCTTCTGAGTGACACGAAAAATTCCGGCCGCGAATGGGCCGCCATGCCACAATCCCCTGTCTGAATGGGAGCGCGGCAGCACATGGCAACGGAACGGGATGAGTACCGGCGTGGCATCTGGTATGCGGTGGGCTGTTACGGCCTCTGGGGCCTGTTTCCGCTTTACTGGTATCCGCTGCGTGAGGCGGCCATCGGCGCCGACCAGATCCTCGCGCAGCGGGTGCTCTGGTCGATGCTGTTTTCGCTGGCGCTGGCCCTGTGCCTCGGACAGGGCCAGCGGCTGCTGCATGTATTCCGGCGCCCTCGCCTGCTGGCAACGCTGAGCATCTCGGCCCTGCTGATCGGTGCCAACTGGCTCATCTACCTGTGGGCCATCCTGAATGGTCGCGTGCTGGAGGCCAGTCTGGGCTATTTCATCAGCCCGCTGGCGAACATCGTGCTGGGCCGCTTCTTTTTCGGGGAGCGGCTGAACGGGCTGCAATGGCTGGCGGTACTGCTGGCGCTGTGCGGCATTCTCTGGCTGGCCGTGCCAGCCGGCCATGTGCCCTGGGTGGCGCTGTCGCTGGCGGCAAGTTTCAGCCTGTATGCAGCAGTGCGCAAGCACGCACCGATGGAGGCACTGCCGGCGCTGGCCATCGAGAGCCTGGTGCTGGTACCGCTGGCTGTGGCCTATCTGCTGTATTGCCACGTGCAGGATGAACTGCTGCTGTGGTCCCTGCCCGGCCTGCAACTGGCCGTGGTGCTGTGCTCGGGCGCAGCCACGGCGATTCCGCTGCTGTTCTTTGCCGGCGCGGCCCGGCGCATCCCGCTGTCGCTGCTGGGCATGCTGCAGTATGGCTCACCCACGCTGCAACTGCTGCTGGGTCTCACACTGTTTGGCGAGCGCTTCGATCTGCAGCGCTTCATCGGCTATGTATGGGTGTGGGCCGGCGTGGCGGTGTTTCTGGTGGGCGCTCACCGGCTCAAGCGCAATTCGTAGCACGCAGGGAAAGCCCGCCATCACTCCAGCACATCCACGCCCTTGGGCGGGGTGAACCGGAACTGCTCCGCCGGCACGGCCCGGGTGGTATCCAGCAGCGAGAACTCGTAGCGGTTGATCTGGCCGAAGCCGTCGAGCACTTCCATCGCCAC
>JAUNHU010000054.1 GCA_030523825.1 Lautropia sp. | reverse complement strand
TGGCGCCTTCCAGGAGAAGTTGAACATGCAGGGAGAACCCGACGCCCGGCTGGCGGAGACCCGAGCCATAAGAGCCGTCGACATGTCCCGGCCCATCTGCGTGAACCGTTACCCTGCGCAAAGCGAACCAACGCGCATGGTAAACCACAACCCCACCCCAAAACCGGATTCAGCATCCGAACCGGCAGGCATTCAGCCCCCCCGACCAGACGGGTGTTCGTCCGGGGGCGGCCACGGCGGCTGCTGCAACCGCTGGCAAGGCCCCCGCCCGCGAGCGTGGCCCGCTGCATGCCGTGCAAGCCCCGGGCGGCCCTCCGGCGAGTCAGCCCCTGCCGCTTACAGAACCACCAGCACCGCGCAGTTGCAGAGGTCGTCGCTCTCGAAGCGGGTGATGTCACCCGCGGCCAGTCCGGGCACCGGGAACAGGCGCACGGTGAGCGGCTTGTTCAGGCGAAAGGCCATCGTACCGGTGTCACGCATGAGGGCGGCAATCCTGTCGGGAGCCGTGTCACCGGGAATGGGCACCGTGTCGAGCCCGATGCCGCAGACACTGCTGTAGGTGAGCAGCGCGCGGATGTCGAATTCTCCCGCACGGGTTGCAGCCGCCAGACCCTCATCTTCGGTCACGGCCAGCATCAGCCCCGAGAAGCCCACGGCCTGCACATCATCCAGCGACTTGAAGACACGGGTGAGCAGTGCCGATGCCTCGACCGTGCCGGACGCGCCGAAGAAAGGCACGCCCAGCAGGCGATAGAGTTCGACCATCGAGGTGCAGTTCTTTGACGGTGCAGCCGACGTGTCCATGCCGGCGTAGTGCCAGCCGTCGTCCAGCGGGGTACCGCGCACGCAGCGCTGCACGGCATCGACATGAAACTGCAGGGCCTGGCGCATGGCCGTGAAGGCTCGCTGATACGCCTGCGGATGCGGCTGGGGCGCAAGCTGCGCAGCGCGGAGTGCCTCGGCGAGCAAGTCAGGAGTTTCGAGCCCCACCACCAGCGCATTGCCTTTTTCTCCCCGGTGGTAGCCCGCCGGAAAATAGGGAATGAGCGGTGCGCAGTTGAAATTGACGGTGAAATTGAAATTGCCCTCGCCGCGTGGCGTGATGCGGGCGATTTCCTGCACCGCGTCAGTGCTGTGGCCGATCAGCGCGTCATCGAGAAAACCGTTTTCATCGCGCCCGACGTTGACGCAGGCATTGGACAGATCGCCATAGTCGCGGATGAGGCGCGGCAGCAGGGCAATTTCTTCGGGCGTGCGTGCCTCGCCGATGGCAAAGCGGATGCGCAACCCGTTCTGGTTCAGGCGCTGCAAAATGAGCCGGATCTGCTCAAGCCCGGCTGCCGCTGCATCGGGACTGCTGGTGTCGAGATAGTCGCCAAAGGGATTTGCCACGATGCGCACCGACTGCACCGCATAACCCTGCGCCTGCAGGGCGGCAGCCAGCCGGTCGCACTGGCGCTTGGCAGCTTCGAGCGTTTCGGGCCAGCTTGCAGTGTCGGCATTCAGCGTGGCAAAGGCCGTGATCGCACGAACACGACACAGATCCGGTGATTGCAGGGATGCAGACATGGGCTGGCTCCGGGAGAGAAAAAGAGAGGCCCTTGATTCTATCGTTCAGGCATCATGCGCTGAAACGAGAGCAGGAAAGCCGACGATGAGCAAACACAATCTTTTTGCCGAATTGAAAGAAGGGTTTGATGCACTGGCCGCCTCGCGTGAAGGCAAGATGACCTTGCACTCGCACAGGGTGGAATCGCGACCCGCCATCACCATCAGCGCAGACGAACTTGTGTCACTGCGAGAGCGCCTGCAACTGTCTCGCCCGGTATTTGCCAGCTATCTGCGTACCAATCCGCGCACCTTGGAAAACTGGGAGCAGGGGCGTGCCAAACCAAACACCCAGGCGGCACTGCTGATTCGTCTGGTCGAGAAATACCCGGACACCGTGCAGCGCCTGGCTGAGGTGTAGTCGTCAAAAAGCGGACACGAGATATAGGTGAGCTTCGGGCAGATTGCAGCCCAAAATGTTTCATTTCCGCAACAACCAGAGCTTTGGCGACCACCACTCGCCCAACAGCGCCAAACCTGCAGTCAGGTGCTTGCATTAGACTTGTAACGCCAGCCGTCCTACCCCTTATCCGGGCGGCAAACATCACCAGCGTTACAAACCTGACACCATCATGACGCCTGAAGCCAAAGCCCGTGAATTGATCGACGAGAAGCTGCAAGAAGCAGGCTGGGTAGTTCAGGACATGAAGGCAGTGAACCCGTCGGCCGGACGGGGCATTGCCATCCGCGAATATCCCACAGATACAGGCCCCGCAGACTATGTGCTGATGGTGGATCGCAAACTGGTCGGGGTCATCGAAGCCAAACGGGACTCTCTCGGCGCCAACCTGACGGTAGCCGAAGACCAGACGGTACGTTATTCCAGATCACAGTTCAAATGGCGAAAGGACGACGAGCCGCTGCGCTTTCTGTTTGAGGCAACCGGCCAGATCATCCACTTCACGGATGCGGAAGATCCAAAGCCAAGGGCGCGGGAGACCTTCCACTTCTTCAGACCAGAAACCCTGGCCCAATGGCTAGAGCGACCCAACGAGATCCGTCGGCGCCTGCCAGAGGCCCTGCCTCCACTCCCAACCGAGCACCTGCGTGAGTGCCAGATCGAGGCGGTAAACGGACTGGAGCGTTCGCTGCACGCAGGCAAGCCCCGCGCCCTCATCCACATGGCCACCGGCGCCGGCAAGACCTTCACTGCCATCACTGCGGTCTATCGACTGCTGAAGTTTGGCGGCGCCCGTCGCATCCTGTTTCTGGTTGACACCCGCAACCTGGGCAAACAGGCGCATCAGGAGTTCATGGCTTATACGCCGCCAGACGACCCGCGCAAGTTCACCGAGCTTTACAACGTTCAGCGGCTCAGCGGGGCCGGCATCGACCCGTCGGCCGATGTGTGCATCAGCACCATTCAGCGGATGTATTCGATCCTGAGCAGGGAGCCTCTGGCTGAAAGCGCGGATGACCTGTCACCGGGGGTCATGTCCCCCTCCTCACAAATGCAGCGAACGGTTCGCTACAACCCGGATGTTTCCATCGAGACTTTCGATTACATCATCATCGACGAATGCCATCGCAGCATCTACAACCTGTGGAAGCAAGTGCTGGACTACTTTGATGCCAGCCTGATCGGCCTGACCGCCACCCCCGACAAGCGCACCTATGGTTTCTTCAACGAAAACATCGTGGCCGAATACCCCTATGAGCGATCAGTGGCAGACGGGGTGAACGTGGCTTATGACGTATATGAGATCGAAACCGAGATCAGCGCACGAGGAGGCAAGGTGGAAGCCAAGGAATGGGTGGACCACCGAGAGCGAGAAACCCGCAAACGGCGCTGGGCGGAAGTCGAAGACGATATTGACTATGAACGCACCGATCTTGATAAAAAGGTGGTGAACCCCAGCCAGATTCGGCAGGTTGTTCAGGCGATGAAGGTGGCTGTGGAAACCGTCATCTATCCGGAACGGAAGGAAACGCCGAAAACACTGATTTTTGCCAAAAGCGACAGCCACGCTGACGACATCATTCATGCCGTGCGCGAGGTCTATGACCAAGGGAATGACTTCTGCAAGAAGGTGACATATCGATCGGAAGAAGATCCTGACAGCGTGCTGGCGAGTTTTCGCAATGACTACAACCCACGCATTGCCGTGACGGTGGACATGATCTCCACTGGCACCGATGTCAAGGCGCTGGAAATACTGCTTTTCATGCGAGAGGTGCGAAGCAAAAACTATTACGAGCAGATGAAAGGGCGCGGCGTGCGCAGTCTGGATGCCGAAGGACTGAGGCGCGTGAGCGCCAGCGCCCCACACGCCAAGGATCGCTTTGTGCTGATTGATGCCGTTGGTGTGGAAAAGAAACTGAAAACCGAAATCCGGTCACTGGATCGCGTGCACTCCTACTCACTCCCCCAGTTGATGGACAACGTGGTCATGGGGAACCGCAGCGAGACCATCATTACCTCGCTGGCAGACCGCCTGGTAAGGATGGACAAACGACTGGATGACAAAGCAAAGGCAAACATCGAGAAGGTGAGCGGCGGCATTCCCGTGAGGGAATTGGGCAAGGCCCTACTGATGGCGGTGGACCAGGACGCCGTGGTACAGACGGCCATCGAGAATGCTCTTGCCAAAGGCATCCCCAAACAGGAAGCCGACCTGACGCCAGAAGAACTGGACGCTGCACGTGAGCAGCGCCTGCGCGACATCTGCGCCCTCTTTGACAACCCGGGTCTGCGCGACGCCATCGAGAATGCGCGCCGGCTTCGTGAACAGATCATCGATCACATCAATGCAGACCAGCTGATCTTTTCAGGTTATTCGGAAAACGCCACCACCCAAGCCCAGAAAACAGTCGACACCTTTGTCGAGTACCTGAAGCAGCACAAGGATGAGATCGCTGCGCTGAGCTTCTTCTATCAGCAACCCTTCCAGCGGCGTGCCCTCACCTTCGAGATGCTGAAGGAACTGCACGAACACCTGCAACAACCGCCTATGATGCTGACAACGGAACGTCTGTGGACAGCTTATGAGCGGGTGAATGCCAACCAGGTGAAGGGCGCAGGCACCAAACGGCAGTTGACCGACCTGATCTCGCTGGTGCGCGTGGCGCTGGGTCTGGACAAAGAACTGATTCCATTTGCCGATGAGGTGGACAGGCGTTTTCAAAAATGGATTTTTCGCCACAATGCCCAGCGCGCCACCTCTTTCACCCAAGAACAGACCGAGTGGCTGCGACTGATGAAAGATCACATTGCCAGCAGTTGCAGCATCAGCCGGGATGATTTCGAGTACGGACATCTAGTAAAAAAGGGCGGTCTGCAACGGGCATGGAAAGTGTTTGGCTCTGAGATGGATGGCTTGATGAACGAGATGAATGAGGAGCTTGTGGCGTGATCCACACAGAGAACCAAGAAAGCCAGCTGCCATATGGATGGACCTGGGTATCGATAGGCGAAACAGGAAGGTACATCAATGGGTTTGCCTTCAAGCCAAATCACAGAAACTCCAAAGGACTCCCCATTGTCCGCATTCAAAACTTAACTGACGAATCAAAACCCTTAAACAAAACAACCCTTGCTGTTTCAGAAGACCATAAAATCGATAGCGGAGACATGCTAGTTAGCTGGTCAGCCACACTAGATGTCTACGTATGGAACCGTGGCCCCGCACTTGTCAATCAGCACATTTTCAAAGTTTCACCCAACGAGAATTTAATCTCAAGAAAACTACTATTCCACTGGCTCCGCCAAGCAATTCAGGAGCTAAAAGATACCGAGCACCTGCATGGCAGCACGATGCTGCACATTAATCGTGCACCCTTCATGGCACATCGCGTGCCCATGCCGCCTTTTGCCGAACAAACCCGAATTGTTGAAAAACTCGAAGAACTGCTGTCTCAGCTGGATGCTGGCGCAGCGGAGCTTCAGGCAGCGCAGAAGAAGCTGGAGCAGTATCGTCAGTCACTGCTGAAGGCAGCGGTAGAGGGGCAGCTGACTGCCGGCTGGCGTGCAAGAAACAAGCCGGCTGAAAGTGGTAAACAACTGCTGGAGCGGATTCTGCGTGAGCGGCGTTCGCGCTGGGAGGCTGCGCAACTGGCCAAGTTTGAGGCACAAGGCAAGCCCCCCCCCAAAGACTGGCAAAAGAAGTACCCAGAGCCCGTCGCGCCGAATACCAGCAATTTGCCCGAGTTGCCGGAGGGGTGGGTGTGGGCAAGTTTGGACATGATCGGGGAGATTGCCTCTGGCGTAGCCAAAGGAACAAAAAGCCCCAAGGGAATTCCCACAAGAGAAGTACCTTATTTAAGGGTCGCCAATGTTCAACGAGGCTACCTCGATCTAAGTGAAATCAAGTTCATTGAAGCAACAGAAAAAGACATCAATGAACTGACCCTGCAGAACGGTGACGTGTTATTCAACGAAGGGGGTGATCGAGACAAACTAGGCCGCGGATGGGTATGGCGCGACGAAGTTCCGAACTGCATTCACCAGAACCATGTTTTCCGGTTCAGGCGAGCTTCCCCTGATATTGAACCAGAACTCCTTTCTCATCATGGCAACACTTTTGGGAAGCTTTGGTTTCAACGCGCAGGAAAGCAAACAACCAACCTAGCATCAATCAACATGACGATGCTTAAGGCGTTTCCTGTCCCTCTCGCCCCTCCAAGCGAACAAAGAGCAATTTTAGAAAACGTGCAGTACGTTCTGGACAACATTAATCAACAAGAGTCTTCTATAAAGCTCGCTACATCTATACTCAGCACCCAACGCCAGAACATCCTGCGTGCAGCCTTCGCCGGCGAACTCGTCCCTCAAGACCCAAACGACGAACCTGCAGGTGAACTGCTGGCTCGCATTCAGGCTGAGCGTGCAGCGCAAGCGCCGCAGAAGACTGTCCGAACACGCCAAAAACCCGCCGCCGAAGGCAAACCGCGCAAGCCGCGTATGCGCAAGCCGAAGGAGGACACATGAGTACCGAGCAAACCGCGCTGGATCTCGAACATCTGGCAGAAACGGTAGACCTGGAATGCAAGGCCGCCCAAGGCAAGGATGGCCAGGGGGAGCTACCGCACGACTTCTGGAAGACATACAGCGCGATGGCCAACACGCATGGTGGCGTGATTCTGCTGGGCGTTCAGGAAAAACCGGCTGGCAGGTTTCATGCCCTTGGCCTGAAGCGGGTGGACAAGGTGCGCAAGGCACTATGGGACAACCTGAATAACCCCAAACAGGTGAACATCAACCTGCTGAGCGACGATGACGTGCAGCCCGTGGCGTTGCAGGGTCGTACCATCCTTCAGGTACGGGTGCCACGTGCGCCGCGCGAGCAGCGCCCCGTCTATGTGGGTGCAAACCCGTTGACTGGCACCTATCTGCGACTGCACGAGGGCGACTACCAGGCCGATTCCGAGCGGGTGCGGCGCCTGATGGCCGAGAATGCCCCCATATCCCGTGATGAACAGATCCTGCCTGGCATGGGCATCTCGCTGCTGGACCCGGAAGCCGTCGCCCGGTATCAGCGGGCTTTTGCCGTGGACAAGCCCGGCCATGTGTGGGCAAGCCTGCCAACCGAAGATTTCCTGAAGCAGATTGGTGCGTATGGGCACAACTGGCACGACGGCACCCACGGGCTGCGGTTGGCGGGGCTACTGATGTTTGGCCGTGCTGAAGTGATCCGCGACGTGCTTCCCTATTACATGGTGGATTATCAGGAGCACGCAGGCCGGGATGAAAACGAGCGCTGGAGCGACCGGCTGATTCCGGACGGAACCTGGTCGGGCAATCTCTATGATTTTTTCAGCCGGGTCTACCGAAAGCTCATCGCCGACCTGAAGGTTCCTTTCCGGCTGGAAGGCGCCCAGCGCGTGGACGACACACCAGCGCACGAGGCGCTGCGTGAAGCACTGGTCAACACGCTGATTCATGCCGACTATCACGCACCGGCGTCGATTCTGGTCATCAAGCGCCCGGATTCGTTCAGCTTCCGCAATCCGGGACGGATGCGTGTGTCAGTCGAATCGGCCCTGTATGGCGGCCTGAGCGACTGCCGCAACCGCCGGTTGCAGACCATGTTCCAGCTGGTGGGCTTTGGCGACCTTGCCGGCTCGGGCGTACCGAAAATCTTTACCCGCTGGACCAGCCAGCACTGGGCAGAACCCCTGCTGCAGGAAGACCTGGAGCACGAGTTGACCACCCTGGTGCTGCGGATCAGGCCGGAAAGCACCGGAGTGAAACCCCCAAGCGGAGCAAAGTTTGCTCCGGAAAACACCCAAGTAGAGCAAAACTTTGCTCCGATAGCACCCAAAACCACCCATGTAGAGCAAAGTCATGGAGCAAACCCAGGCCAAGCCGTCTCTACAACAGCCTTGATACCACCCGCCCAGAACATGTATCTGGATTGGGATGAGATCCCTTCGGCTCAGCAAGCCCATCTGCACGCCTTGGCACAGCCGGTGGCTGCTCACAAATGGGTTTCCCAGGAAGTCTTGCGAGACACCATTCTTGACCTGTGTGAGGGTGTGTTCCTGGGGCAACGGGTACTGGCGCATTTGCTCCAAAGACGGCAGGACGACCTGCGCAAACGAACCCTGAATCCGATGGTGCGGAGTGGCCTGCTGCGGCCAGCGCATACATCCAGCAAAGCTCCAAACCAAGCCTACACCCGCGCCACCCCTTCATCTTCTCAATCTCTGACATGAATGCCGCTGCTCTCGTCCAGAAAGTCTGGAATTTTTGCCATACCCTGCGTGATGACGGCGTGGGCTATGGCGACTACCTGGAACAACTGACCTATCTGTTGTTCCTGAAAATGGCGCACGAGTATGCGCAGGAACCCTACAACCGGAAAACCATCCCCAAGGAATATGACTGGGCGAGTCTGAAGGACAAGACTGGCGCCAATCTGGAAGCGCAGTATCTGAACATCCTGCACACGCTGGGCCAGAAACCCGGCATGCTGGGGGCCATTTTCTTCAAGGCACAGAACCGGATTCAGGACCCCGCCAAGCTGGCCCGTCTGGTGAGGATGATCGACGAGGAGGAATGGGTTGGCCTGGAAGCCGACGTGAAAGGGGACCTGTATGAAGGGTTGCTGCAAAAGAATGCAGAAGACACCAAGAGCGGTGCAGGCCAGTACTTCACACCACGCGCACTGATCTCGGCGATGGTGGCCTGTGTGCGGCCAGAACCCAAGAAAACCATTGCCGATCCAGCCTGTGGCACGGGCGGCTTCTTTCTGGGTGCGTACAACTGGCTGAACCGTCCAGACGCCCGACTGGACAAAAGCCAACAAGAGTTTCTGAAGCACCAGACTTTCTTCGGCAACGAGATCGTGCCGGGCACGCGCCGCCTGTGCCTGATGAACCTGTTTTTGCACAACATTGGTGAGCTGGACGGACAGCCGAGCATCGACCGCTCCGATGCCCTGATCGAATCCCCGAAGGCGCGCTATGACTACGTGCTGGCCAATCCGCCTTTCGGCAAAAAGAGCAGCATGACGATCACCAACGAGGAGGGCGAGGAAGACCGGGAGTCTCTTACTTACGAGCGGCAAGACTTCTGGGAAACCACGTCCAACAAACAGCTCAACTTCCTGCAGCATATCGTGAGCATGCTGAAGGACACTGGCAAGGCTGCAGTCGTACTGCCTGACAATGTGCTGTTTGAAGGCGGGGTGGGAGAGCGCATCCGGCGCAAGCTGATGGAAACCTGCGACGTTCACACCATTCTGCGGCTGCCCACTGGCATCTTTTATGCGCAGGGAGTGAAGGCCAATGTCGTCTTCTTTGATGCTCACCCCAAGGACGGCAAGGTCAAGACCAAGGGCATCTGGTTTTACGACCTGCGCACCAACAAGCGCTTCACGCTCAAAACCCGCCCACTGAAGGAAGAAGACCTGCAGGATTTCATCCGTTGCTACAACCCGGAAAATCGTCACCAACGGACAGAAAGCGAACGCTTCAAGTTCTACAGCCATGCAGACCTCATCAGCCGGGACAAGGCAAGTCTGGATGTTTTCTGGCTGAAGGACGAGAGCCTGGACAATCTGGATGATCTGCCACCACCAGATGTACTGCAGCAGGAAATCATTGAGCATCTGGAAGCAGCACTTGCTGCATTCCGGGACGTAGCAGCCGGCTTGCCACAACAAAACACCACGAACTGACGCAAACAGGGCCATCCATGTGAACGGATGGCCCTGTTTCAGGTAGGGCAAGACCGGTACGCATGCTGCGTGCCCGCCGACGCAGCATCGCCAGACAAACCGGGCTCAGCCCAGCAGCGGCGCCAGTGCGCGGCGCACGTCGGTTTCGTCGCGGCCGGAGCGCTGGATGAAGTCCTTGAGCTGGTCTTCGTCGATCTGGCCGATGTTGAAGTATTCGGACTGCGGGTGCGAGAAGTAGAAGCCCGAGACGCTGGCGGCCGGGGTCATGGCGAGTGACTCGGTGACGGCCATGCCGATTTCGGCGCAGTCCATGACCTTGAACATCTCGGCCTTGATGGTGTGCTCGGGGCAGGACGGGTAGCCGGGTGCGGGACGGATGCCGGTGTAGGCTTCGGCGATAAGTTCGTCGTTGCTGAACTTTTCATCTGCCGCGTAGCCCCAGAGATCCTTGCGGACGCGCTCGTGCAGGGCTTCGGCAAAGGCTTCGGCCAGACGGTCTGCCATGCCCTTGAAGGCGATGGCGTTGTAGTCGTCCATTTTCTCGACGAATTCGGCTTCCTTCTTGTCGGCCCCGATGCCGGCGGTGACGGCGAACATGCCGATGTAGTCCTTGATGCCGCTGGGTTTGCCGTCGATGAATTTCGGGGCGATGAAGTCGGCCAGGCACTTGTTGGCCACACCGTCGCGCTTGGCGTTCTGCTGACGCACGTTGCGCCAGGTCATCAGCACTTCGGTGCGCGATTCGTCGGTGTAGATCTCGATGTCGTCGTCGTTGACGGTGTTGGCCGGCAGGAACATGACGACGCCATTGGCGGTAAGCCAGCGGCCGTCGATGATCTTCTTCAGCATGGCCTGACCGTCGGCGTAGACCTTGCGGGCTTCTTCGCCCACCACCTTGTCTTCAAGAATGTTGGGGAATTTGCCGGCCAGATCCCAGGTCTGGAAGAACGGCCCCCAGTCGAGGTAGTTGACGAGCTGGGAAAGGTCAAAGTTCTTGAAGGTGCGGCGGCCGATGAATTTCGGCTTGGGCGGCACGTAGGTGCTCCAGTCGATGGGCTCGCGGTTGGCGCGGGCCTCGGCGATGGACACGAAATTCGGCCCTTTCTTGTTGGCGTGCAGGTTGCGCACGCGCTCGTAGTCCTTGTCCAGGTCGGCCAGGAAACCCGCACGCTGGTCTTCGGAAACCAGCGCCTGTGCAACCGGCACCGAGCGGGAGGCATCGGGCACGTAGACGACCGGGCCGGAATAGTTGGGGGCGATCTTGACGGCGGTATGCACGCGCGAGGTGGT
The DNA here is from genome assembly GCA_030523825.1 of Lautropia sp. Lineage (GTDB taxonomy): Bacteria > Pseudomonadota > Gammaproteobacteria > Burkholderiales > Burkholderiaceae_E > Lautropia. The sequence goes on along the minus strand of JAUNHU010000054.1, from coordinate 8,084 downwards.
GGCGCCGCCGATGAGCAGCGGCGTCTTGCGCGAGCGGAAATATTCGTCGCGTTCCATCTCGCCAGCCACGAAAGCCATTTCTTCGAGCGAGGGCGTGATGAGGCCCGACAGGCCGATGATGTCGGCGCCTTCCTCGCGGGCTTTTTCGAGGATCTGGTTGCAGGGCACCATCACGCCCATGTTCACCACCTCGAAGTTGTTGCACTCCAGCACGACCGAAACGATGTTCTTGCCGATGTCGTGCACGTCGCCCTTCACGGTGGCAATGACGATCTTGCCGCGCGAGCGCACGTCACCGCCGGCCGCAGCCAGTGCAGCCTTTTCGGCTTCGATGAAGGGCAGCAGGTGCGCCACCGCCTGTTTCATGACGCGCGCAGATTTGACCACCTGCGGCAGGAACATCTTGCCGGCACCAAAGAGGTCGCCGACGACGTTCATGCCGGCCATCAGCGGGCCTTCGATGACTTCGATGGGCCGGCCACCACGCGCCTCGATCTGCTGGCGCACTTCCTCGGTGTCCTCGACGATGAACTGGGTAATGCCATGCACCATCGCGTGTGCGAGACGTTCTTCGACCGGCGCATTGCGCCAGCTGAGGTCGGCCTCCTTCTTCGCGCCACCGGCCTTCAGCGTCTGGGCAAATTCGATCAGCCGCTCGGTGGCGGTCTGTTCGCGCTCGGGCGCATCGGCAGGCAGGTCATCGGGGAAGGTTGGCTTGCGGTTGAGGACGACATCCTCGACGCGATCACGCAGCTCCTTCGGCAAGTCGTCATAGACGCCGACCATGCCGGCGTTGACGATGCCCATCGTGAGGCCATTGCGGATGGCGTGGTAGAGAAAGACAGTGTGGATGGCCTCGCGTGCGGCGTCATTGCCGCGGAAGGAGAAGGACACGTTCGACACACCACCGGAAATGCGGGCGTGCGGCAGGTTGTCCCGAATCCACTTGCAGGCATTGATGAAGTCGTTGCCGTATTCGTCGTGTTCCTCGATGCCGGTGGCAACGGCAAAGATGTTCGGGTCGAAGATGATGTCTTCGGGCGGGAAGCCGACTTCATTCACCAGCAGGTCGTAGGCACGCTTGCAGATCTCGATCTTGCGCGCAAAGGTGTCGGCCTGGCCCTGTTCGTCGAAGGCCATGACGATGGCAGCAGCACCGTAGCGGCGCACCAGCCGGGCATGACGCAGGAAGGTTTCCTCGCCCTCTTTCAGCGAGATGGAGTTGACCACCGCCTTGCCCTGCACGCAGCGCAACCCGGCCTCGATGACCTCCCACTTGGAGCTGTCGATCATGATGGGCACGCGGGCGATGTCGGGTTCGCTGGCGATGAGGTTGAGGAAGCGCGGCATGGCCTTCATCGCGTCGAGCATGGCTTCGTCCATGTTCACGTCGATGATCTGCGCGCCGTTTTCCACCTGCTGACGGGCCACCTGCAGGGCTTCGTCGTATTGTTCGTTGAGAATGAGCCGGGCAAATGCCTTGGAGCCGGTGACGTTGGTACGCTCGCCCACATTCACGAACAGCGAATCGTCGTCGATGTTGAAGGGCTCCAGCCCCGACAGGCGGGTGGCCACCGGAACGACCGGCGGCACGCGCGGCGGCAGGTCGCGGACAGCTTCGGCAATGGCCTGGATGTGCGGGGGCGTGGTGCCGCAGCAGCCACCAGCGATGTTGACGAAACCGCTCTGGGCAAATTCACGCACCAGCGAGGCGGTGATGTCGGGCGTTTCATCGAAGCCGGTTTCGGCCATCGGGTTGGGCAGGCCGGCATTGGGGTACACGCAGATGAAGGTGTCGGCCTTGCGGGACAGCTCCTCGATGTAGGGACGCATCAGCGCGGCACCGAGGGCGCAGTTGAGGCCGATGGTGATGGGGTTGGCGTGACGCACCGAATTCCAGAAGGCTTCGACGGTCTGCCCCGAGAGGATGCGACCCGAGGCATCGGTGACGGTGCCGGAGATCATGATGGGGATGCGCGGCAGCCCCTGGACTTCGCGTTCTTCCTGCAGCTCGTCGATGGCAAAGAGGGCGGCCTTCGCGTTCAGCGTGTCGAAGATGGTTTCGACGAGGAAGACATCGGCACCGCCTTCGGCAAGGCCGCGTGCCTGTTCCAGATAGGCGGCGCGCAGTTCCTCGAAGGTGATGTTGCGTGCGCCGGGGTCGTTCACGTCCGGCGAGATGGAGGCGGTCTTGGGCTGCGGGCCAAGCGCGCCAGCCACGAAACGGGGACGCTCGGGCGTGCTGTACTTGTCGACGGCGGCACGGGCCAGCCGGGCGGATTCCACGTTCATCTCGTAGGCGAGATGACTCATGTGATAGTCGCCCTGGGCGACGGTGGTGGCGCCGAAGGTGTTGGTCTCGATCAGGTCGGCACCGGCCGCGAGGTATTGCTCGTGAATTTCCTGGATGATGTCGGGCCGGGTGAGCGAGAGCAGCTCGTTGTTGCCCTTCACGTCGTGCGCGTGGTCGCGGAAGCGCTCGCCCCGGTAGTCGTCTTCGCCCAGCCTGTATTGCTGGATCATGGTGCCCATTGCGCCGTCGAGGATGAGGATGCGCGAGGCCAGCAGCTCACGCAGGCGTTTTTCGACGGGGCCGATGGCGGCCTCGGCGCGCGCGGCAGCAGCGGTGTTCTGGGGCTGAGCGGTGTTCTTGGTCATGACGGATGGGGAGGTTGATCGGACTGCGGTGGCTGACGGGGCCGGATGGCCCGGACAATGACCACAGGCGATGAAGGGGCGACGACAGCCTGTGCTCCGGTACAGGCATCATGCAACAGGAGACTTCCCCCGTGCCCATGCCACGAAGCAAGCGGCACACAGGGCGATGACAACTGCGCCGGGGCGACTGAAGACGCATATCCCTGTATTCTAAGGATTTACGGCAGATGCGCCCATGCTGGCAACCGGCGCAGCGGCAAAAGCAGCCTGATGCGTGGCAGCAACAGCCATCGCAATGAGGGCCTGCAGTCCGGGCTGCGCGATGGGTGGCACGGTCGGGCTGTGCAAACCGGCTGACGGGAAGCACGAATGCCCTACCCGGGCGGACGGCTTCACGGAATCCGGCCGGTCTGATTCTGTCATAACAGCAGTGCCTGCATGTGCATGCCCCACGCAGGCAAACGGCCAACTCCCTCCCTTCCAGGATTCATCATGAGCTTCATCTTTGAACCGGCCCTGATCACTTCCCTGCCCATCGTGGGCGTGTCTGCACGCTTTCCCGTGCATCGCGTCTTCTGCGTGGGTCAGAACTATGCCAAGCACGCGCAGGAGATGGGCGCCAGCGGACGCGAGGCTCCCTTCTTCTTCATGAAACCGGCACGCTCGGTGGTGCCGGTGGAAGCAGACCATGTGCAGCCGATTCCCTATCCCGAGGGCACGAAGGAGCTGCATCACGAAGTGGAACTGGTGGTGGCCATTGGCCGCGAAGGCAACCAGATCAGCCCGGAGAACGCGGCGGAATACATCTACGGTTATGCGGTCGGCCTGGATCTGACCCGCCGTGACCTGCAGGCCGAGCTGAAGGCGAAGGGGCGCCCGTGGGAGATTGCCAAGGGCTTCGAGGCCTCGGCGCCGGTGGGACCGATCACGCCGCTGGCCAAGACCGGCGAGCTGCTGAACGCCGACCTCAGCCTGGAGATCGACGGCGAAGTGCGCCAGCAGGGCAACATGGACGAGATGATCTGGTCGGTGAACGAGATCATTTCACTTCTGTCGACCCACTGGAACCTGACGGCAGGCGACCTGATCTTCACCGGCACTCCGGCAGGTGTCGGCCCGCTCGCCGTGGGCAACCAGCTGCAGGGACAGATCAGCGGGCTGCAGCCTCTGCAGGTGAAGGTGGTCTGAACGGAAGCATGCGCGATCTGCATATGCGTTTTGGGAACCTGCATGCCGTGGCATGGCGCACCGGCCCGTTTTGGCGATAATGCGGGGCCTGCGTGATGCCCACCTGACTGCCCCGCACACGGGAGCATGGGTGAAGGCGTCGCGCATTTTTTCCCAACATGTTGCCCGCAGACCGGGCCGGCAGGGCCTGGAGAACGCCGAACAGGCCCTGCCACTATTCGACCCATGACCGACACGACAGCTTCAGACGATCGCGGCTATGCCGGCGATGTATCTCCTGCCGAAGCCTGGGCACTGGCCCAGGCTGGCGACGCCATTCTGCTGGATGTGCGCACCCCCGAGGAACTGAAATGGGTGGGCCGGGTGCCCGGCGTGCAGCCCGTGCCCTGGCTGATCGACAACGGCGCACGGCAGAATCCGGATTTCCTGACGCAACTGGCGGCAGTTGCCCAGCCCGAACAGCGCGTGCTGCTGCTGTGCCGCAGCGGCGTGCGCAGCGAGGCGGCCGCCAAGGCTGCAACCGCCCACGGCTTCCAGTCGGTGTGGAGCGTGAAGGACGGCTTCGAGGGACCGCTGGATGCCAACCGCCAGCGCAACCGGGTAGCCGGCTGGCGTCATGATGGCCTGCCCTGGGAACAGGCTTGAAAAACGGTCTGGACACAGACGTGACCGACACTTTTCAAGAGCCTTGGGTGCAGCAGGAGACCATGCCCGACACGGAGCCCCTCCGCCCGGCTGACGGCATGCCCGAGCCTGACAGGAACACGGCGATGCCCCCGGGCGCACTGGATTTGACGACGGCGCATGACGGCCAGCAACGCCCTGGCCGGGTGGTGCTGGTGGGCGCCGGCCCTGGCGATATCGAACTGCTGACGCTGAAGGCAGCGCGCCTGATCGCCGAGGCGGATTTTCTGGTGCATGATGCGCTGGTTCAGCCCGATGTGCTGGCGCTGGCCCGCCATGCCCAGGTGATTTCGGTGGGCAAACGTGCCGGCAATCCCAGCGCCCGGCAGTCGAGCATCAACGAGATCCTGCTGGAATGCGCCCGACGGGGCGGATTGACCGTGCGGCTGAAAGGCGGCGATCCGCTGATCTTTGCCCGTGCCCAGGAGGAGCTGGAAGTGCTGGAGGCGCACAGCATTCCCTTCGAGGTGGTGCCGGGCATCAGCACCGCGCAGGCAGCCCACGCTGCACTGGCGATGCCGATGACCGAACGGGGCACCCGACGGGCGCTGGTGTATGTGACGCCGCAGATTCATGCACCGGCGGAAGACGCAGGCGCACGGCAGGACATGCAGAAGGCGGCGAACGCACAGCGGATGGCCGGCACACACGCGGCGACGCAAACCGGGGAAGACGCCATTGGGGCAAGGCCGGCTGGCAATGGCACGACCACGGCGCCGGCTGAAACCATGCCGACACTTCCGGTGAACCCGGACAACGGCAGGTCAGCCAGCACGGTGCATGCGCCCGGCCATGTGCCCCAGCCCCAGACCCGAATCAGGCCATGCCCCAGCGTGCAGCTGACGCCGGAGGACATCCTGCGTGACCCGGCGCTGCGGCGCTGGGCCGAGGCCCTGGTGGCGGCTGGCAGCGGCTCGCTCTACATGGCTGCCAGTGTCTGCCACGTGGTGCGCGACACCCTGCTGGCAATGGGCATGCCAGCCGAGACCCGCGCTACCTGGATGATCGACGTGTCCCTGCCGGGCGAGACCCGCATCGACGCCACGCTGGCCACGTTGCAGGCACCGCCGGCCGAGCACCGGGGCAAGCCGGCACTGCTGATTCTGGGCGGCACGCCCCACCGCCAGATATAGTTTCTCAACACGCCATTCCCGCGAAACGCCTCCGAGCGTGCAGGGCAAGGCGTCCGCCCTGCTCAATCCTGGATGGATTCAGGAGATGGGCAACGCCGCCATGCGCGCCCAGAGGAGCTTCCCCTGTCTGGTGTGGGCAACGGCCATTCCGGGCATCGAGCTGCGGTGCAACCGCCCCCTGCCGGGCAACTTCACTTCAATGCCTGGGTGATGGCCTGGGTGTTGGTGCGCATCAGGCTCAGATAGTCGGGGGCCGGGCCACCTTCGCGGGACAGGGTATCGGCATGCAGTTCGCCGATGGTGACATCCTTCAGCTCGGCCGCCATGCGCTGCAGGAGACGCTTGTCGCTGTTGGTCTCGAAGAAGAACGCCTTCACCTGCTTCTCGCGCGCTTCGCGGATGAGCTTGCCGACGATGGCGGCCGAGGGTTCTGCCTCGGTCGAGACGCCCACCGGCGCCATGAACTCGACGCCATAGGCTTTGGCGTAATAGCCAAAGGCCGAATGCGACACCATCACGCGACGGCTTTCCTTCGGAATGGCGCCAACGGCACTGCGGATTTCCTGATCGAGCTGCTGCAACTTCTGGTCATAGGCACCGGCTCGCTGTCTGAAGCCCGGGCAGTCAGCCGGCGCTGCGGCGCAGAGGGCCTGCAGGATGTTGGCGACATAACGCCGGACGTTCTGCACGTCCTGCCAGGCATGCGGGTCGAGATCGCCGTGATGGTGATGCCCCTTGTCGCCACCAGCTTCGGTCTTGCCGCCATGCGCATGCGCCTTGCCGTGTGCATGGGCCTTGCTGCCAGCATGCGTATGCCCGTGTGCGTCGCGGCCGTGACCTGCCTTGTCCTTGCCACCACCATGAGCGTGCTCGTCGTGGTGATCGGCATCGCTGTTGGCCGCCCGGGCCTTGTCGCCGTGCGCCGGACCATCGTCATGACCATGATGATCCACATGTGCTTTCCCCTCATGACGGTGATCCTCGTCATGGTGTTCGTCAGCCTCATTGCCATGATGGTGATGGTCTTCTGCCTGAATGGCAGCCACCCCGCGGGCAGCCTCGACCACGGTGCCCTTGTAGCCGCTGGAACCAATCAACCGAGGCATCCAGCCCTCGAAGCCCAGACCGTTGATGACGACCAGCCTGGCGGCAGCCAGCTGGCGCACCTGCGAGGGGCCGGGCTGAAAGACATGGGTATCGCCACCGGCTGGCACCAGCGACTGGACAGTCACCCGGTCTCCGCCAACCTGCTGGACGAGATCCTGCAGGATGCTGAAACTGGTGACGACAGGCAGCGGTGCATCGGCTGCCGTGGCGGGAGCAGCAGCCCCCATCGCAAATGCCAGGGCTGCAACACGCACCAGGCCACGGGTTTTCAGAACGGGCGATAACATCACACAAGAAGAACGATGATGACGGGTTTTGAGTAGCGATTGGCGTTTTTTCATTTTCTGTAATCCATTATTCAGAATGCAGGATTCATGATTCGTAATGCCTTCTGGCGCGATACCGCTTCAGCAACGGGCCAGAAGGCGAAAACACCAGCGAGACACCATAGACGACACCGAGCGTGAGCACGATGGTGGGACCCGTTGGCCACTCGAAGTGATAGGAAAGCAGCAGCCCGATCACCCCGCCGCCAAAGGCGATCAGTACCGCCAGCAACATCAGGCCATTGACCGTTCTGGCCCAGAAACGTGCCGAAGTGGCAGGCAGCACCAGCAGGCCAATGGACATGAGGGTGCCGAGCGCATGGAACCCTGCCACCAGATTGATGACCAGGAGGCCCATGAAGCCGAAGTGGGCCACACTGCCCCAGCCGGCTCGCCGGGGCAGCAGGTTCGGATCGACACACTCGAAAACGAGGGGGCGGTACAGCACGGCGAGACCAACGAGACTGATGCTGGCGATGAGGCCAATGAGCAGCAGGGTGTCGTCATCCAGCGCCAGCACCGAGCCAAAGAGCACGTGCAGCAGATCGACCTGACTGCCGTAGGTGGAAACGATGACCACCCCGAGGGACAGGGACATCAGGTAGAAGGCGGCAAGGCTGCTGTCTTCACTCTGGCGTCCACTGCGGGCCACGAGCGTGGATGCCACCGCCACCAGCAGGCCACTGACGATGCCGCCCAGCGTCATGGCTGGCAGCGACAGGCCGGCAATGAGATAGGCAATGGCGGCGCCGGGCAGGATGGCGTGGGCCATTGCATCGCCGGTGAGGCTCATGCGGCGCAGCATGAGGAACACGCCGACAGGCGCTGCCCCCAAAGACAGGGCCAGACAGCCGGCCAGCGCCCGACGCATGAAGCCGAATTCGATGAAGGGTTCGACCAGCAGGGGCCAGAGGTCAGCCATGATGGTGCTCCGCCGGCAGCGGCTGCCGTTGATGATGGCCCGGTCCTTGTCCTTGTCCTTGTCCTT
>JAUNHU010000053.1:5084-19361 GCA_030523825.1 Lautropia sp. | reverse complement strand
TGGGTACGGCCTCACGGCCCCGTCTCATCGGAGAGAAAACAAAAGCCCTTTCACAACAAAAACGCAGCAAACGTCTCCCCAACGGGAAGGGGCACAACCCGGCGGCTCAACGCCGTCAAGCGCCGAATGCGCCGCCGGGTCACACCCCTTCCCGTTTTTTCTCCGTTGAGGGGAGGAAATTCAGACATTCACCCTGCAAGGGAAGACACAGACATGCCACCGATCAAAAACCGCTCATCCACCCAGCCCCACCGCCCCACCGGCAACATCCACCACCTGCCCCGCAAAACCACACATCCATCGCAGAACCGTGATCAAATTCACGCATACATCAAAATATATTATTTCGTCAAGAACCAAATCTGCCGCCCGTCTGTTTTCAGCAACCGTTTGTCAGCGAACTAGTCCAGCTGACGTAACTGATGCCAATATGTCGGTGTAGCCAGACGTTGGCTGTAGTCAACGGCCGGCAATCACCCTGCGGCCTCCGTGCAGCAGCTTCGACAGCCGTGTCATCCGCCCGCGCTGTCACCCCTTCTTGCGAGATTCTCATGACCCAGAAACTCTCCGCTTCCTCCCAGGCCACCAACGCCGCCGCTGAAACCAAGGCACAAGCCAGCGCGCTTTCCGCCCAGGCTCAGCAGTCTGCTGCCGACAGCAAGGCCGTGCTCACCGAGGAGCAACGCAAGCGCCTGGCAGAAGAACAGGCCAAGCAGAAGGCAGCTGCCGAGCAGGCCATGGCCACCGAACAGGCCGCCGGCGCTGAAACCACCGCCAAGACCGTCCCCGCCACCGAAGCTCAGGCGCCGGCATCGGCCGATCCGCTGGCCGACACCATCGCCAAGGCTGAAGCCGGCGCTGCCACGCCTGCCTCTGCCCCCGCAGCATCCGGCGGCTTCAGCCCCTGGCTGATCGGTGCCGGCGTGCTGGGTGCCGTGGGTGTGGCCGTGGCTGCCGGTGGCTCCGACGACGACAACAGCAGCAACAACAACACCCTGGCCCAGACCCCGGGCAACGACCAGAACGCCAACAACGCAGCCGCCAACGGTGCGGGTTCGGGTGCAGGTGCGGGCGCTGGAGCTGGCGCCGGCACAGGTGCTGGCAACAACGCAGGCGGCGCCACGCCAGGCACCGCGGGTGCAGGCAACGACGCTGGCGCCGGCAACAACGGAAACGCACCTGCCGCCCCCGCCACGCCCGATCCCACCAAGCAGACCGTCACGGTGACAGCCGACAACGCCGATGTCCGGCTGGCAGCCGACCTGTTTGATGACAGCGCGGCCAACACGCAGTTCATCCGCATCACCAACATCGACTCCTCGCACGGCACCGACTTCGATGCCCGCGTCTACCGCGACTACAAGGTCTCGGAAAACGGTCAGGAAGTGGACCGCCACACCGCCTACGAAGTCATTCAAGCCCCGGAAGGCGTCACCTGGCAGGAAGCCAGCCAGCGTGCAGCAGCGCTGGGTGGCAAGCTGCTGGTCATCAACGACCAGGCCGAAGCCGATTTCATCCGCGACCAGCTGTCGTCGCGTCTGGGTGACACCCCGGAAAACTTCGGGCACCTGAGCCGTGGTTCCTGGATTGGCCTGCAACAGGCGGCCGATCAGGCCAACCCGGAGACCGGCTGGACGTGGACGGACGGCAGGACCTTCTCTGCGCAGGACTGGGCCACCTTCGGCGCCAACATCGGCGGGGCCGACAACATCCCCACCGACGGCGAAGCCGGCAGTGCCACCGAAGCCAACAAGGCCAACCACGCCGCCATCATCGAAGGCTGGAACACCGCCACCAACAGCCTGTCGTCCAACATGATCTACGACTACGGCGGCAAGCTGGCCAGCTTCGTCGTGGAATATGAGCATGTCGAGGCTGCCCGTCCGCTCATTCTCGAAACCGCCAACGGCCGCGTCGGCGTCGAGGAAGGCCAGGTCATCGGCAGCGAAGACTTCGGCAAGCTGCTGTGGAATTCCGTCTTCAGCGCCCAGGGCAAGATCGAGTACGAGGCCGTGAACGGCTGGGACAACCCGCAAACCCTGCCCGGCGCAAAACCCGTGACGCTGACGCTGAACGAAGCCCCTGCCGCAGCCCCCGCTGCACCGGCCACGCCCAGCTCCGCCAGCGCCATGTCTGCCCTGCTGGGTGAAGAACAGCAGACGCTGATCTGAGACCGGTTTTGAGTTTTCCCTGAAGTGTTGTGACGAAACGGCGGAACTTCGGCAACTGACAGTCAATCAGCCCAAGCCGAAGACCTCCGCCCTTGACGAGGCCGGCCCCAGCCCCCGCTGACGAAACCGGGGGCCGGGAGAACCGGCCTCTTTTCCTGGCGTGCAGCGCAACAGCGCGGCCCCTGCGCGCCACCGGGCCGCATCAGCTCAAATACAGGCGCAAGCACCAGCATCTTCTCCGGCACCAGCGCCAACACAGACCCCCTGCAGCCGGTATCCCCACGGGCAACTGCCCCCCCTTCCCGCCCCCACACCGCCAGGCCACCCACCTGTAGCGCCAGTGTTGGCGCGGCTCTTCGCCGCATTTGCACACTGTGACAAAACGCACAGTGACTGCGCCCCTTTGGGCACAGATGAGCGCGCTCGTCGGCAACAAACGACCGGCCGAACGCCTGATCTGTCCTTCGGTGTCAAAGCATTTCACCATACCCACACAGGTTAAAGGCGGCCATCTCAACATCGTCGGGCCGCGCCGGCAAGCCTGAACCGGCATCAAGTTCCCTTTCCGGGTGGAAAAGGACAAGCGCACAGGCGCACGCCCTGCTCCACATCTGCGGCCCGAGCAGACTCGATCGGACCCAAATCATTTCTCAACACACGATTCAAACCCAAGAGACATTCGACATGGCGAAGCAAACCACGACCAAAGCTGCTACCAAGGTCAAACAGACCATCGCATCGACCAAATCCAGCGTGAAGGAAGTGAAAGCCGACATCGCTGCCAAGCAGGCGATGAGCAAGGAAGAACTGGCCAAGCTGAAGGCTGCTGAAGCCGAAGCTGCCAAGGCCAAGGCTGCCGAAGCCGCCAAAGCCGCAGAGGCCGCTGAAACCACCGCAGCCAACAGCAAGCAGGCCATGAGCGCTGGCGCCGAAGCCACCTCCAAGGCCGCTGTGGCTGCTGACGCTTCCGTCGCCTCCACCGGCGCCGTTGCCGGTTCCTCGGCTGCTGCATCCTCCTCCGCTGCTGGTTCTTCCGCCGCCATGAGCGCCAAGGCCGCTGCCGGCGCAGCCAGCCCGTGGGCCGTTGCCGCAGGCGTGCTGGGTGTGGCCGCCGTGGCTGCTGCCGCCAGCGGTGGCAGCGATGGCGGTTCGTCGAACAATGCACAGGCTGCCAACCCGACCCCGAATCCTGACCTCAACAACAACCAGGATCAGAATCAGCAACAGCAACAGCAGCAACAACAGCAACAGCAGACTCAGCAACAACCTGGCTCGGACCCCAATGCGGCCGGCAATGGCCAGGGTGCCGACCAGGGCAACCAGACCCAGCAGCCCCCGACCGGCCCCGCAGCCGCTGGCGGCACCGCCGACAAGCCGCTGGTTGCCACCACCGGTGAAACCAACCTGAAGGAAGACTCCTTCAAGTTGGCCGATGGCACGGTGCCCGAGTACATCAAGATCACGAAGATCTCCGCAGCCGAAGGCACCAACCTCGAAGCACGCCAGGTTCGTTACATCGAAACGCCTGCAGCCCAAGGAAAAGCTCCCGACGCAGAACCCGCCGCTGCTCAGCAAAAGGTTGTCGCCTATGAAGTCGTCGAAGTCAAAGAGGGTCTGACGCTGGAAGAAGCACAGAAGCGTGCCGAAGCCCTGGGCGGCAAGCTGATGGAAATCAATGACGCCGCAGAACTGGAATGGCTGAACAAGCAGATGCTTGGTCAGTTCGGCGCAGCCGCCAACGACGCAGCAAACGATCCGGGCCGTGTCTGGTTTGGCGGCAACAAGATCACTGGCGCAGACGCCGCGCACAATGCAGTCATCGGTGCCAACGCCAAGCTGGAAAGCTCCGCTGCAGCCAACGGCGCAAAGCTGAACTTCTTCGTCGTCGAATTCGACAACTATCAGTTCCCGCTGGGCCTCCGTCAAGCAGACGGCACGGTCAAGCCGGTGGGCCAGGGCGACACGATCGCCAAGGCCGACTTCGGCAAACTGGTGTGGAACAGCTCGTCCAACAAGGCTGGCGCGATCCAGTTCCAGTCCGTGACCGACGACACTGGCGCAACGCCGACCCCCAACACGCAGCCTGTCACCCTGGCGCTGGCAGAATCTGCCGAAGTGAAGCCCGGTTCGGCTCCTGCAGCTCCCGCTGGCAACGGTAACGCTGATGCAGGTACTGGTGGTGCAACGACCGACGCGGCCAAGCCCAATGTTGGTGTGTACGAACCTGACAACACGCAGGATGTCACCGTTGCCCTCGACGCCGCAAACCACAAGGTTGCCAGCGTTTTTGCCGGTACCGACGCATCCAAGAAGCCGGAGTTCATCAAGATCATCTCGGTGACGCCGACCGTTGCAGACGGCAACGCTAAAACCGCACTGTTCATCAACGAAGGTGACAACAAGCCCCGGATCGAGATCCCCAATGACGGCGCCGTGTATCACATCGACGCCCTTGAGAACGTCGTGTGGGATGCCAGCAGCAACACTGGCGGCAGCTTCAAGTTCGTGGCCGTTGCTGACAAGGAAGGCACCGCCATCGAAGGCGCGAAAGAGCAGACCGTTACCGTGACGGAAGCACCTCCGGCCTCCAGCGGTCAGGACGTTCCTCCCGCATCCGGCGCTGACGCCAACGCCGTGCCTCCAGGCGCCACGGAGGGCAGCAAGCCTGCCGGCTCGCAGAACGACGCAAACTCGTCGCAAACGGATGCACAAGCCAAACCGGGTGAACAGGCTGGCAGCACGCAGACCAACACGCAAACGAATTCGGGCGCTGTTGACGGCGGCAATGCTGCTAGTGGCACCCAGACTGGTGCTACCAACCAGAGCGGTGCAGTGACTGGCGACGCCAATGCAGCAAACCAGTCCGGCCAAACCAACACGACCCCTGCCCAGGGCTCGCAGACGACCGACGGCCAGACTAACGCTCAGCAGAGCCAGCCGAATGTCCAGGGTTCGCAGGACGCATCCGGCCAGGCATCCGGCACGCAGCAACAACAACAGCAGGATGCGAGCCAGACGCAGGGCAGCCAGGCCCAGCAGCCGCAAACGGTCGATGGCCAGCAGCAACAGCAACCGTCGCAGACTGGCTCTGTCGCACAGGATCCCAACGCTGCAAAACCGGCAGGCGATACCAGCGGCTCCCAGACCACGACCGGCGGTGCCGCCTCCGGCGAGTCGAAGCCTGACGCGCAGCAAGGCTCGCAGCCTGCCGACGCTGCAAACCAGAGCAACACGACGGTTGACAGCAACGCAAGCCAGTCTACGCAGTCGGCCGATCCCAAGCCGTCCTACGAAGCCTCGAAGTCGGTCGAAGTCCAGTTCGACACGCAGACCACGTTCGACAAGAGCGTGTTTGAAGGCAACGGTGCGGACAAGGCCCTGTTCATCAAGATCACGGCAGTGGAAGAAACCGGCGCCTCCGACGCAACGATCAATGACGCTTTGGTCAAGGCCGATGGCGGTGCCATCAACATCAATGACGTGATCTCCGCTGCAGAGTTTGGCAACATCCGTTGGGATTCCGCCAAGAACACCGGTGGCTCCTTCTCCTTCCAGCCTGCCAAGGACAACCAAGGCACGGCCTACGACGGTGTGGGTGTCCAGAAGGTTACGGTAACGGAAGCTGCCCAGTCTTCGAGCTCGGTCGTGACCCAGGGCAGCACATCGGCCGAAGTGAAGAGCCTCGCCTCCTCGCTGTTCGACGAGCAGCAGCACACCCAGCTGATCTAAGCCCTGCCCCGCTGCCGGTTCGCCGGCAGCAGCAAGGCCGATCAGGCCGGCAGCTTCATCGCCGGCACTGGCCGGCTGCATCGACCACCGTGCTCTGCCCAGGCATCTTCCAGGGCAACGCCGGTGCCAGCAGCCGGCCTCCTCATCGCCCGCAACGCCTTTACGGTATTGCGGGCGATTTTCTTTATTAGCCGCCTTATCGCACATCCTCTGCAACGCAACTGCACAACCACGTGCTTCGGCAGCCGCATGGCAGGTGTTTCGGCGCAACGCCGCGCCGGCATCTGGCGCACGCCATCAACCACTCAGCCCTTTCGGGCGCAGCCGGTGCCGGCCCTGTGCAGACAATGCCTTTTTCACCCTGCCGTCCAGGTCGGCCTGCCGGCCACTGATACGGGCACGCATGGCGCGCTGCGTCGTGTGTGCTCATGCACCGCCATTCATCCTCCCACGAGACATTCGACGACACGCACCGGTAACGCACATGCATTCGACCACGCGACAGCAGTCTCGCACGCAAGATATCGAGCAGGCTGACATGGCCCGCTCCGTTCAGAACGATCTCAGCCCGGATGCGCAGCCCGGCATGCCTCTGGTTCGCTCCCCGCAAATGCAGGTGGCGCAATCAGACGGGATCAGGAAAACCTCTGGCAAGCAGCATCCGCGCAAAACCGAAGATGACGACGACGATGATGCGGCCGGCTGGCTGAACCCGAACGGCGCGCAGCCGGCAGACCCGTCCGCCGCCGAAGCTGCGGCCGACGCCGTGGGCACCAGAGTGACGACGACCGGCCACGCCGCCGGCATGAACACGGGCACCACGGGTGCAGCCCATGCCGCAGGGCACGAAGCCGGCGCATTGTCGGCAGGTGGCAATGTGGCTGGCAGCGCTGCCAGCAATGGCACGGCCAGCAACGTCTGGGCGTCCGCGCCGGGCAAGGTGGGTGCCGTTGTCGGTGGCGCGCTCGTCGTGGCTGCGATGAGCGGCGGCGGCGGTGGCATCGGCAATGGTGCCGCTGCCCCCCAGGGAGTCACTCCCCCTCCCGTCCCCGATGGCACCGACAATACCGTGCCCGACGTGCCTTCAGGCGATGACGAGCATTCAGGTGCCGGCGAGCAGCATGCAGCTCCCCCACTTGCGTCGACGCCGCAGAACCAGCCCCAGCCCGAGGGACCGCCCCGCTACGACACCAGCACCCCGCAGGGCGTGACTCACGATGCCAGCATCCCGCTGGATGCCTCGGTATTCATCGGCAAGGGTGCGCCCCCTGCATTCATCCGCATTTCCCGCATCACGGCCAACGACGCCAGCGCCGATGCGCCTGCACTGGTGTTGAACCAGGGCACCCCCGAGGAAAAAACGCTGAAAGTGGGCGACGTGATTGCCCGCGAGGAATTCGACAGGATCAGCTGGAACGCCCGCGCCAACACGGGCGGTTCATTCGGCTTTGAAGCACTGGACGCCGAACGCCAGCCCTTTGCCGGCATGGCAGAGCAGGTCATCGAGATCCGGGAAGCCCCCGCGGCGCCAGACTATCCGGCAAACCGCCCGGTCGAGCACATCCATCACGATTACCTCAACGCGCTCTCCCCCACCCTGTTCACGGGAAACGACACCAACAAGACCCCGGATGTCATCCGCATCACGGCCATCGCCCCGAGCAAGCCAACCAGTGCGGAACCCGCGCTCGTGCTGCACGCCGGTACTCCGCAGGAAGTGCCACTGCAGGTGGGCATGACCATCGACCGTTCGCAGTTCGAGCAGGTCAGCTGGAACACCGCCAACAATGAAGGCGGCAGCTTCAGCTTCGCGGTCGTCGATGCCAGCGGGAATGCGATTCCGGGCAGCACGCCGCAGACGGTCGTCCTCAGCGAAATGCCGGCCAATGCGCCCATTTTCAGAAGCGTGCCCGTGCTGTATCCGACACCGCATGACATTCTGTCAACCATGGATGCCAGCGTCCTGCTGGGTGATGACTTCAACCGCCATCCGCATGCCATACGGATCGAATCCATTTCCGCGCTGGGCAGCGATTCCACCGACGCCCTGAAATTCGATCGTGATGTGACAGGCACGCAGCCGTGGGAAACCGTGAAGGTGGGCGACGTGTTCACCCCGAACGAACTGCCCCGGATGCATTGGTTCCCCGAGAACAACAACGGCGGCCGTTTCTCCTTCTCGTCGCTGGATGCACAGGGAGAAAAGATCCCCGGCGTGCCGATCCAGACCGTCATCATCCACGAATCGCCGGAACCGCCCACCTACCCTGCCGGCCACAAGACTCAGGTGCCACTCGACAGCATCCAGAGCCTCAGCAGCACCCTGTTTTCCGGCACGGGCGTTTCGCCGGCCTTCGTGCGCATCACCGAGCTGCAGATCGACGGCAATGTGCCCGACGCCAACACCCCCGCCCCCCTGCTGTTCGACAAGGACGGCGCGGGCGGCGCCAACCCCGTGCCCGTGCAGCTGAACCAGATCATCAGCGAGACGGACTTTGACAAGCTGCTGTGGGACAGCCAGCACGCCACCAGCGGCACCATCACCTTCGAGGTGCTCGATGCCGACAGGCTGCCCATCATCGACCCGATCGGCTATCCAATCACGCAAGACGTGAAGATCGAAGCCCATGATGCAGCGCCAAATGCCCCGGCTGGCCGTGCGGCAGAAATCCCGGTAGCACAGGAGGCCAGCCCCTCCACCCGCACCGCGGCACTGCTCGATGAACAGCAGCACGTTCCACTGATCTGAGCCCGGCCCTGCCGCCGGTTTACCGGCAGCGGGGCAGTGCTCCTCCGGCGCCAAGAGCCCGACAACATCCATCAACTACCGATCATGAATCTCAACAAAAACAATCACGCCAGCAAGACATCCGGAATGACCGACGCCGCCAGCCCCCTGCGCACCTCTGCTGCAGACGGCGCACGCGGCAGCCTGAATGCACTGCAACGGCAGGCCAACACCGGAAAACTGGCAGGCAAAAAACCCGGCAATGAGCAGGATTTCCAGCAGGGCGTGAAGAAGATGCCGGACGACCAGCCGGCCAAATGGTGGAATCAGGACGGCACCATGACGGAAGCAGAGATTGCTGCCGACATGAACGCCACCCAGGTGGCCGCAGCCGACAGTATTGCAACGGGTACAGCAAATGCCGGCACCGCAAACCCGGCCCTCAGCGGCGACGCAGGCACTGCCCTTGCCGGCAAGACGGGTGAATCCGCAGGCATGGCAGCAGGCACGGGCAGCAGCGCGGCTGGCGGCGCAGCATCCGGCAGCACCGCAGGCGCTTTCTGGGCCACCACCTCGGGCAAGGTGGCAACCGTGGCAGGCGGCGTGCTGGTTGCAGCGGTTGCAGCCAGCAGTGGCGGTGGCGGCGACGGTGGCAGCAGCGATGCCAGCAACGCGCAGGGCGCCGGCAACACGGGAACCACCGGCAGCACCGATCTCCCGAAGCCCGACACGGAAAACAACGGCGAACAGAAACCCCCGGCAGAAACACCGGCAGCCCCCACAAACGAACAGCCAGCAAATCAGCAGCCGCCGTCCGCGCCTCAGAGCCAGCCGCAGCCCAATGCCTCGCAGGCGGTGGCACACGACGCCACCACCAAGCTGGCGGCCAGCCTGTTCACCGACGCAAGCACCGGCAAGGCCCCTGGTGCCATCAAGATCATCACCGTCACGGTCTCCTCTCCCACGGACGACCTTCCCGCCCTGCTGCTGCATGCAGGCACACCCCAGGAAACACCCCTGCTGCCCGGTTCGCTCATCGACAGCTCGATGCTGGGCGAGATCAGCTGGAAGGCCGGCAACAACAGCGGCGGCAGCTTCAGCTACGTGGCAGCGGATATCAACAGCGGAAACCCGATTGCAGGTGCTGCCGAGCAGACCGTCAACATCAACGAGCATCGTGCTGCACCAAACTACCCGAGTGACGGCAAAAACGACACAGACGTGGCCCATGATGCCGACACCCCCATCGCTCCCTATATTTTCACGGGCACTTCGCCAGACGCGAACAACCCGCACCCGATCCGCATTCTTGAGATCAAGCCATCTGGTGCCAATGCAACCGGCGGGCTGATGGTTGACCGCGATGGCACCGGCCCCAACCCGGCCGAGGCCGTGAAGGCAAACGAAACCATCCAGTGGGCCGACATCGACAAGCTGAGCTGGAACAGTACCGGCAACGAAGGCGGCACCATCACTTTCGAGGCCCTTACCCTCGGCGGCATGCGCATCCTCGGCAGTGAAGTGCAGACATTGAACATCACCGAGCACCGAGCCGCCCCCACCTACGCCAGCCAGACCGAAACCGTGAGCGTGGACCGCAACGGCAGCAAGCTGCTTGACGCAGCGCTGTTCAATGGCACGGGCACGGCGCCGGAGGCGATCGTCATCACGGGCCTTTCCAACAACGGCACCCCGCAAGGCACGCATCGCGCCCTCATCCTCAACAAGGGCGAAGCTGGCGAAAAAGTGCTGACCGCAGCAGGCCCGGATTCCGTGGTGCTGGCTGCCGACTTCGGCAAGATCACCTGGGACGCATCTGTCGCCGATGGCGGATTCTTCCAGTTCAAGCCGGCCCTGGCCAACGGAACCGAAATTGCCGGCGCAGCCGAGCAGAAGGTGAACATCACGGAAGTTCAGCCCGTTCCTGCCTATCCGACCTCCCCGAACGACGTGGCCATCCGCCATGATGGTGTCGATGAGATCGGCCCCTACATCTTCCAGGGTGAAAAGGCCGACCGCGCCCCCACTCACGTGAAGATCACCGCCATTACGCCCACGGGTGGCACCGGCACGCCGCTGATGCTGGACACCGACGGTGCCGGCACCGCTGCCACGCCGCAGGCCGTGCAGCAGGATCAGCTCATCGACATTTCGGTATTGACCGGCGGCGGCAAGCTCACCTGGGACACCACCGGCAACAGCGGCGGCAGCATCCGCTTCATGCCGGTACTGGCAGATGGCACGCCAATCCAGGGCGCCACCGAGCAGAGCGTGAATATCGTCGAGCACCCGGCTCCCCCCACCTACGCCAATCAGAACGAAACGGTCGATGTGCCACGCGACGGCACAAAACTGCTGGATGCTGCCCTGTTCAATGGCACCGGCACGCCACCGGAGGCAATTGTCATCACCGGCATCTCCAACAGCAGCACCACGCCTGGCGGGAAGGCTGACACGCCCCCGGTGCTCATCTACGACAAGGGAGGCGCAGACGAGCACATCGTAGCATCGGGAGAGACCATCATGCGGGCCAACTTCGGCAAGCTCACCTGGGACGCTGCGGCTTTTGAAAACGGTTATTTTGATTTCACGCCGGCCCTGGCAGATGGCACGCTCATCGAAGACGCCACCGAACAGCGCATCACGGTGAATGAGCAACCCGTCACGAAGACCGCCGGCATCCAGACGCCTGACGCGACGCAAGAAAGCCAGCACAGCGAACTGGTGCCCATCAACAAGGAAGTTCCCGAGGACATGGACAGCACCGAAACGGCATCGCCCGATGCCGGTTCGGCCACCGCCAATGTGCTGACCCCGGCCGACCTGCTGGACGGTGGTGCAGCAGCAGCCAGCGCACCATCCGTCGGCACCGGCCCGGTCGATGCCGGCTCCCGCTGGGCCTACACCAGCCCCACCCTGCTGGATGACAACCAGCAGATTCTGCCGACGGTCTGACAACCTTCACGGCCCGAAGGCCCGAAGAACCCAAGGCCCGCATGATGCCTGCGGGCCTGCCTCACGGAGCGCGATGCCTTCCCGGTATCGCGCTCCCTTTATTTTTGTTAGCCACATTACTGTCAGCAAAACCACAAACAGGCGGCGCTGCAACCAGCGTCCGGCGCCTGCCGCCAACCACTCACCCACCTGCAATCGGCAATCGTCTCCATAGCTATCCAGAATGGCGGGAGGAGCCTTCTCCGAACCGGAATGACCGCAAGAGAACCTGTTCAGAGGATGCCAGTGAGATCGGCCGGCGAAATGCAGCATCGCGCAAGGACTGCTCTCCTCCTCACCAGGGAAACTCAACGACACGCACCGATCGCCCATCATGAATCCGACCTATAACGATCAGGCCCGCCCTCAAGACAACGGCATGAATGATGCTGCAAACGCATTCCCGGAAGCCGTGGTACCGCAGGGACCGCGCAACTCCATCCGCTCGCTGCGCAAGAAGCCGGCAGCCGAGCCGGGTATCGAGAGCAAGCCGAAGTCGTCACAGGACCTCCAGCAGGGCATCCGCAAGGAAGAAGATGATGAGGATCGGCCCGCAGGCTGGCTGAATCAGGAAGGCACACTGCCGGCAGAAGGCACTGCGGGCGAATCCGCCATCGGCAAGGCCACCGGCAGCAGCACGACGGGCGGCGCCTCCGAAGCAGGGCAGGCCGCAGCCGGCATGGCGGGAGAAACGGCAGGCACCGCAGCCCACGCCATTGGCAAGGCAGGTGAGGCATCGTCAGCAGGTGGCGTCGAAAGCCTTGTTGGCAAGACAAGTGGAAGTGCCGGTATCGCAGGGGGCGCTGGTGCCTCGGGCGCAGCGAGTGCAGGCGCCAAGGCCGCCGGTGCAGCACAGGCAGCCGGTGCCGAAGCCGGCGCCCTGTCGTCGGTTGGTGCAAAAGGCGCAGGCAGCGCAGCCGTTCAAGCCTCTGCTGGCACGGCCGGCAGTACGGCAGGAGAAAGTTTTGCCAGCAATTTCTGGTCATCCACCTCGGGCAAGGTGGCAGCCGTTGCCGGTGGCGTGCTGGCCGTGGCCGCAGCAGCAGGCGGTGGTAGTGGTGGAAGCAGCGACACCCCCGCACAAGGCAGCAACCCTCAAGCCAACACGAAGCCGGACGTAAACGAAGGCTCGCAACCCGGCGCCTCGCAGCCGCCCTCCTCCCCGCAGAGTGATGGCAGCCAGGAAATCGCCCCAACCTACGGCCCCGGCAACGTCTCGAAGGCCGCCGTGGCCCACGATGCCAGCGTGAAGATGGCTTCTGCGGTTTTTGCCGGCACGGGCGAACCGCCGGCATTCATTCGCATCACCGGCATCACCCCCAACGAATCCAGCGACGGCGCACGCGCCCTGGTGATGAATCAGGGCACCGGCGATGAAAAGACGCTGGACGTGGGTGCCGTCATTTCGCGTGCCGATTTCGACAAGATCAGCTGGGACTCGGCTGCCAACAATGGCGGCAAATTCAGCTTTGTTGCACTGGATTCCAGCCAGCAGCCTTTCGACGGTCTGGCCGAGCAGACGGTCGAGATCCGCGAATCGCGTGTGGCGCCCGAGTATCTGCCAAACCGTCCGGAACAGAACCTCATCCACGACACGGACAACACGCTGTCGGCCTCGCTGTTCAATGGCAACGACAGCAACAAGGCGCCCGATTTCATCAGGATCACGGCGGTCAACCCCAGCAATCCGGCAAACACGGATTCTGCGCTTCTGCTGCATGCGGATGGCGCTCCGCAGGCAAAACCGGTGCAGGTCAACGATGTCATCCCTGCCGGGGAATTCGACAAGATCAGCTGGAACACCGCCAACAACGAGGGCGGCAGCTTCAGCTTCGAGGCACTGGACGCCGACAAACAGCCCATTCTGGGCAGCGCACCGCAGACCATCGTCATCAGCGAAATGCCAGCCAATGCGCCCAGCTACCCCAGCACACAGCCGGTGCAGTTGGTGGCGCATGACCAGACGTTGGCCCTGCCCGGCACGTTGCTGAGCGGTTCAGACGACACGCGCAAGCCGCACGCCATCCTTATCGAGTCCGTCGACGTGCAGAACCCGGCCGAGGACACGATGGCCCTGCAGATCGATCGTGACGGCGCAGGCCCCAACGACCCCGAGTCGCTGGAGGCGGGCAAAAAGATCGAGCAGGCAGACTTCGACAAGCTGAGCTGGGACAGTGCCGGCAACACCGGCGGCCGCTTCAGCTTCTCGGCCCTCGATGCCCAAGGCGAGAAAATTGCCAACGTGCCGATTCAGACGGTTGTCATCAACGAATCGCCGGAACCTCCCGAATATCCAGGCGTATCCACAACCGCCGTGCAGTACCAGAGCCTGCATGCACTGAGCGCAACGGTGTTTGAAGGTGATGACGACACGAAGAAACCCGGCTTCGTGCGCATCAGCGCCGTGAATCCGCAGGGCGGAACACCCGATGCCAACGCGCTGTTCTTCGACAAGGACGGCCCCGGTGGTGCAGCCCCCACGCCGGTACAGGACGACCAGGTCATCAGCGCAGCCGACTTCGGCAAGCTGCTGTGGAACAGTCAGGCGGCTCCCTTTGGCTCGATCAGCTTCGAAGCACTGGATGCCAACAAACACCCGATCCTGGATGGCAATGGCGACCCGGTCACGCAGGATGTGCAGGTTCTTTCGCATCC
>JAUNHU010000053.1:3021-4984 GCA_030523825.1 Lautropia sp. | reverse complement strand
ATACGCGCATTCTCGGCAGCCAGGTGCAAACCCTTTCCTTTGATGAGCACCCGGCGCCCACCACCTATGCCAACGCCACCGAGACGGCAACCGTGGCCCACAACGGCACGCACCTGCTGGACGCAGCCCTGTTCAATGGCACGGCCAATGCGCCGGAGGCAATCCGGATCACGAGAATTTCCGGTGGCGGCGCTGCGCAGGATGCGCCACGAGCCCTCATCCTCAACAAGGGTGAAGCAGGCGAGAAAGTGCTGAGCACGGAAGGCCCCGATTCCGTGGTGCAGGCAGCCGACTTCGGCAAGATCACCTGGGACGCCTCTGTGGCCAATGGCGGCTCTTTCACGTTCACCCCTGCCCTCGCCAACGGCACCCCGATCATCGGTGCGGCCACGCAGACGGTGAACATCCATGAATCGCCGGTGGCTCCGGATTATTCCGCCACCGCGCGCGTGGAAGCACAGCACGACGCAAACAATGCGCTGCTGCCCGAAAACGTCTTCACCGGTGCGGTTGGCGCCAACAAGCCGGCCTCGGTGCGCATTCTGGAAATTTCCCCCACCGGCGGCGCGCAGGATCAGAAAGCGCTTTACTACACTGATGCCGGTGGCGTGCGCCATGACGTGAAAGTGAACGACACCATCAGCGCCGATAATTTTGCGAAGGTGATGTGGGATGCCAGCGTGAATGAGGGCGGCAGCTTCCGCTTCCAGGCGGTGGATGGCAGCGGCCACGACATTGCCGGCAGCGCGCCCCGCACGGTAACGGTACGCGAGCACCCGACTCCGCCTGACTACAACGGCCAGCCAACGGTCTATGGCGTGCAGCACGATGGCACGCTCTGGTCCCACGTCGATCGCCTGGGTGGCAACGCAAGCGGCACCAAGCCCACGCACATCGTGGTTCAGGACATCAACCCGCAAAATGCGACCCCCGGTTCGGTTGCGCTCACGCTGAACGGCAAACCCGTCGAGCTGAACAAGCCCATCGCCGCAGCCGATTTCAACCAGCTGCAATGGAACGCCGCTGTCAACGAGGGCGGCACCATCACCTTTGCGCCGGCATTGGCCGATGGCACGGTCATTCTGGGCTCCACGCCGCAGACCATTGCCATCCATGAACATCCGCAGGCGCCGGTCTATCCGTCCACACCGAATGATGTGGGCATTCGCCTCGATGGCGTGGATGAAATTCCGCCCTCGGTTTTCCGGGGCGAAGCGCAGGATCGCGCAGCTTCTTATGTGAAGATCACCGCCATCACGCCCAGTGGCGGTGCCGGCACACCGCTGATGCTGGACGCCGATGGCGCGGGCAATGCGGCACCGCAGGAGGTCAAGGTCGGCCAAACCATCGACCTGAGCAAGCTGGCTGCCGACGCACGCCTAACCTGGGACACCACCAGCAACACCGGCGGCACCGTCCGCTTCGTGCCGGTGCTGGAAAATGGCACCCAGATTCTCGGCAGCACCGAGCATCAGCTGAACATCGTCGAGCACGGCCCTGCCCCCACCTACCCCGCAGCAACGCAGACGGTATCGGTGCCCAACAATGGCACTGCCCTGCTTTCTGCCAGCCTGTTTACCGGCACGGCCAACGCTCCGCAATTCATCCAGATTGGTGAGGTACCCGGTCGCCAGGCAGGCCAGCAAAAAGCACCTGCAGCACTCATCTTGCACAAGGGCACACCCGACCAGAAAGTGCTGGCAACCGATGACGTGATCGAAGCACGCGATTTTGACAAGATCACCTGGGATGCCTCCGTGATGGAAGGCGGCGCCTTCAGCTTCACGCCGGTGCGGGACAAGGCTGGTACGCCATTTGCCGGAGCCACCGAGCAGCGCGTGGAAATCCGCGAATCGGGCGTGGCGCCCGACTACAGCAAAACGCCGGTGACGACCGTGGCCCACGACGGCAGCAAACTGTTGCCCGAAGCCAACCTGATGGGCGCCGACGCCAACCGCAAGCC
>JAUNHU010000053.1:0-2921 GCA_030523825.1 Lautropia sp. | reverse complement strand
TGAATCGCCGCTGCCGCCGGTGTACCCGCCCAAGCCAGCGGATGCAGGCACACCCAACTCAAGCAGTACCAGTGCGTATTTCAAGATCGTGGCGCATGACGGCACGGCCACCTACACGACCAGCGCCTTTGCCGGCATGAGCGGCAAAGCTGGCCCCACGGCAGGCGCCATCCGCATCGTTGCCATCAACGAAAATGCCGACACCAACACGGCAGAATCCGCGCTGCGCCTGAAGCCTGCCGATGGCAAGCCGCTGACGCTGCTGAAAGTGGGCGACGTGGTGGAAGCAGCAGATTTCACCCGCATCGAGTGGAACGCCAATGGCAACAACGGCGGCAGCTTCAGCTTCGTGCCGATGGACACCAGCGGGCAAATCATCGAAGGTGCTGCGCCCCTCACCTACCATGTGCATGAGTCGCCGGCAGCGCCCACCTACGATGCCAGCAAGCAACAGGTATCGGTCAGCTACGACCAGACCCAGCCCCTCAACCGCAGCCTCTTTGCCGGCAGCGGCAGGGAACCGGAGGGTGTGCGCATTCATGCAGTGACCGAGAGCCAGGACACCGACTCCAGCGCATCAGGCCTGCAGGTCATGCGCAACGGCGTCGCCGTCGACGTGAATCCGGCACCCGGAAATCCCTTCATCATCTCCGCAACCGAGTTCGACAGCCTGCGCTGGAACGCCGCCAGCAACGCCGGTGGCAACTTCACCTTCCAGCCCATCGACGCCCAGGGCTTCGCCATTGCCGGAGGCGTCCCCATGCAGACCGTCACCATCACGGAAGCGGCGCAGGTGATTCCGCCGATCTATCCGCAGGGGAACCAGCAAACGCACACCATCGCCTATGCCGACGGACGCAATTCCGAGTATGCGCTGGACAAGACCCTGTTCGTGGGCAGCACACCCAACACCACGATGGGCGGCATCCTCATCACTCAGGATCCCACCGAAGTCAACGACAGCCAGCCCTACCTGGCCGGGCTGACGCGGTGGATCAACGGTGTGGGCAGCAGCACCGCCCGCGTCGGGCAGGGCGACTTCATCCCGGTGGACCAGCTGGATCAGCTGCTCTGGGCCGCAGATCAGAACAAGGGCGGCACCATCCGCTTCCAACCGGTAGACGCGAACAAGCAGCCCATTCCGGGCGTAGCCGAACAGAGCGTCGTGCTGACCGAAGCACCTGCGCCGCTGCCCGCCTACCCTGCCGGCAATCAGCAGAACGTCGATGTCACCTACAACCAGCGCTTCAATATCGACCGCACCGTTCTGGTTGGCAGTGCCAGCCAACAGGAGCCGCATTCCATCCGCATCACCGCCATCAACAACCCCAACAACGCTGGAGTCGATAGCGGTCTGCGGAAAGCCCAAGGCGCAGCAGGGGTCAAGGTTGGAGACACATTCGACATCAGCACATTCCACAGGCTCAGCTGGAACGGCAAGGGCAGCACCGGCGGCAGCTTCGAGTTCGAGGCGCTCGACCACGACGGCAACGTCATCGGCAACAAGCAGACCGTCACCATCACCGAGCCCGGCCCGGTACTGGCTGCCGTGACAGCGCCCCAGACGCAGACCGTCACCCACGACGGCCTCACCGTCCTGAACGCCTCATCCTTCCTGACTACCGACCCGGCAAAAAGCACGCCGAGCAACGATACGCTGCAGAATCGGTGGTTCCGGATCATGGACACCCAGGAAACCAGTGGCGAACCTGGCTCGGTGGGGACACGTTATCAGGCCTGGTGGGGTGGCGACCTGCATGCTTACGAACTGATCAAGGTTCCCGAAGGCATCAGCAAGGCCGAAGCCGCTGCACGTGCGCAAGCGATGGGCGGGAAACTCTGGCTGCAGAACGCCAACGGTGAAGGCGGCAACGTCACGGATTCGTACCTCAGAAATCATGGCCATGACACCAGCAACGTCATCCACGACGGCAGCAGCGATGCTGCGAAGCTGAATGCGTTCGTCGTCGAATTCGACAATTACCAGTTGCCGCTCAGGATGATGGCAAGCAACTCGCCAGGCAACACCTGGGAAATAACCCCGGGCTATGTGGCAGGCAACTCGACGGACCCGAACGGCACGAACCACATCGTCGACCTGGATCGCATCATCTGGGACAGCACCCGGAACACTGGCGGCAGCATCACCGTGCAGGAAGTGATGGGCTGGACTCCGTGGGACCCCAGTGACGACAAAGGCGGCCCCAGAACCCGGGACGAGTGGCTTCAAAGGAACCCCGGCCAGACTCCGCCGGACGAAACCCAGAAAACCGGCACCCAGACCATCACCATCAACCTGACCGAAGCCGCGCGCGGAACCGTTCTCACCCGCAGTGTGGACAACACCGACGAGGCGGATGCAGGCGGCAACGCGGCCACAGGTAACGATGCTGTTGCCAACGGTGCTCCGCAAGCCAGCAGCATGACGGCTGCGGCAGACGCAGCTGCCGCAAGCAACCACACGGGCATCGTTACCAGAACCGCAGCAAGTGCGCCGGTAGCGGAAGGTGCCGCTGCCACCGCGGAAGCAGCGAAGGAGATCGCCACGGATAATGCCACCGATGCAGCGGCCAGCAACGTACTGACACCGGCCGAGCTGCTCGGCGACCACCACATCGCCAACGCAGGTAGCAGCGTCTCCGGCGCAGCTTCCGGCCCGGTGGACGCCGGCACCCGCTGGTCCTACACCGCCCCTTCCCTGCTGGACGACGACACGCAAACACCGCCGACCGTCTGACCCGGAAAATGCGAGTCCCTGGCAGACGGGTCTGAGCAGGCAGAAGGGCCAGAGTCGGCAGAAAGCTCAGGCCCTCTGGCACCGCGGCACCGTGAAACCACGATCTCGTGGCGCCACGGTGCCGCGGTTTTTTTGCTGCGGTGCCTGGGTGTTTGGGTTCTTGGCCTTTCGGCTTTCGGCTTTC
>JAUNHU010000052.1 GCA_030523825.1 Lautropia sp. | reverse complement strand
TCGGGCTCGGGCTCCGGCTCCGGCTCGGGGGGCGGAGGTGGTGGCGGAGGCGCGGGAGGCGGCTGCATCGGAATGACCGGCGGCCGGGGAGCCTCGACCAGATCCACCATCACGGGGACTTCATCGCCGCCCATGACCTGTACGGTGCTGGAAGCGGTGATGCCGTAAATGAGCAGGGCATGCGCCGCCAGAACCCCTCCGAGAAGGGGAAGCTGGTGCCAGCGTGCCGCCCCACGATCCTTGCGGATGGCCTCTGCCAGGGCTGCGTCGAGCGCGGCGCGCTGCGAATCGGCATCGTCAGGGACTGGGGTTGGCGCCTGCGGAGGTGCGGACGGAGTATTCACGGATAGGGTGAGGGGTTCGTGCGGGCAGATTCAGATCCGCCCGGACCGCATCCGTCATGACGTGATGAGGGCGGTGAGTGATCCGGTGGCGGGCCGCTCTGGATAGGCGGGCGGCCACTGGTAGCGCAACCGGAAGACGGGGGACATGCCTGCGTCTGAGTGCTGAATGCGCGTTGCAATAGTAACGATTCGCATCGACTTCTGCAAATACGTTTGCGTAGTCGCTTCGCCTTCCTGTGAAGAAACGGGGGCGGCAAAGCCGATGCGCTCGGCTTTCAGCCGGCGGGAAAGGCGGTGGGGCGCTCTGCTTTCCGGGTGATGATCCTGCCTCCGGGGCCGGGCACAGGCTCTTCCATGCGGCTGTCCGGGGCGTGATCCTGCATGTCCGGGCCGGATGGTTGCAGATGCCCGCCAATCGGGGCCGAACGCAGCTTCCGGCATGGCCGCTCCGGAGCGGCAGCCGTACAATCAGCCAATGACTGCCTCCCTTGCTTATCCTGATCGGGTATCGCGTCGTGCCTCGATCCTGCTCGACCGCGCCCTGACCGAACTGCGTCATGGCCGCGCCGTCATCATCCAGACTTCTTCCGGCTCTCCGTGGCTGTTTGCTGCCGTTGAAACGCTCACGCAGCCTGCCTGGCAGCAGTTGCAGGACATTCACCCGGTCTGGCGGCTTTTCCTGTCGGCGCAGCGGGTGCGTGCGCTGGGGTTGGCAGGGGCCGGGTCGCAAGCGGAAGGTGGAGGCGTCGGGGTGTCCGAAGATGGCCCCGGGGTCGAACGTCCGTGGACGCAGCGTCTGCCGGCCGGTATCGGGTTGAATCAGCTCTGGCAGGCGGCCGGGCTGGATGTGTCGGTGCCGGTGAGCGCTCCGGAGCCGTTGCTGTCAGCGGGGCTTGTGCCGCTGCTGCAGCCGGGCCGCTTCGAGGGCGCGCGTGAGGCGAGCGGTGCGCCGGCGTCGGCTGATGGTCTGACCGCAACGACAGCTGAAGCCGGCCAGCATGCGCCGGAAGGCGAAGGGGCGTTCGAGGCCGTGAGTGCAGTGCTGGTGCTGGCCCGGCAGGGGCGGCTGGCGCCGGCGGTGGTGGGCATTCCGTGCCCGGCCGGGGCCGACGCCGGGCTGGCCGACTGGCTGGACGACGTGCTGCGCGTGCCGGCCGAGCCCATTCTGGCCCAGGCGCGGCTGCGCCCGGTCTGGCTGGAGCGGGTCAGTGAGGCACCGGTGCCGCTGGCCGATGCCGAGGACTCGCATTTCGTGATGTTCCGCGAGCCGGGGTCCGACTTCGAGCATGTGGCGGTGGTGGTGGGCAAGCCCGCTGCCGATCTGCCGGTGCGGGTGCGTCTGCACTCGTCGTGCATCACGGGCGACCTGTTCGGCAGCCTGCGCTGCGACTGTGGCGACCAGCTGCGTGGCACGGTGAAGCGGCTGGCCCAAGGCGGTGGTGGCATCGTGCTCTACCTGTCGCAGGAAGGGCGGGGCATCGGTCTGGCCAACAAGCTGCGTGCCTATCGGCGTCAGGATCAGGGGCTGGACACGCTCGATGCCAACCAGTCGCTGGGCTTCCGGGTGGATGAGCGCCATTTCGAGGTGGCGGCGGGCATGCTGCTGCAGCTTGGGGTGAAGCGCATCCATCTGCTCACCAACAATCCGGCCAAGATTGCGGCGCTGTCGGCTGCCGGCATCGAGGTCGTCGAGCGTGAAGAAGTGATGGGTGGTGTCAATCCGCACAATCAGCGCTATCTGGCAACCAAGCTGAAACGTGGCGGACACCTTTTCGATGAGGATTCATTGCAGAATCCCTGATTGCGCGGGCTCGGCCGGTGTTGGCCAGTGATGCCTGCCTGCTGCCGGCAGATTCTTTCGATGGAGTGATGTTTGAAAAACCAATCTGATTCAGACGGTGTCGATCGCGGCCCGGCGGCAACCGGCCTGACGGGCGCCGTTGCCTCCCCCGCCGGGCAGCGGGCGGATGCTGCTGATGTGCCAGCCGAAGGGCGGCCGATGTCGACGGTGATCCGCGAGCGCATCCTGGCCAGCGGTCAGCGCTATCACGCCAACGACAACATCGCGGCCTTCATCCATTCGGATGCCGAGCGCGAGGCGCTGCAGGCCGAAGTGGCATCAAGGATGGAGGCGTTGCTGCAGTCGCTGGTCATCGACACCACGTCGGACCACAACACGCAGGAAACGGCGCAGCGTGTGGCAAAGATGTATCTGAACGAGGTCTTTGCCGGGCGCTACAACCCGCCGCCGCCAATCACCGAATTTCCCAATGTCGAGAAACTCGACGAGCTGATCGTGGTGGGCCCGATCACCATCCGCTCGGCCTGCTCGCACCACTTCTGCCCGATCATGGGCAAGCTGTGGGTGGGCGTGCTGCCCAATGCCGACTCCAATCTCATCGGGCTGTCGAAGTACGCCCGGCTGGCCGACTGGATCATGAGCCGGCCGCAGATCCAGGAGGAGGCCGTGAAGACGCTGGCCGACGAGCTGGAGCGCAGCCTGAAGCCCGACGGGCTGGCCGTGGTGATGAAGGCCGACCATTTCTGCATGCACTGGCGCGGCGTGAAGGATCAGAGCCAGATGACTTCATCGGTGATGCGTGGCGCCTTCCTGCGCAATGCCAGCCTGCGGCGCGAGTTTCTCGGGCTGCTCTGAGGTGCACACCGTGCCCGCATCGGAGCGTGTGCACAGGGGGGCTCCGTGTCGGCGCCCCCGACACCTTCCCGGATCAGGTTCTGCCTGTGCGCAGCAGGCGCTCCGGCCGGGCCACATGTCAGATCGGCCCTGGTGTTGCCCGGATACAGCAGGGGAGTGCGAGGTCTTTCATTGCACCGGATCGCAAACCGGACGATGATCGACACCATTCGTCTGCCCCCGTTTTCTTTCAATGCCCGGTTTCCCTTGCGGCAACCGGCCAATATCCACTCTGAAACATGACCAGAAAAAACACCCTCCTCGTGACTGGTGGTGCCGGCTATATCGGTTCGCACACCGTGGTTGAACTGCTCAATGCGGGGCACGATGTCGTCATCGTCGATGACTTCAGCAACAGCACGCCGAAGGTGGTCGACCGCATCGTCGAGCTGTCCGGCGGCCGCAAGCCGGTGCTCGTCGAAGGTGACGTGGCCGACCGTGGCCTGCTGCGCGAACTGCTGAACAAGCACGCCATCGACGCCACCATCAACTTTGCCGGCTTCAAGGCGGTGGGCGAGTCGGTGGCCAAGCCGCTGGCCTACTACCACAACAATGTCAGCGGCATGATCGCGCTGCTCGAATGCCTGGAAGAAGCCGGCTCGCGCCGCATCGTGTTCAGCTCCTCGGCCACCGTTTATGGTGATCCGGCTTCGGTGCCCATCCGCGAAGACTTTCCCACCGGCCCCACCAACCCCTATGGCCGTACCAAGTGGCACATCGAGCACATCCTGAATGATCTGGCCGTGGCCAACCCCGAGTGGTCCATCGGCATCCTGCGCTACTTCAACCCGGTGGGTGCGCACATTTCGGGCCGCATCGGCGAAGACCCGAAAGGCATCCCCAACAACCTGATGCCGTTCGTGACGCAGGTGGCGGTGGGCAAGCGGCCGCAGCTGTCGGTGTTCGGCGGTGACTACCCCACACCCGATGGCACCGGCGTGCGTGACTACATCCACGTCGTCGATCTGGCGCTGGGGCATCTGGCGGCCGTCGATCGCGTCGTGCAGCAGAAGGGTGCCTGGACGGTGAACCTCGGCACCGGCAAGGGCTACTCGGTGCTGGACATCGTCAAGGCATTCGAGGCCGCCAGCGGCAAGAAGATTCCGTATCAGATCGTCGATCGCCGTCCGGGCGACATCGCCCAGTGCTATGCCGACCCGGCACAGGCCGAGAAACTGCTGGGCTGGCGCGCCACGCGCGACCTGAAGCAGATGTGCGAAGACAGCTGGCGCTGGCAGTCGCAGAACCCGGAAGGCTATTGATGGCTTCTGGTGGCGTGTTCCGCTGAATGTCTGTCATCGGGCGGCGTCTGAGCTGCCCGTGGTGATGAATGCACCCATTGTCCCCGGTCACGCGGAGCGTGAGATGTACCGGGGCAGCGGAGGAGGGGGCTGCAGATTGCGTCTGCTGGCCCCTTTTCAGCACCAATCTAAGGCTGTTGTGCTCAATGTCCAAACCGGCTCTGCGGGTGCTTGCTTCGCCTTCTCATCGGGGGTGAAGAAGCCGAAGCGGGCCGGTTTTTTCATGTCTGAAACCAGACTGACGGGGCGTCGGAGGCTCAGGCGGCGACAGGTTCACACTGCTGGTCGGCTGCGCTGTCCTGCAGGGCGGCAAGCAGCGAGGCGGCGTTGCCAGGCTGGCCAGGGATCTGCAGATCCGGGTTCAGCTCGGCCAGTGGCATCAGCACGAACAGCCGTTCGTGCAGCCGTGGGTGGGGCAGGGTGAGCAGATTGCTGGTAGACGTTTCGCCTTCCAGTACCAGCAGGTCGAGATCCAGCGTGCGGGGCGCGTTGCGGTAGGGGCGCTCGCGCCCGAAGCGGTGCTCGATGACCTGCAGGGCGGTGAGCAGGGCCGTGGCAGGAAGCCGGGTTTCCAGGCGCACCACCTGATTGAAGAAATCGGGGCCCTCGGCCTGGAACGGCGCACTGCGATACAGCCGTGAGCAGGCCGTGACCCGGGTGTCGGGCAGGCTGTCGAGATGCGCGCAGGCGGTCTTCAGGGCCTCGGCCGGGCTGCCCTCGCTGCCGGGCAGGTTCGAGCCCAGGCCAATCCAGGCACGACGGATCGGCAGGGGTTGGGGCGTGTACGGCATGATCTTGTTGTTCTGTGGTACGGGGGAGATGGTCTGCGTACAGCCCTGATCCGGTGTCGTGCTCATGCAGCGACATCCGGTGGCAGATCGGGGGCCGATGCGGCACGCGCCTCGGGCATGGCACTGCCGTCTGCAGGTGCTTCGCCGTCTTCGCGCCTGGCGCCACGGCGGCGCCGGCGACGACTCTTGCCCTTGGCGTCGCCACTGGCCTTGGTGGGGGCAAGCGACTGGATCAGAGCATCGCGCTGATCGCGGTCGGCGTCGATGAAGGCAGTCCACCAGTCGCCGATGGCAGTATCCAGCTCGCCGGCAGCACAGCGCAGCAGCAGGAAATCGTAGCCGGCCCGGAAACGGATGTGAGCGATGACGCCGAAGGCGCTGCGGCCGCGTTTTTCCAGCCGGGGCTGCATCACCCAGATCTCGCGCATGTCGGCCTGATAGCGGCGCTGCAGCGCCAGCTTCTCGGCCTGCTCGTCGAGCACGCTGTCGATGGCCAGATGCAGGGCCGGAAAGAGGTGCTCGCCCTTGGCGTGGATTTCCTGCCAGCGCACGCGCACCTGCGGCCACAGCAGGGCGGCAAACAGGAAGCTGGGCGATACCGACTTGTCTTCGCGCACGCGCGCATCGGTGCGGGACAGGGCCTCGGTGATGAAATGCTCGTCAGTCTCGAACAGCGTGTCGAGCAGCGGCAGCACGCCGTGATGCAGCCCTTCGTGGCGCAGCCGGCGGATGCAGGCCAGCCCATGACCGCTTTCCAGCAGCTTCAGGATCTCGTCGAACAGCCGGGCGGGCGGCACGTTTTCCAGTAGCGGTGCCAGCGTGCGGATGGGCTCCAGCGTGGGCGGGTCTACATCGAAGCCCAGCTTGGCGGCAAAGCGCACCGTGCGCAGCATGCGCACCGGGTCTTCGCGGTAACGGGTTTCGGGGTCGCCGATCATGCGCAGCACGCGGGCGCGGATGTCCTTCACCCCGTCGAGCGGGTCGATCAGGGTTTCGGAGATCGGATCGTAATAGAGCGCATTGACCGTGAAATCTCGGCGGCTGGCATCCTCGTCGCGGGTGCCGAAGACGTTGTCGTTCAGCATCCGGCCGTGCTCGTCGGTGAGCGCATTGGTCTGCGCGGCGCGGAAGGTGGTGACTTCGATGGTTTCGCGGCCGAACATCACGTGGACGATGCGGAAGCGCCGGCCGATGATGCGGGAGCGCCGGAAGATCGACTCCACGGCCTCGGGCGAGGCGTCGGTGGCCACGTCGAAATCCTTCGGCGGGATGCCCAGCAGCATGTCGCGCACGCCGCCGCCCACGATGTAGGCGGTGTAGCCGGCCTGTTGCAGCCCTTCGCAGGTGCGCAGGGCCGCAGCAGAAACCGCATCGCGCGAAATGCCCAGAGCCTGCGCCGAGTGCACGTGCTCGGGCAGCGGGGCGCTGTCGGAGGCCGTGCCGCTGCTGGTGCCGATGGGCTCGGCGCGCTTGCGGCGGCGGCCGGCTGCCCGGGGGCGCTCGGCGGCCGGGTAGTCGGTGTGCTCGGGCAGGCTGGTGTCCGATGCGCTGCCGGTCTCGCGCGCATCGGCACCAAGGCCGTCGCGCACCGTCTGGCGGCGGGTGTTGCGCGTGCGTGCCGGTTGGGCGGCAGCCGGCTGCCGGATCTCGTCTGCCGGCCCGGTCGCGCCCTGCGGCAGCGGGGCGTCTTCATCCTGACGGCGCCGGCGAGCATGCCGCAGGCGGGTCGCCGTCAGATTGTCGGATACGAGATTTTTCTGGGGGAGGCTGGTGCCGGCGGCGTTCTGCTTGCGGCGTCCGAACATCCAGTTGAGGAAACGGGGAAGCACGGTGGCTGTTGTCAGTTGAACAGGTCGATGATGGGCCAGCCTCGCTCGGTGGCGATCTGTCGCAGGGTGGCGTCGGGGTTGGTGGCTACCGGGTGGGTGGCCAGTTCGAGCATGGGCAGGTCGTTGCGCGAGTCGGAATAGGCCCAGATCTCGTCGAAACCGTCGAGCGTCTGTCCCTGTTCGGCCAGCCATTCGCGGATGCGGACGAGCTTGCCGGCCTGGAAGGTGATGGTGCCCTGCGGGTTGCCGGTATAGACACCGTTGGCCTTCTCGACACCGGCGCCCAGCAGGTGCTGCACGCCAAAGAGCGGTGCAATCGGTGCCGTGACGAAGGTGTTGGTGGCCGTGACGATGGCGACGAGATCGCCGGCATCCAGATGCTTGCGTACCAGAGCCAGCGCACGGTCGCGCACCTGCGGGCGGATGACGGTGTCGATGTATTCCTGTCGCCAGCCTTCCACCTCGGCGGCGGGCCGGTTGGCGATGGCCTGCAGCACGAAGCGCAGATGAGCCTCGGGGTTCAGGGTGCCGGCCTTGTACTGCTCATAGAAGGCGGTGATGCCGGCATTGAATGCCTCGACATCTGCCACCCGCCCGGTGCGGCACAGGAAGCGGCCCCATTCGTTGTCCGAGTCGATCGGCAGCAGGGTATGGTCGAGGTCGAACAGCGCAAGTCGTTTCATGAGGGGGCATTCTAAAGCGTTACGCGCCGTTGCAGACAACTTCCGTGCAGGGCGTGTCGTGAGTGCGGCCAGAGATCTGCCTCATTGGGGCGGTATCGCCCCGTGATCGAAGCCGGTGCGATGACTCGCGGGCCGTCGTGCCCCCTGTCGGCAGAGCGGAGGAAGGGGGCGAAACGGCCTGCTGCGTGCGCCGTGTTTCGCCCCGCTGGCGCGGGAGCGGCCCGTGGGGGTCAGCGCAGCGCGCCCGACAGCGCAAAGCGGTCGGCGGCGAAGGGCTTGAGGTCGATGGGCGTGGTTCCCTGCACCATGCGGGCGGCGATGAGCTGGGCACTGAGCGCCGCCAGCGTGACCCCGGTGTGCTGGTGGCCGAACACGAAACCCAGTTGCGGGTGCTGCGGATGGGTGTCGATGATCGGGCGGGAGTCGGGCAGGGTGGGGCGCATGCCCATCCAGGTGCCGGCGTGTTCCAGCTGCGGAATGGTCTGTGGCAGCACCACGCCCAGATGGCGGCGCAGGCTGTCGTAGCGCTCGGGGTTGGGGGGCAGGCGTGTGCCGCCCAGCTCCGAAAAGCCGACGATGCGCAATCCTTCACCCAGCGGGCTGATGAACACGTTGCGCTCGGCCGAGCAGATCGGGCCTTTCAGCAGCCCCTGCACGCCGGGCAGGTCGAGGTGGTAGCCCCGCTCTGCCATCAGCGGCACGCGCAGGCCCAGCGGCTTCAGCAGCCTGTCGCTGTGGACGCCGGCACAGAGCACCACGCGCGAGAAGCGATGTTCGCGGTTGCCCGCATCGAGCGTGACCAGCCCGTTTGCAGGCCGGATGGCCGAGACCCTGGCCTGCAGCAGCAGGCCACCGGCTTCGCGGAAACGCGCCAGCAGTGCCTGGCACAACTGGAACGGATCACGCACTCGGTGCGCGTGCGGCAGCAGCAGCGCATGATTGATGGTGTCGCGCAGTGCCGGTTCCAGATCGGTGACTGCCTTGTTGTCAAGAAACTGCGCGTCGATGCCCCAGTTGCGGTAGAAACTCTGCTCGTGGCGGGCGTCGGTCTGGCCCAGGCCGCTTTCCCAGACCCGCAGGTAATGCGTGGGCAGAAGGTGCTGTTGCAGGTTGTGGCGTGTGAGCAGGGTTTGCCAGGCAGGCACTGCCTCGCGCAGCAGCGAGGCCAGCGCATGACGGCTCTTTTCCACAGCCTTCGGGCGTGCAGCCAGTGCAAAGCGCAGCAGCCACGGCAGGCTCTGCCCGAGGTTGCCCGAGGGAATCGAGAGCGCACCGTCGGGGTCGCGCAGCAGGTTGATGCCGCGTTTCAGGTTGGCTGGCGTGGCCAGCGGGTCGATGAGTTCGGTGGCAATGAAGCCGCCATTGCCAAAGGATGCGCCCTTGCCAGGCTCGTCGGCATCAATCAGGGTAACGTGCTGGCCCTGCGCCTGAAATTCCAGGGCGGTGCAGAGACCCACGAGTCCTGCGCCGATGATGCCAACCGTACTGGGGGTTTCCATATGTCTTTCTTCTCCGGGGCAGAGCATTGGTGCCGTCCTGCCGAAGCCTGCATTATGACAGCCGCATGGAGGCTTTCCCGAGGGGGCGGGCCGTGACGGCCCTGCAACTGCTGCAGGTGTTGCCTGTTTGGTACAGTGCTTTGGCGCTTGGGGGCGTGCTGTCTGGTGCCGGCCCGTTTCCGCGCATGTTCCTGCCGGTTTTCGTTCTTGCTTGTTTTCAAGAAAGTAGGCTGACCGATGGTGGCTCTCAACGAGAAAGCGCCAGCCGGTGATGAACCGCTGGCGCTTTGGTGATGCCTATCGGCAGAATCCCCCTGCCTTTTTCTTACTGCCCCATCGTGTAATAGGTGGCCGCACCGGGGCCAACCGGCAGGCCCAGCACGAACACCCAGATGTAGAAGAAGATGCTCCAGGCGGTGAGGAACAGGGCCGAGTAGGGCACCATCAGGGCCATCAGCGTGCCGACGCCGGCGTGGCGGTTGTAGCGCAGCACCACGGCCATGATGAGACCGAAGTAGCTCATCATCGGCGTGATGATGTTGGTGCTGGAGTCGCCGATGCGGTAGGCGGCCTGAATGGCTTCCGGCGCGTAGCCGGAGAGCATCAGCATGGGCACGAAGATGGGGGCGGTGATGGCCCATTGTGCCGAGGCGGACGCGATCATCAGGTTGATGATGGTGCAGACGATGATGAAGCCGACCAGCAGCAGCGGGCCGGTCATGCCCAGCGCCTGGAGGGTTTCCGCGCCTTTCACGGCCATGATCGAGCCGAGGTTGGTCCAGTTGAAGAAGGCGACGAACTGGGCGGCAAAGAACACCAGCACGATGTACATCGCCATCGACTTCATGCTGTCTTCCATCGAGTCGATGACATCCTTGCCGCTCCTGATGCTGCCCGTGACCTTGCCGTACACGTAGCCGGTGAGGGCGAAGAAGGCGAAGGTGAAGACGACGATGCCCGACAGGAAGGGTGATCCGGCGATGAGTCCGGTCTTGGCGTTGCGCAGGACACCGTCGGCCGGCACCACGCTCCAGGCCAGCAAGCCGAAGAAGACGAGGGCGCTGATGCCGGCTGCCCACAGGCCCTTCTTCTCGACGGGAGTGAGGCCGGTCATCTCGGTGCTGAGTTCGCCGGGGTTGGTGGCGTCCTCGGGGTTGTAGGGGCCCAGCTTGGGCTCGATGATCTTCTCGGTAACGAACCAGCCCAGCAGCGTGATGAGGAAGGTGCTGGCAAACATGAAGTACCAGTTGGCCTCGGGGCCGACGGTGTAGTCCGGGTCGACGAGCCGGGCGGCTTCCTGGGTGATGCCGGAAAGCAGCGGGTCGACCGTGCCGAGCAGCAGGTTGGCACTGTAGCCGCCTGAGACCCCGGCGAAGGCGGCGGCCAGGCCCGCCAGCGGGTGGCGGCCAAGCGCGTGGAAGATGACGGCGGCCAGCGGGATGAGCACCACGTAGCCCAGCTCGGCAGCGGTATTGGACATGACGCCGCAGAAGACGACGGCGGCCGTGACCAGTCGCGGCGGGGCGCTGAGCATGGTGCCGCGCATGGCGGCGGAGATGAGGCCCGAGCGGTCGGCAATGCCCACGCCCAGCAGCGCCACCAGCACGGTGCCCAGCGGGGCGAAGCTGGTGAAGTTGGTGACCAAGCCGCTGACGATCTTGGCGAGGCCCGGCCCGTTCATCAGGCTGATCGCGGTGATGACGCCATCGGGGGCGCGGCCCTTGGCGCCTTCGGGACGCGGGTCGGCCACGCTCAGTTCAAAGTAGCCCGCCACGCCGGAGATGAGCACCAGCAGCACGGTCATGAAGATGAACAGGATGATGGGGTGGGGCAGCAGGTTGCCCAGCCATTCGACCACGTTGAGAAAACGGGTCATCGCGGAGTCGTTTTTCTTGTTCATGGGTGAGTGACGTTCATGAATGAACCGGCAGATGATGCCGGGCCTGACACAGCGGTCGTTCATGCAGGCGGCTGGATATCCGCCTCTTGTTGCAGCATGCTGATACTTGCAAAACGCCACGGAAATTTACCCGTTCGCCCCTGAATTGACCATGCCGGGCGGGTATTCCCTGATGGCGGCTTTCTGACACGGCCACGCCACGTTCCGGGGCCTTGTCCGACTGGCGGTCGGTGAGCAGGGCACTCTGGTTTTCCCGCATTGTTAAAATTCCGGGGTTGGCAGCCACGTCATCTTTTCGTTCTGTTTGCGCGCCGGTTGCGCGCAGCATTTCCACGAGGCCGTGATGAGCGATATTGCGATAACCGTCAGTCTTCTGTCTCTGGTGGCCGTGCTCGGGCTTGCGCTCGGGCATGTCCGCGTGCGGGGCGTCAGCCTGGGCATTGGCGGGGTGCTGTTCGGCGGCATTTTCGTGGCGCACTTCATGGGCCAGTTCGGCGTGAAGCTGGATGCACACACGCTGCACTTCATCCAGGAATTCGGTCTGATCCTGTTCGTCTACACCATCGGCATCCAGGTGGGACCGGCGTTTTTCGCGTCGTTGCGCGAGTCGGGCCTGAAGCTGAACGGTTTTGCGATGCTGATCGTGGCGCTGAGCGGCGTGCTGGTAGTGCTGTTGCACAAGCTGCTGGGCGTGCCGCTGCCGGTGATTCTGGGCGTGTTCTCGGGCGCCGTCACCAACACGCCGTCGCTGGGTGCCGGCCAGCAGGTGCTGCTGGAACTGGGCGATAGCGGCACCGACGTGATGGGCATGGCCTATGCCATGGCTTACCCCTTCGGCATCATCGGCATCCTGCTGTCGATGTGGCTGGTGCGGGTGGTCTTTCGCGTCAACGTCGATGAGGAGGCTGCCGCCTACGATGCCGAGCACAGTCAGCAGCGCGGCGGGCTCGACTCGATGAACGTGAAGCTGACGAACCCGAACCTGGACGGGCTCACCATCCACGAGATTCCTGACTTTGACGACCACGACGTGATGTACTCGCGCCTGAAGCGCGATGGCGAGCTGTTCGTGCCCAAGGTGGACATGGTGTTGAAGCTGGGCGATGTGCTGCACATCGTTGGCAAGAAGTCGGCGCTGCGCAAGATGCAGCTCATTCTGGGCGAGGAGGTGAGCGAATCCACCTCTACCCGCGGCACGGTGTTTCGTTCGGTGCGGGCCGTTGTCACCAACGACCAGGTGTTCGGCAAGCGGCTGCAGCAACTCAATATCCAGACCAACTATGACGTGGTCATCTCGCGGCTGAACCGGGCCGGTGTCGAGCTGGTGCCCAATGGCAGCATGACGCTGCAGTTCGGTGACGTGGTCAATCTCGTTGGCCGGCAGGAAGACATCGAGGTGGTGATGGCCATCGTCGGCAATGCCGAGCAGAAGCTGCAACAGGTGCAGATGCTGCCGATCTTTCTGGGGATCGGGCTGGGCGTGCTGTTCGGCTCGATTCCGCTGTCGGTGCCTGGGTTGCCGGTGGCACTCAAGCTGGGGCTGGCCGGCGGGCCGCTGGTGGTGGCGCTCATCCTGGCGCGCATCGGCGGCATCGGCAAGATCTACTGGTTCATGCCGCCCAGCGCCAACCTGGCGCTGCGCGAGATCGGCATCGTGCTGTTTCTGGCGGTGGTGGGGCTGAAGGCCGGCGGCAGTTTCGTGCAGACCCTGCTGAGCGGCGACGGGGTGCAGTGGATGGGCTACGGCGCCATCATCACGCTCGTGCCGCTGCTCATCGCCGGGGTGATTGCCCGCATCTGGGGCCAGATGAACTATCTGGTGCTGTGCGGCCTGCTCGCCGGCTCGATGACCGATCCCCCGGCGCTGGCCTTTGCCAATGGCATCAAGGAAAACAACGGAGCGGCGGCGCTCTCCTACGCCACCGTTTATCCGCTGGTGATGTTCAGCCGGATCATCCTGCCGCAGGTGATTGCCATCCTGATGTGGGCGACGGGGTGAGGTTGTCGGGGGCTGTGCTTTGACGGATACTGGCGTGCCTTGCACGAGGCTGACATCATGACCACGTTAACCATTGAGATACAAGACAATCTGGCCGAAGAGGCAGATCAGGCGGGTCTTCTGGATCGGGTCCAGTTATCCGAGATCGTCAGCAATTATCTGATCGGACAGATAGAGCAGCGGAAACCCGGCTTGCCGCGTGGTGACCGGCCCATAACCGAGTGGCTCGCCCGAAATCCGCTTCCAGCGGAGTTGCGCAGCACGTCAGAACAGATCGATGCGGTGATCGAGGAGAATCGCAGGGCATGGGACTGATTTATGTCGATAGTTGTTTGCTCATTTATGCATTCGAGCAACACCCTATCTTTGGGGAGGCGGCTCTCGCAAGACTTTCGACGTTGCCTGCCGAGCGCCTGGCCATTAGCCCGCTCGTCAAGATGGAGTGTCTGGTGCTCCCCCTGCGTAACAGCGATTCAAGGCTGATAGAACGTTACACGGTTGGGCTTCTCGCATTCCGCTGTCTGGAAATGAAAGAAGCAATATTCATGCAGGCGGCAATGTTGCGGGCGAGGCATGGATTGAAGGCGCCTGATGCCATGCACCTCGCCACGGCGCATTACTACGGGTGTGATGAATTCTGGGCTCAGGATGACCGTTTGCATAAAGCGGCGCAACGGGTTCGCGTTCAGAACATCATGGAGGCATGACAGCGCCTGTGCCCGGTCTGTTGTGGTCTGTGCGCCGGTCAGTCAGGCTTTTTCGGCGTCCCGGTTCTGCAGGTAGTCCTTCAGCAGGGGCAGGGTGAGGGGGCGCTTGCGCTCCCAGGCCAGCCGGTCCAGACCGTCGAGCACGGCCTTCAGGCTGGCCATGTCGCGCCGGGTGTGGCGCAGCAGGTAGGTGGTGAGATCGGCGCCAAAGGTGAGGCCACGCTCGTTGGCCGTATGGGCCAGCGCGGCGGCCAGCGCCTCGTCATCCAGCGGTTCCAGGCTCAGCACCATGCCCCAGCTCAGCCGGCTCACCAGCTCGGGCAGCAGCTTCAGGCGCGCCGGCGGCTGGTTGCCGAACACCACCAGCGCATGATCGGGCTGGCCGATGAGTTCGTTGAAGCGATGGAACAGCGTGCGCTGGCGCGGCTTGCTGTACTGATCCACGTCGTCCACCACCATCAGCGTCGGGCAGCCGGCACGTGAGAGGCTTTCGGCCAGGTGGCTCTTGCCGGCGCTGTGCGGCCCCCACACATAGAAGAAGCGTGGCTCGGCTGGCTCGCCTGCCTTCAGCCGTGCCACCAGCTGGCGCAGCATGGCCACGCATTCCTCGTTGTTGCCGGGCACGAAGTTGTCGAAACTGGGCGGCGGCGGCGGGCCAAAATCCAGTGTCAG
Source organism: Lautropia sp. (assembly GCA_030523825.1). Classification (GTDB taxonomy): domain Bacteria; phylum Pseudomonadota; class Gammaproteobacteria; order Burkholderiales; family Burkholderiaceae_E; genus Lautropia. The sequence continues at coordinate 5,034 of JAUNHU010000052.1, read as the reverse complement.
TTGTTGGTCCATGCTGAAGGGCGGGGGATGGCTGGCGTTGAGGGGAGATGGCGAGGTGCCGCAGGCTGGCCGGGTCGTGTACGGCGGCGCCATGCAGCGTGTCGGCTGCATGGGGGGCTGATGACTTGGCCGGCCGCTGTGACAGGGCACGGGGCGAGGAGGGGATTCTAACGGGTTGGTGGGTGGTGCCCGTAACCTGATCGGGATTACAATGCGATTAGCTAAATTAGCTAAGGAGGTGTGTTGTGCAGGTGACGGTTCATGCGGCCAAGACCCAGTTGTCAAAGCTCATCGAGGCGGCATTGGCCGGCGAGGAGGTCATCATTGCGCGCGGAAAGCTGCCCGCCGTGAAACTGGTGCCAGTTGACCGGAAGCCCTTTCAGTTGGGGGTGATGGAGGCCGAGCTGAAGGGGAGTGGGCCTGATTTCCTTGAGCCGATGGATGAGCAGTCCCTTCAGGCATGGGAAGGGGCGGGCGAGTGAGGCATCTTCTTCTGGATACCCACACGTGGGTCTGGACGCTTGCGAACGATGAGCGCCTTTCCTGGCGGGCCAGAGACGCCCTGATGGAGGCAGAAACCGTTCTGGTCAGCACGATCAGCCTGTTTGAGATCGGGCAGAAGGTGCGGCTTGGAAAATGGCCGGAAATGGAGCCCCATTGGCTTGAATTGCCGAAGCGGTTGCAACAGCAAGGCGGGCGATTCGTACCGGTGTCGTCCGAAATCAGCCTGATGGCTGCCCGGCTGGATTGGGCGCATCGAGATCCGTTCGACCGCTTCATTGCGGCAACGGCCATCACCGAAAGACTGACATTGGTGTCTGCCGATGCGGCCTTCGACGATTTGAGGGGCATGCCGGGGTGGCATGACCGGGTCTGGTAGCGGCGGGGGCTCGATACGTCTCCTGCCCGCGTCGTCTCCGGGGTGAAAGGCTGCGCTCTCCGGCCGTGGTCTTTGCGGCCCTGTGCTGATTTCTGAGGGCTCGCATCCGGCCCTCCATCGCCGTTTTCCTGCCCGTTTGTCAGTTGAGTCTGGCTATCGCGGGGGGGGGGCAGAATGCCTCGTCTATCGGCGTTCTGTCAAGGAGATGAATGTGAGCCGGACTGTGGTTGGGGGGACAAAATGGGTTTCTGGTGCGAAGTCAGGGCGCACTCTGCGTGTAGTGTCAATGGCTTTGTTGCTGGGGCTTGGAGGATGTGGCAGCGACGCGTGGGAGGAGTCGGAGCAGGCGAAGCAGCTGCGGGAAAAGTGCGGAAATCGCCATCAGGACAGCTCTGAGTTCCTGTATTGCGCGGTGGGTACCTATGCGGGGAAAGATCAGGTTACGGGCCGGTTTTGCTCGACGACCATCAATGCCGACAACACGGTGTCGTTCATCAATGGCTCCACTTACATCAAGAGCTTCAAGGTGATGGAGGAGGAGTTCAAGTTCGAGAAGCCGCGCTGGACGACGGACTGGACCTTGCTCATCAAGGCTGCTTCGGTGGGGTCGTTGTTGTCCTTTTCAAAGGAGAAGTCCATTGAACTGACGGTGGATACCAAGGCGTCAAACACCATTCGTATCCGTCAGGTGAACAGGGACACGGATCAAGGTGATTACCTGAACAGCACCTGCGTGACGAACTTCTGATCGCTGTACTGCTGCCGTTGCAGGATAGAATCGCAGCTTTGAGCCGGGCGGGGTTGCCCGGCGGGAAGCGGCCCGCAGAGTGCCTTCTGCCGGCCTGCACCAAGGCATGCGAGGACGCAATGGCAGACACCAAGGGCAAGGGACTTTCCTATCGTGACGCCGGGGTCGATATCGACGCTGGCGACGCACTGGTCGACCGGATCAAGCCGCTGGCGGCGAAGACGCGCCGGCCGGGCATGCTGTCGGGCATCGGCGGCTTTGGCGGGCTCTTTCAGGTGCCGGCCGAATACAAGGAGCCGGTGCTGGTTTCGGGCACCGACGGTGTCGGCACCAAGCTGAAGCTGGCCTTCCTGCTCAACCACCACAGCACCATCGGCATCGACCTGGTGGCGATGAGCGTGAACGACATTCTGGTGCAGGGTGCCGAGCCGCTGTTCTTCCTCGATTACTTCGCCTGCGGCAAGCTGGACGTGGACACGGGCGCTGCCGTGGTGGGCGGTGTGGCGGCCGGCTGCGAGCAGTCGGGCTGCGCGCTGCTGGGCGGCGAAACCGCCGAGATGCCGGGCATGTATCCGCCGGGTGAATACGACCTGGCCGGTTTTGCCGTGGGTGTGGTCGAGAAGTCGCAGATCATCGACGGCAGCCGGGTGAAGGCGGGCGACCGCCTGCTGGGGCTGGCGTCGTCGGGGCCGCATTCCAATGGTTATTCGCTGGTGCGCAAGGTGCTGGAAAAAGCCTGCGGCGAGGTGTCGGCCCAGGCGCTGCAACAGCCACTGGCGGGCAAGCCGCTGGCCGAGCACGTGATGGCGCCCACGCGCATCTACGTGAAGTCGCTGCTGCCGCTGCTGCGCGATGCGGCGCAACCCATTCATGCGCTGGCCCACATCACGGGCGGTGGTCTGGTGGACAACGTGCCGCGCATCCTGCCCGAGGGGCTGTGCGCCGAGATGCACGCCAGCCGCTGGACGCGACCGGTCATCTTCGACTGGCTGCAGGAGCAGGGCAACATCGACGCGGCGGAGATGCACCGGGTGTTCAACTGCGGCATCGGCATGGTGATTGCCGTGGCCGAGGCCGATGTGGCCCGTGTGACGCAGGCGCTGACCGCTGCCGGCGAGCAGGTGTTCGAGATCGGTGAGGTGCGGGCGCAGAAGGCGGGTGAGGCGCAGGCCATCGTCGTCTGACATGGCGGCCTTTGGCCGCATCCAGCCGGGTGTGTTGCCTGAAAGTAAATCCGGGCAATTGTTTGTCCCGGTTTGTGATTTTGCTTTCAACCCCCGGTTCCCCGGAAAGTCTGGGCTATGATGACGCAGCAGGTGCAGGCATGTGCAGGCACCTGCTTTTTTGTGCTTTGCGCGCAAGGTGTGCGTGCAGGTCTGCCGTGTTCAATCTGATTTGCTTTTTTGTAATCAGGTGACGAACAATGAAGACAGGGTTGGGCATGCAGGCCGGCGAACAAGGCCGGGTCGGGTGTCTGCACTGTCCGTGCGGACGTGGCTGCGAGCAGACCGGTGCGTGCAGGCCTGTGTGTCAATCAACCGATTGGGGTATGGAATGGCTGCTTCTTCAGGCAAGACCGAGAAAAAAACGCAAAACCGGCCGGGCATGGGTGCGCTGCCCCATGAGGGCGGTGTGTCCTTCCGCGTGTGGGCGCCGCATGCCGAGGCCGTCTGGGTGACGGGTGATTTCAACAAATGGTCGAAAACCGAGCACCCGATGGAGAGCGAGGGCAACGGTTACTGGTATGCCGACGTGAAGGGCGCAAAGGCCGGGCAGGAATACAAGTATGTGCTGAAGAACGGCGACATCACGCTTGAAAAGATCGACCCCTATGCCCGGCAGGTGACGAATTCGGTGGGGCATGGCGTCATCTATGACCCTGCCGGTTTCGACTGGAAGGGCGACAAGTTCCAGATTGCGCCGCACAACGAGCTGGTGATCTACGAACTGCACGTGGGCTCGTTCTACGCCGATGAGGAAGGCAAGCCCGGTGATTTCGACAACGTTTTGAAGCGTCTCGATCATCTGGTGAAGCTGGGCGTGAATGCCATCAAGGTGATGCCCATTTCGGAGTTTGCCGGCGATTATTCCTGGGGCTACAACCCGGCGCACATCTTTGCGGTGGAAAGCGCCTACGGCGGTCCGGACGAATTCAAGCGTTTCGTGCGCGAGGCCCACAAGCGCGGGCTGGCGGTGATTCTGGACGTGGTCTATAACCACTTCGGCCCGAGCGATCTCGATCTCTGGCAGTTCGATGGCTGGCAGGAAAACGACAAGGGCGGCATCTATTTCTACAACGACCACCGCTCGAAAACCCCCTGGGGTGACACCCGGCCGGATTATGGTCGTGGCGAGGTGCGTCAGTTCATCCACGACAGTGCGATGATGTGGCTGGAGGATTATCACGTCGATGGCCTGCGCTGGGACATGACGCTCTACATCCACAGCGTGAACGGTGATGGTGGCGAGGCCATTCCCGAAGGCTGGAGCCTGATGCAGTACGTGAACCGTTCGGCACGCGAGCGTTTTCCTGGTCGCATCATGATTGCCGAAGACCTGCACAGCAATCCGGCCATTACCGCCGGTGTCGAGCACGGCGGTGCGGGCTTTCATTCGCAATGGGATGCGCAATTCGTGCATCCCATCCGCGAAATGGTCATTCATTCGGATGACGCCGGGCGTTCGATGGAGGCGGTGCGCAAGGCTGTCACCTTCCGTTATGAGGGCGATGCCTGCAATCGCGTGATCTACAGTGAATCGCACGACGAGGTGGCCAACGGCAAGGCGCGCGTGCCGCAGGAAATCAACAACGACGACCCGACGGGCTGGCACGCGCAGAAGCGCTCGACGCTGGCGGCCGGGCTGCTGTTCACGTCGCCGGGCATTCCCATGATCTTCCAGGGGCAGGAGTTTCTGCAGGGCGAGTGGTTCCGCGACGACGTGCCGCTGGACTGGGATCTGCACGAGGAATTCCACGGCGTGGTGCGCCTCTATCGTGACCTGATCCGTCTGCGCCTGAACCGCAAGGGTGTCACGCGCGGCCTGTGCGGGCAGCATGTGGCGGTCACGCACGTGAACGACGAGCAGAACCTGATTGTGTTCCAGCGCTGGGATCAGCATGGCGATGGCGACGACGTGATGGTGGTTGCCAACTGTGGCTACGAGGCGAAGGAAAACTATCGCATCGGCATGCCGCAGGCCGGCACCTGGAAGCTGCGCTTCAATTCCGATGCCACCATCTACAGCGACGATTTCGGCAACGCCGGCAGCGGCGACGTGGAGGCGGTGGCGGAGGGCTATGACGGCCTGCAGGCCAGCGCAACCATTACCGTGGCGCCCTACAGCGTGCTCATCTACAGCCGCGATCCGTCCTGATCGCAGCCCGAGTCCCGCCTGACGGGGGCTC
>JAUNHU010000229.1 GCA_030523825.1 Lautropia sp. | reverse complement strand
GTGGAAAGCGCGGCCTTGGTGTCGGCACGCGCAGCCTTCTCGAAGTTCTCGCCGGTGCGCTGCTTGTTGGTGGCCAGCGCCAGCCCCACCATCACATCGGGCCAGCGGTTGCTGTTGGGGTCGAAAGCGGGGGCCTGGGCCAGGGCTCGGGCGAGGGCTTCCAGTGCGCGCGGTGCCAGCGGGTGATCGGCGGTGTTGGGGGCCTTGAAGCGCACGAGCTTCACATACTGCACGGTCACGTCGATCAGCGAGGTGGCATAGGCGATGAGTGCCTTGTCCTTGTCGCTGTACGTCTCGTCATCGAGGTGCTGGCACACCATGTGGGTGTTGTAGATGGCCGTGCCCGAGGGCGTGAGCAGTACCGGAATCTGGCTGAAGGGGTTGATGGCTTCCAGCTCGGGCGGATTCTCCCAGGGATTGACGAAGCGCAGCTTCAGGTCATTCCGTTGCTTCAGCATCGCCAGTGCGAGGCAGACGCGGCTGAAGGGGGAGGTGGGACTGATGAACAGTTGCATGGCAGTTCTCCGGAGTCGGGGCATCACATCGCTGAAGCCTGGGGCGCAGCACCGAAGCACAGGCGGCGCGTCATCGCAGCACGAGTGGCAGGGGGCGGTGGCCGGCGGGTATTGAATGAAGTCTACCAGCGGGAAGGAAAGAGGCCGATTGCGGGGGCTGCGAAGCTAACCCCTGTTGGCCTTGTAGGGTCGTGTCATCCGGTGCCCGTGAGGCGGGTGATGGAGTTTGCGGCACGCGGAGTGTGTGCGGGTATGGCCGTCAGATCAAGGGTGCCCCGGATCGTACTGATCGCATTGCATGCGTCGCGCAATCCTGCCTGTAGCGCGTGGCTGTCATGCACCTCGGCAACATGTGACAATGGCTGCCTCATTGTCCGGATGGCCCGATGAAGGGCTTCTCCGGCTTTCCGACAGGAAACACCATGAAATTCCGTCTGCTGTCCCGTTCGTATTGCAGCCTGTGCCAGAAGATGCTGGATGCGCTCACGCCGTACCGTCAGGCGCATGGCTTCGATATCGAGGTGCTCGATGTGGACCAGTTCCCGGATCTGGTCGAGCGCTACAACGAGCTGGTGCCGGTGCTGCTGCTGGACGACGAGGAAATCTGCCACTGGCATCTGGATGAGGCGCGTTTGCAGGAGGTGCTGACGCGCAACCGTTGATCGCTGAGCGGGGTCGCTTCCTTTTACTCGCGTCGGCACCATTCGCAGCGGGGGCAGGGGGGCACGCTATGGGGGCGAAGCGTGGGGGATTTCTCTCGCAGGGAAAGGCGCGCTCGCGCCGGATGGATGTCCCATCTTCTCTGGCGACGGTGCTGGCGGTGTTCCCTATTTTGAGCGTGCCATGAATTTGTCCCTGCACAGGCCCGAAACCGTGTGCTGGCGAGGTACCACGTGCCGTCAAGGCTCGCTTGCGTGCGGAACCTTCGCGGTTTAATGACCCTTGGCTGGGTCTGCTTCCTCCCGGTCGAAACGCCGCACGGTCGCGTCCAGCGTGCTCAGGTCGAAGGGCCGGCGATCCCTGCGCACGAGCCGCAGCACCAGGGTGATGGCAACCGGTACCAGCGCCGCCAGCAGGAAGGATTCGAGCAGGGTGTCGAGTGGTTGGCCGGGCAGGGGAAACATCGCCAGCCCGGCAGCCAGCCCGCAGAGGGTGGCGATGAGGGCGTCGAAGCCGTCGTGTCGTTTGCTGTACATGCCGAAGAACACCGGAAACGCAGCGGCTGCACAGAGCAGATCGGCCAGCAGGAACAGGTAGAGCACGCTGTAGCCCTGTGCGGCAACCACCACCACCGGCACGGCCAGCAGCAGCACCAGCCAGCGCGAGAGTTTCAGCAGCTGGGGCGGGCGGGCCTGCGGCATCACCCGCGCGCCTTCCACGGCAATCAGCGAGGACACGGCGCTGATGGCGGTATCGGAGCTGGCCATCACCAGTGCGAGGCCCAGCGGAATCAGGCCGATGGCAACCGCCACCGGCACATTCGGCATGATGAGGCTGAACAGTGCCACCGACGGGTCGCCACCGGGCGCCAGCGCCACGAAGGCCAGGCCGAACAGGCCCATCATGAAGATGAAGGGCACCACCATCAGGCCACTGACGAGAAAACCGCGGCGCATGTCGCGCGTGCTGCGCGCCGAGTGGATGCGCTGCCAGTTGCCCTGATGGAAAATGCCGGTGAGCAGGATGGCAACGAAGAAGGTGAAGCCCGCCTTCAGGCCGACCGGGTCGCCGAGGTTGAGCAGTTGTGGCGCCTTCTGCTGCAGGCCATCGAGCACCGGCTGCACCCCGCCCGTCACGCGCAGGCCCACCACTGCCAGCGCGATCACCATCGGCACGATCAGCAGGATCTGGATCTTGTCGGTGAAAATGGAGGCGCGCAGGCCGCCATAGGTGGTGTAGAGCAGCACCGAGCCCATCACGATGACTGCGGTGAGCCACATCGGCACGGGGGCCAGCAGCGTCATCAGCATCGACAGCGCGGTAATCTCCGCGGTCATGGCGATGAAGATGTAGAACACCATGATGACCAGCGTCAGCAGGTGCATGGCGCGGCCGTAGCGGGCGATGATGAATTCGGTGAGCGTGTGCCCGTTGGGCATCAGCTCGCGCATGCGCTGGCCCAGCAGCATCAGCGCAATGGCGG
>JAUNHU010000228.1 GCA_030523825.1 Lautropia sp. | reverse complement strand
TTGCGCTTGGCGAGCTTGGCCACCAGCACGTCACGCACCTGCGTCAGCTTGAAGTCGTCGTCGGCGAAGGTGGTCATCTCCTTGTCCTTCAGCTCGACCCGTGCGTCCGAGCCCTTGAAGTCGAAGCGATTGGAGATTTCCTTGTTGGCCTGGTCGACGGCATTGCGGATTTCGACCATGTCGGCTTCGAGAACGACATCGAAAGAGGGCATGTGGCTGGCTCCTGTAGCGGAAAGGGGGATGGGCCGGGAGACCGTCCGGTGGTGTCGCACGGTGCGGCAACGTGAAAAATCTATTCTATATTGCGGGCAAGGACGGCTTGCAGTCCTGCTGCCTGCAGGGATGTAGTCATCTCCGGCGGAGACCGGGTGTAGGATACGGCTATTGTGCCGGCAACCTGTCTGCGCGACGGGGCTGGTTTGCATGCCGGGCTGCCCGCCCGCATTCCGTTCGCTATCGGCAACCAGCCAAAAGTTATCCGGAGGATGAGAGTAGAGATGTCAGACAACGATCGACAGAATGCAACGCAGGCGGGTGCATCCTCACTGGAACAGCTTCGGCAGTACACCACCGTGGTGGCCGATACCGGCGACTTTCATGCGATGAAGGCCTTCCGGCCGCAGGACGCCACCACCAACCCCACGCTCATCCTGAAGGCCGTGCAGAAGCCCGAATACGCCGGGTTGATGCAGGAAGTGTGCCGGGCACATGCCGCTGCCGACCTGGCCGAGCGGGCCGACCGGCTGCTGGTGGCCTTTGGCCAGCAGATTCTCGACATCATCCCGGGCCGGGTGTCCACCGAGATCGACGCACGACTCTCCTTCGACCGCGAGGCGATGGTGGCCCGCGCGCAGCGCATGATCGAACTGTACGAGGCGGCTGGCATCGACCGCCAGCGCGTGCTGGTGAAGCTGGCGGCCACCTGGGAAGGCATTGCAGCGGCCGAGCGGCTGGAGCGTGCCGGCATCCATTGCAACCTCACGCTGCTGTTCGGCTTCCCGCAGGCCGTGGCCTGTGCCGACGCCGGTGTCACGCTCATCAGCCCCTTCGTGGGCCGCATCTACGACTGGTACAAGAAACGTGACGGTGTCGAGTATCAGCCCGACGACGATCCCGGTGTGCAGTCGGTGCGGCGCATCTACAGCTACTACAAGCGCTTCGGCTATCCCACCGAGGTGATGGGGGCCAGCTTCCGCAACATCGGCCAGGTGATGGCGCTGGCGGGCTGCGACCTGCTCACCATCAGCCCCGACCTGTTGCGTCAGCTCGATGCCTCGGACACGCCGGTGCCGCGACGCCTCGACCCCCAGACCTCGGGTGGCCAGGAGCAGGGTGAGCGCCAGCGTTTCGACGAGATCCGCTTCCGGGCCGACATGAATGAGGACGCGATGGCATCCGACAAGCTGGCCGAAGGCATCCGTGCCTTCGTGGCCGATGCCCGGGCACTGGACGCCCTCCTCGGTCAGTCCTCGTGAGTCCATTGTCACGGCCGATCAGGCGCCAGTCGGAGAAGCCTTTCAGGATGGCGCCGAAGTCTATCGTCATTGCTTCCCGTCGGGCTGCCGGTTTCCTGTTCGGGGCGCTCGGCCTGGTGCTGGCCGGTTGCGCCAGTACGCCGTCGGGCTCCCCGCCGGCAGAGCGGGAAGGCTGGCGCGAGACGGCGGTGCGGGCCGATGCCGGTCGCCCGCCGATGGAGATTGCACGTGAAGGGCGGGCCAGCAATTTCGGCCCAGCCTATTGCAGCAACCTCTACGATGCACTGGAGCGGCAGGTCGTGGCACGACAGGTCGTCGATGCCGGCCACCACCGTCTGCACGATTATCCTTTCCTGCGCGCCAGCCGTTTTCTTGCGTCGTTTGCCCACGATTTCCGGCAACGTCTGGACGAGCACCCGGGCGCCGGTGACGAGGCGTCACGGGAACTGCTGGCTTCCGAAGGCTTCCGGGCCTGGCTGGAGCAGCTGCGCACGCTCGATTCCCGGGCTCGCCGCCTTGAAATCGCACGGCTGCCGGATGCGGCACTGCCGATCTACCACCATGCCAGCCGCGAATACCTGATTACCGACATCGAGCGCTGCGGACACGTGCTCATCCGGCACCTGCAGCCGTCGGATGTGGATCGCGTGCTTGAACAGGTGCAGGTGCCCGATGAGTACCACCGCACGCTGCGCCTGCTCGGGGCCTACCCCATCACCGGCATCGGCGTCGCCTCATCCATCCGCAACTGGGAGGCGCATCAGCGTGAGGTGTTCCATGCACAGCGCAAGGCCAGCTTCTCCGGCCGGGCGGCCTTCCAGCGCTATGCGCCGCCCCACGTGCCCGATGGTGCCACCGCGCGGCAACAGGTGGCTGCCATCCTCGCTGCAGCACCACGCGATGCACTCGGCATTCCGTCCTTCACCGTCGAGCAGGTGCAGCAGATGGTGCGGGCCTATGCGCCGGCTTACCAGATCGCCACCGTCACCGACTCGGATCGCATCGGCCGCCTCCAATGGATCGACCTGCGCGGTCTCGTCCGGCACGGCGAGGAGCGTTTCTGGCTGGATGTGGACACCGGCATGCCGACCGTCTATTACCGGGTGGAGTTCACGCGCTTCCACGGCGAGGTCCTGCCACAGCTGGTCTACACCATCTGGTTCTCCGACCGCCCCGAGGAAAGCCGCAGCGAC
>JAUNHU010000227.1 GCA_030523825.1 Lautropia sp. | reverse complement strand
ACCGATTCGGTCGAGGACCGCTACGTGAGCGGTTTCCACAACGACCGGCCGGCCATCATCGCGCAGATCACCCGCCAGCCCAATGCCAACGTCGTCGCCACCATCGACGAGATCAAGGAGCGCATGCCGGAACTGCGTGAGCTGTTGCCACCGCAGGCAATTCTCTCGGTGGTGATGGATCGCTCGAAGGGCATTCGTGGCAGTCTCGACGAAGCCCAGCTCACCCTGCTGCTGTCCTGTCTCATCGTGGCGGGTGTCGTCTGGCTGTTCGTGGCCCGCTTTCGCATTGCCCTCATTTCGGTGGCCGTCATACCGGTGGCACTCATCGGCACCTTTGGTGTCATCTACCTGGCCGGTTTTTCGCTGAACAACCTCAGCGTGATGGCGCTGGTGGTGGCGGCCGGCCTCGTCGTCGATGACGCCATCGTCGTGCTGGAAAACGTCTCGCGCTACAGTGAACGCGGCATGTCCACCTACCGCGCAACCCTGCGCGGCGCAGGGGAGGTGAGCTTCACGCTGCTGGCGATGAACCTGGCGCTGGTGGTGGTGTTTGTGGCCGTGCTCTTTGCGGGCGGCATGCTGGAACGCCTGTTCCGCGAATTCTCCATCACGCTGGCGGCGGCGCTCATCATCTCGCTGCTCATTTCCGTCAGCCTCACGCCGGCGCTCTGTGCCTACATGCTGCCCGCCCAGTGGCGCGAAAGCCGCTGGACCTACATGCACGCCGGTTATTTTTCCGGCCTGCAGCAGCTTTACGAGCATTCACTGCAATACGTGCTGCGGCATCTGTGGCTGGCGGCGCTGGCGGTGGTGGGGCTCATCATTGGCAGCATCTGGATGTTCACCGTGGTGCCGCGCGGCGAACTGCCCGAGCAGGACACGGGCGTGCTGGCCGCCTTCGTGCGGGGTGACGACGGTTTTTCCTTCCAGGTGATGCAGCCGCGTATCGAGGCTTATCGTCGCTGGATTCTTTCTGATCCTGCCGTGCAGGACGTGGCCGGCACCAGTGGCGGAACAGGGGGCATCAGCAATGCGCGGCTGATGATTACCCTGCGGCCGCTATCCGAACGCAACGTGTCGGCACGGCGGGTGGCGGATCGTCTGCGCAGCAACGCGCCGCCGCTGCCGGGAGCCGTGCTGGCTGCGCGGGTGGAGCAGGACATGGTGCTCTCGCCCCCGCGCTTCGGTGAGGATTCCGACCACCAGATCGTCCTCAAGTCGGGTGATCTGGACCTGCTGCGCCGCTGGAACCTCGAACTGGGCCGTGCGCTTTCCGAGCTGCCGGAGCTGACCGGGGTGTCCTTCAACACCGGGGAGGACACCCGTCAGATCACGCTCGACATCGACCGTACCGCCGCCACCCGGCTGGGCGTGACGATGCGCGACATCTCGGCCACGCTCAGCAATTCCTTCTCGCAGCGCCAGGTGGCTACCGTCTACGAAGACACCGAGCAGTACAAGGTGGTGATGGAAGTGGATGAGCGTTTCTCGCAGAATCCGTTGCTGCTCGACCGGGTGCAGATCATCACCAGCGAAGGCAAATCGGTGGCCCTGCCGCAGGTGGCCACATGGAAATTCAGCATGGTGCGCGACCGGGAGAATCACGTCGACCAGTTTGCCGCCACCACCATCAGCTTCTCGGTCAGTCCCACCAGTACCGACCAGAAGGCGATGGCGGCTGTGCATCAGACCATCAACGACCTGCGCGTGCCGTCTGCCGTCATCACCGACATCGACGGTGCCAATGGCATGCCGCCCACGCTGGTGAGCGCGGACGGGCAGGGCTGGCTGGTGCTGGGTGTGGTGCTTACCGTTTATCTCGTTCTCGGGATACTTTACGAGAGCCTGCTGCACCCGATCACTGTGCTTTCCACCGTGCCGTCGGCCGGGGTGGGGGCGATGCTGGCGCTCTGGTTCAGCAATACTCCCTTCAGCCTGATTGCGCTGCTGGGTCTGTTCCTGCTCATCGGTGTCGTCATGAAGAACGGCATCCTGATGGTGGATTTCGCGCTGAAGAAGCAGCGTGAAGGCTTTGATGCGGCACAGGCCATCCTGCATGCGGCCGGACAGCGCCTGCGCCCCATCCTGATGACCAACACCGCTGCGCTGCTGGGCGCCGTGCCGCTGGCATTGGGCATGGGGGAGGGGGGCGAGCTGCGCCGCCCCCTGGGCCTGGCGATCATCGGCGGGCTCGCCGTCAGCCAGCTCATCACCCTCTACACCACGCCGGCCATCTTCCTCATGCTGGAGCGCCTGCATCAGCGCTGGAATCGCTGGACGGGGCGTGGCCCGGATGGCGGTGGCAGCGCGTCCGGCCCGGTCACGGTCATTCCACCCACCTTGCGGGGGCCCACTGAAATCTTCCCCCCAACCCGCGAATTTCCCTCGACCCGTGAGCGCGAGGCGATCGAGGCAGCGGAAACTGCCGTCATCGCCGACCCGAAGCGTGATCCGGACACTCCGCAGCGCTCCTGAGCCTTATCATCCCTTCACGTTCCTGCTTTTTCCGGTCATTTCGTTCCCCCATGAACCTGCTGCTCAAACTGACCCGCTTCGCCAACCAGACGATGGCCCTCTGGGTATTGGCCTTTGCCGCACTGGCCTTTGTGGTGCCCGATCTTTTCCTGGGGCTTCGTTCGTGGATTCCCTACCTGCTGGGCGCTGTCATGCT
>JAUNHU010000226.1 GCA_030523825.1 Lautropia sp. | reverse complement strand
TGTCTCCCCCCGCGACAGGGAATGCGTGCAAAATACCCTTCTTTGACGTTTTTTCAGGAATGGTTTCAATGGCGCAGCAAGCGGAAGGCAATCCCAAGAAGAAAGGTCTGAGTCTCGTCACCCAGATCATCATCGGCCTGGTCTGGGGCCTCATCATTGGCGGAGCAGCCCGCGAGTTGCAGGGGCGTGGCTTCGAGTTTGCCAGCCATGTTGCCACCCTGGCCACCCTCATGGGTGAGCTGTTCGTCGGTGCCCTGAAAGCCGTGGCGCCCGTGCTCGTCTTCCTGCTGGTCACGTCTGCTGTCACCCAGCACCGTGCGGGCACCCAGACCAACATCCGGCCCATCCTCGTCCTTTATCTCATCGGCACCTTCGCGGCCGCGCTGGTTGCTGTTGCAGCCAGCTTCATGTTTCCGTCCACCCTGCTGCTCACCGGGGTCGAGTCCGCCTCCAAGGCGTCGCCCAACGGCATCGGCGAGGTGCTGCACACCCTGCTGATGAGCGCGGTTTCCAATCCGGTCAAGGCGCTCTCTGAAGCCAACTACATCGGCCTCATCGTCTGGGGTGTGCTGCTCGGCAGCGCATTTCGCCACGCCGGTGATGCCACCCGTGGCCTGATTGCCGACGCTGCCGAGGCCGTGTCTTCCGTCGTCCGCTTCGTCATCCGCTTGGCGCCCTACGGCATCTTCGGTCTTGTCGTCACCACCATCGTTTCCGAAGGTGGCTTCGAGGCACTCGGCCACTATGTGCATCTGTTGACCGTGCTCATCGGCAGCATGCTGTTCGTCGCGCTGGTCATCAACCCGCTGCTCGTTTTCTCGCAAACGCGCCGCAACCCCTATCCGCTGGTCTTCACCTGCCTGCGCGAAAGCGGCATCACCGCCTTCTTCACCCGCTCCTCGGCCGCCAACATTCCGGTCAACATGGCGCTGTGCAAGAAACTTGGCCTGCACGAAGACACCTACTCCGTTTCCATCCCGCTGGGCGCCACCATCAACATGGCAGGCGCGGCCATCACCATCACCGTACTCACCCTGGCAGCTGTCCAGACCCTCGGCATCAAGGTCGATTTCGGCACGGCACTCCTGCTCAGCGTGGTTGCCTCGCTGGGCGCCTGCGGCGCATCCGGCGTGGCCGGCGGTTCATTGCTGCTCATCCCGATGGCCTGCAGCCTGTTCGACATCAACCACGACATCGCCATGCAGGTGGTCGGCGTCGGCTTCATCATCAGCGTCCTGCAGGATTCGGCCGAAACCGGCCTCAACTCCTCCACCGACGTGCTGTTCACCGCTGCCGTAGACCTCTCGCAGAAAGGCGGCAGCAACACCTGAGAAACCGTGGCCGTGCATCGCTGAACAACGCTTTCCTGCCGTTCATCTCCCTCTGGGCACCGATGGTCGCCCGCAGGCAGGTCGGCACTCGATGCACCGATATTCTTGCCGCACAAGGAACATGCTTTTATTGACCGGCACGACAGCCCCACGGCTGACGTTGCCGGTTTTTTTTGTTCTGCGTCCAATCAGGAGCATCGGAATATCCGCCCACGCAAAGGGAGCTTTTATGTGGGGTGCGTAACGGGAACGCTTTCCTCTGCAACGATCTCTGTGTTTTCCTGAGCTGGAGGCGGGAAGGCTGTTCCGAGCGGGACGGGGCACAACCCAGTGGCTCAACGCCATCAGTGCGTCTGGAACACGTCCTCAATGCGCTTGGCGTCGACAAAGTTGTCCGCCCACCGTGTCAGGTCTTCTGACGTACCCGCCTGAAGCCGGGCCTTGATCTCGCTGCTCAGCGGGCCGAAGCGACGTTGCAACTGGCGGGTCAGCATCTCTGTCTGGCCTTCAAAACGGCCGGTCTGAAGTCCTTCCTGCAAGCCTTCCATCCGGCCAGCCTGCATGCCCTGCTCGATGGCGCGGGAGACGATTCCACCCATGTTCCTGCTCTCCGTTTGGTAGTTCCGCTCAAACTCCTCCCGCTCATTATCCTCAAGCGGGAGGTACATGTCGATGAAGTCCAGATACTTGCGCTGGCGATCGGTGCTGGGCTCAAGTGTCAGTAGCCCCTTCAGCGCCTGACCGTAGACAATGGGGCGCTCGGTGCGGCTGTGCTGCATCGCCACCAGATTCAGCCGGGCAACGATGTTGCTGCTCTCGAAATGCAGCCTTGCCGGCGTCTGCGCCAGGTTGAACACGATGTATTCGAAATGCAGATAGGGTCGCTCGGGGCTGCCCAGCGTCAGACTCGTCGGTGGTGTCGGCCCGGGCTTCAAAAAGATGACCTCCGGCACGATCTGGTTGGTCTTCATCAGCTCGGCCACCGACATGCAGTAGGAGCCCAGCCGCAGAGGCGAGAAACGAGCGGGGTCGGTTTCTTCCTCGATGACAAAGATGATGGCCTCACGGCTGCCATCGGGCCACTCCACCAGCAGTGGTACATCCAGCTCAAAGAATCTGTCACCCAGCCGATCCTTCAGCTGCTCCTGCCGTATCGGCGTGATCCGGGCCGACGGGTCGATCTTCTTCGCTTCAGCCTCGGCGTAGAACAGCAGCGCCTCGCGCGGGTAGTCGAGGATCAGGTTCTTGAAGTTCTGGTCGTGGCTGATGCGGCGGGAGGGAGGCTCTCCAGGTTGCCCGGAGGAACCGGGCTGGGGGTTGTCGCTTGCACCATCGCCAGAAACACGGTCTGTGCC
>JAUNHU010000225.1 GCA_030523825.1 Lautropia sp. | reverse complement strand
CCCTTGGTCATCGGAGCACGGTTGACGTTTGGCGTCGTTCGCTTTGCATCGACCGGCTTGTGTGTCTATAATCGCGCTCTAGCCACACGTCCAATCTTTTCATAACGTTTCAAGGAAGGTTTTTTCATGCCATTGGTCCGAGTCAAGGAAAACGAGCCGTTTGATGTTGCCCTGCGGCGCTTCAAGCGCACCATTGAAAAGACCGGCCTTCTTACCGAGCTGCGCGCACGTGAGTTTTATGAAAAGCCCACGGCCGAGCGCAAGCGCAAAAAATCTGCTGCCGTCAAGCGTCATCACAAGCGCCTGCGCAGCCAGATGCTGCCGAAGAAGAAATACTGATTTTCTCCGTCGTGCGCCGGAGTGCGCATGATGTGTGGATTGTGGGCAGGTTGCGCCGGTTTTTTGCTTCGATGCTGAAATCCGGCTGAATCCTGCCAGCCAGTACGCCATCGCCCTTGTCGATGGCGTTGTCGTCTCCGGCGGTCGTATCCGGTGAGTTTGCCTGTACGCCCTGATCGAACCTGTCATCAGGCGTGTTCGTCCCTTGTGTTCGCTCCGGCTTTCCCGGGCGCAGGGGGCGCTGTTTCCCCCATTTTTCTCCTGTTGCCGCCGACTGTCAGCCGCCCATGACGGTGAGTTGTCAACGGACGCCTCCCTGTCGATGACCGGCGCTCGTCCTGTCCATGTGCCATTGTGCGGGCTCTCACGGTAGCCTGCTGGCCCGGACCCGGATGCCGCTCATGGTCTGGAAGTCCGGCGCAGATTTCACGAGCCACCCGCTGCCATGAGCACGAATTCCGCTCTCAAGACCCGAATCGAAGCTGACATGAAGGAAGCCATGCGCGCGCGTGACAAGCAGCGCCTGGGCGCCCTGCGCCTGTTGCTGGCTGCCATCAAGCAGAAGGAAGTGGACGAGCGCGTCACGCTGGACGACGCCCAGGTGCTGGCCATCATCGAGAAGCTGGTCAAGCAGCGCCGCGATTCCATCGAGCAGTTCGAGAAGGCGGGGCGCACCGAGCTGGCCGAGCAGGAGCGTGCCGAGCTGGCGGTGATGGACGAGTACCGTCCGGCCCAGGCCGACGCTGCCGAGATTCAGGCGGTGATCGAGGCGGCTGTTGCCGAAACCGGTGCCGCCGGCATTGCCGACATGGGCAAGGTGATGGGCATCGTCAAGACGAAGCTGGCCGGGAAGGCCGATCTGGGTGCCGTGTCGGCACAGATTCGCGCGCGCCTGTCCGCCTGAGCCTCTCTCGGGTATGCTTGCGATGCTGGCGCAAGGGCCGGCATCATCTCCTCACGCAGGTGAGTCGTCCGGGCCGTTTGCACATGTGTGCCCTGCAGGGCCAGTGAAGTCCGGAGGCGGGCGTCTGCGGCGGGTCGCGTTTCTCCGGCGCGATGTTGGCGGTTGGATATTGGCTGAGGTCTGGGCGTGATCATCCCGCAATCTTTCATTCAGGAGTTGCTGTCCCGCGTCGACATCGTCGAGGTGGTGGGGCGCAGCGTGAAGCTGAAGAAAGCCGGTGCCAATTATCAGGGGTTGTGTCCCTTCCACAACGAGAAGAGCCCGTCCTTTACCGTGTCGCCCACCAAGCAGTTCTATCACTGCTTTGGGTGTGGGGCCAGCGGCGATGCCATCAAGTTCCTCACCGAGAACTTCGGCATGAGCTTTGTCGATGCCGTGCAGGATCTGGCGCATGGCATCGGGGTGGATGTGCCGCGCGTGGCTGGTGGCCCCGAAGCCGAAGCTGCCGAGGCTGCCCGCAAGCAGGGGCTCACGCTGGTGCAATGGCTGGAAAAGGCTGATCACTACTATCGCCAGCGGCTGCGCGAAACGCCCGCAGCCATTGCCTACTTCAAGGATCGCGGGGTGTCGGGTGAAACCGCCCGCGATTTCGGGCTGGGCTATGCGCCTGGTGGCTGGCGCAATCTCGATGGCGTGCTGCCCGACTATGCCGCGAAAGAGGCCGTGGATGCTGGTCTGGTGATTGCCGGTGAAGAAGGCAAGCGCTACGACCGCTTCCGCGAACGGGTGATGTTTCCCATCCGCAATCCGCGCGGGCAGGTCATCGGCTTTGGTGGCCGTGTGCTGGGCGCGGGCGAGCCCAAGTATCTGAACTCTCCCGAAGGGCCGCTGTTCTCGAAGGGGCGCGAGCTGTACGGGCTTTTCGAGGCCCGGGAAGGCATTCGTGCGGCTGGCCGGGTGCTGGTGGTGGAAGGCTACATGGACGTGGTGATGCTGCATCAGCATGGTTGCAAGTATGCGGTGGCCACGCTGGGTACGGCCACCACGGCGCACCACCTGCAGAAGCTGACGCGGCTGGCAGACCGGATCGTGTTTGCCTTCGACGGGGATTCGGCGGGCCGGCGTGCAGCCTGGCGGGCGCTGGAAAATGCCCTGCCGCTGCTCTCCGACACCCGGCAGCTCGACTTTCTCTTTCTGCCTCCCGAGCACGACCCCGACAGTTTCGTGCGTGCCGAGGGGCTGGAAGCCTTCGAGGCCGAGGTGGCGCGGGCTCTCCCGCTGTCCACCTTCCTGTTGAAGGAACTGGCCAGCCGGGGGGATCTGACCACCCCGGAGGGCAGGGCGCGCATGCAGGCCGAACTGAAGCCTCTGGTGCTGCAGATGCCCGACATTGCACTGCGAACGCAGATCATGCTCGACATGGCCGGGCGGCTGGGGCTGGCT
>JAUNHU010000224.1 GCA_030523825.1 Lautropia sp. | reverse complement strand
CCAGCTTGCCCGGCGGCTGGTCCTGCAACATCGTCAGCAACTGGTTCTGGCTGGCTGCCTCAATGCTGTGCACCCGCTCGCGCAGCGCCGCCTCCACCGCCGTTTCCCAGCCGGTCTCGATACGGATGCGCTGCCAGACACGCTCGGCCGCCTCGGAGATGCCATGCTTGCCCAGCCACGGCCGCACCTTTGCCTCGCCGTGCATGCGCGCCTGCAACTGCTCCAGCACGCCGATGCGCGCCTCGATCGTAGAAGTCTTGTTCTGCGCCTCACGCAGTTGCTGCTGCGCCGGACCGCGCTCGGCCTGAACCTCGGCCTGCCGTTGCTCCAGCATCTGCTGCTGCTCGGCCGTGGAGGCTTCTTCCTCCTGCGCTGCCGACAGCTCCATCGCCAGCCGTTCCAGCTGGTCGCCACTGTCGTCGCCCAACTGCTCCAGCGACACCTGCAAGCGCTGACGCCGCTCGCGCATCGACGACAGCGCGTCTTCATGCGAACGCCGCTCGACCCGGCCCACCTGCAGCGCCTGCTGGGCCTGCTGGGCCGCCTGCCGGGCACTTTCCAGCGCCTCGCGCCGGCCCGATTCTTCCTCGACAAAGCCCTGCAACTGCTCCTCGGCTTCGGCCAGCGCCATCTCGGCCGCCGCCTGCGCCTCGCGGGCTTCTTCGAGCTGCATCTCCACGTCTTCACGCTGCTGCGTGCCGCTCTCCGACAGCATCTGCGCCGACGCAATCTGCTCGTCCATCGAACGCAGGCGGGCCTGCGCCTGACTGCGCGTCTGACCGATGAGCTGGATCTTGGTCTCCAGCGACGACACCTCGCTGTTCACCTCGTAATAGGCCGCCTGGCTGCGACTCAGCTCGTCATTGGCCTGATCCAGCGCCACCTGCAGCGTCTCACGGCGGTTTTCCGCAGCATACACCTGCGACTGCATCCCCTCGATCTCCAGATCGAGACTGGTCGCCGTCTTGTTCAGCAACTCCTGCTGCGCCACCGCATCGTCACGCTTGATCATCCACAGCCACTGCTGCTTGCGCTTGCGCTCGGCCTCCATCTCGTTGTAGCGGCTGGCCACCTCGGCCTGCGCATCCAGCTTCGTGATGGTAGATGTCAGCTCACGCAGAATGTCTTCCACCCGCGTCAGGTTGTCACGCGACGACGCCAGCCGGTTCTCCGTCTCGCGCCGGCGCTCCTTGTACTTGGAAACCCCGGCCGCCTCCTCGAAGAACACCCGCAGCTCGTCGGGCTTGGCCTCGATGATGCGCGAAATGGTGCCCTGCCCGATGATCGCGTAGGCCCGCGGCCCCAGCCCCGTGCCCAGGAAGATGTCGTGCACATCCTTGCGGCGCACCGGCTGCTGATTGATGTAATAGGTGGACTGCCCCTCACGTGTGAGAACCCGCTTCACCGAAATCTCGGCAAAGCCGCCCCAGGCGCCACCGATGCGCCCCAGGCTGTTGTCGAACACCAGCTCCACGCTGGCCCGTGACGATGGCTTGCGTTCAAGAGATCCATTGAAGATCACGTCCTGCATCGACTCGCCGCGCAGCTCGGTCGCGCGCGACTCCCCCAGCACCCAGCGGGTGGCGTCGATGATGTTGGACTTGCCGCACCCGTTGGGGCCGACGATACCCACCAGCTGGCTGGGCAGCTCGAAAGTGGTGGGATCACAAAAGGATTTGAAACCCGCGAGCTTGACTTGCTTGAGACGCACGTAAAAAAGGCTCCGAAGACCCGCAGGTGACGGGCGCTTTTCGAAAAACGAGAATGCCGAAGGAAGGAGGATGCCGACGCCGGTTGCGAAACACACGTCCAGCCTGGCGAAAGCACAGCCAGATAGGGGCCGGCAGGCGCATCCGCCACTCCGGCGCGATCCATATAATAACAAGCCCCTCGCAAGGAACCGACCACCATGCACACCCCGTTGCCCACCAACCCACGCCTCGACCTGCTGCAACCCTATCCCTTCGAGCGACTGCGTGCGTTGCTGGCAACACCCGCAGCCAGCCGTCTCGATCCCGCCACACCGCTCATCGACCTCTCCATCGGCGAACCCCGGCACCCCACCCCGCCCGTCGTCCTCGATGCACTGGCCCAGGCACAACAGGGGCTCTCCAGCTACCCGGCCACCGCCGGCAAGCCCGCCCTGCGCGAAGCCATCGGTCACTGGCTCGAACGCCGCTACGGCACCCGGCTCGATCCCGCCACCCAGATCCTGCCCGTCAACGGCTCCCGCGAAGCCCTCTTTGCTTTCGCCCAGGCCATGCTCGACCCCGCCGAGCGCGACGCCATCGTCATCTCGCCCAACCCCTTCTACCAGATCTACGAAGGCGCGGCGCTGCTGGCCGGCGCCCGTCTCCACCTGCTCGACCAGCATCCCGACAACGGCTTTCGCATCGACTGGCAGGCAGTGCCCGAAGCAGTCTGGCAGAAAACCCGCCTCGTCTACGTCTGCTCCCCAGGCAACCCCACCGGCAAGATCATGGACCTTGCCGAATGGAAGCAGCTGCTCGGTCTGGCCGACCGCTGGGGCTTCATCATCGCCGCCGACGAGTGCTACTCCGAGATCTATCACGACGAAGCCAGCCCCCCGCTCGGCGCGCTCGAAGCCTGCAAACAGCTCGGCCGCCACGACTACCGGCAGATCGTCGTCTTCTCCAGCCTCTCCAAACG
Organism: Lautropia sp.; assembly: GCA_030523825.1. Classification (GTDB taxonomy): domain Bacteria; phylum Pseudomonadota; class Gammaproteobacteria; order Burkholderiales; family Burkholderiaceae_E; genus Lautropia. The sequence goes on along the minus strand of JAUNHU010000224.1, from coordinate 27 downwards.
CTCCAACGTCCCCGGCATGCGCAGCGG
>JAUNHU010000223.1 GCA_030523825.1 Lautropia sp. | reverse complement strand
TCTGGTACTTCACGCCCTTCTATTCCATCCTGCGGGCCACCACCACCGAGTTCCTCTACTACGGCATGCTGCCCTTCCTGCTGGTGCTGCTGGCCGTCATCCTCAAGTCGGCACGCTTCCGGGTGGCGAAGATCATCGGTGCAGTCGTCATCCTCAGCCTGTGCGTCGGCTTCTTCCTGCTGGACGCCAAGTTCTGGGGGGTGGTTGCCATGGGCGCCTCCACGCTGATCTTCTTCGCGCTGCCCTGGATCGACCAGAGCCCCTCGCGTTCCATCCGCTACCGGCCGCTGTGGCACAAGCTGTTCTACGCCGTCTTCGTGGTGGCCTTCCTGGTGCTGGGCTACTACGGCGTGCAGGCACCGTCGCCCACGGCAGAGCGGCTCTCGCAGTTCTTCACGCTCATCTACTTCGGCTTCTTCTTCTTCATGCCGTGGTGGAGCCAGATGGGTACCTTCAAACAGCCGCCCGAGCGCGTCACCTTCAAGCCCCACTGAATCAGGCAGCGAGAAACCCAATGAACATGCCCGTTTTCATGCGTCGCCGCTTCGGTATCCTGGCCACGGCCGTCGCCTGTGCGGTGTCGGCCCCCGTGATGGCGGCTGATGCCGGTGTCCATCTCGACACCTTTCCGACCGACAAGATGCACGACATGCCGGCACTGCAGGATGGTGCCCGCACCTTCGTCAACTACTGTCTGAACTGTCATGGCGCATCGATGATGCGCTTCAACCGGCTGAAGGACATCGGTCTCACCGACGACCAGATCACCGAGAGCCTGGTGTTCACCGGCGCCCGCGTCGGCGACCTGATGAAGGTTTCCATGACGCCGGCCGATGGCAAGGCGTGGTTTGGCGCTGCGCCCCCGGACCTTTCCGTGGTTGCCCGTGCCCGGTCGTCGCACGATGGCACGGGTGCGGACTGGCTCTACACCTACCTGCGCAGCTACTACCGTGACGCCACTCGTGAGACCGGCTGGAACAATGCGATCTTTGCCAACGTCGGCATGCCGCACATCCTGTGGCAGTGGCAGGGCAGCCGCGGCGCCGTCGAGGAGCGTGTCGCCCCGGTGAAGGACGAGGCCACCGGCGAGACCACCGGCTGGAAGAAGACCATCATCGAATTCGACCGCTACGGCAACCGCGCCGAGCGTGAAGAAGCGCTCCAGGGCACCGACCACGTCGAAGGCTCCACCTTCAAGCTGGGCACGCCCGAAGGCGGCACGCTGACGCAGGCCGAATACGACGAGAAGGTTGCCAATCTCGTCGCCTTCATGAACTACATGGCCGACCCCACGGCCTCCACCCGTTCCAGCCTGGGCATCTGGGTGATCCTGTTCCTGCTGGTGTTCATCGCATCGGCCTGGAAACTCAATCGCGAGTTCTGGAAGGACGTGAAGTAAGGCAGGCCCCGCAACCGTGCGCTGACCGCGTTGCCACGCTGGAAAGACGGTCAGCCCTGACGGCGCGTGGCGCCTTGCCAGCACTTCCATCGTCGACACCGGACGGCCGGCCCCTGCGCACCGGGCGTGGCCGCCACGCCGACTCGCCCCCGCTTGCATGGCGTGATATCTTGTCTGTCAGCCGGGTCTCGGGTGCGCGCGACGCCGGAGCAGGGCGCCGGCCACGCCGCGCATGCCTCGCCGGCACCCGCCTTGTTCGCCCTTCATCCTGCCTGCGTGCCGGCTGCATGCCGCCCGAGACCCCACCACGCTTTGTATCAGGAGCCCGCCCGGGTTCCCGTGTCTTCAGGAGATTACGCCCATGATGGTGCTCTATTCCGGAACGACCTGTCCGTTCAGTCAGCGTTGCCGGTTCGTGCTGTTCGAGAAAGGCATGGATTTCGAGATCCGCGATGTCGATCTCTACAACAAGCCCGAAGACATCTCGATCATGAACCCCTATGGTCAGGTGCCGGTTCTGGTGGAGCGTGATCTCATCCTCTACGAATCGAACATCATCAACGAATACATCGACGAGCGCTTCCCGCATCCGCAGCTCATGCCGGCAGACCCTGTCATGCGGGCCCGCACCCGGCTGTTCCTGTTCAATTTCGAGCGGGAACTGTTCGTGCACGTGCAGACGCTGGAGCGCCGCGACCACGACAAGGAAACGGCCCGCACGATGGACCGTGCCCGTGCCCAGATCCGCGACCGGCTCACCCAGCTCACGCCCATCTTCGTCAAGAACCGCTTCATGCTGGGCGACGAGTTCTCGATGCTCGACGTGGCGATGGCCCCGCTCCTGTGGCGCCTCGATCACTATTCCATCGAAATGCCCAAATCGGCCGCGCCGCTCATGAAGTATGCCGAGCGCATCTTCTCGCGTCCGGCCTACATCGAGGCGCTGACCCCTTCCGAAAAAGTCATGCGCCGCTGATTTCAACCGGAGACTGCCGATGGCCGAAATCTCGACCAAACCCTACATGATCCGGGCGATTCATGAGTGGTGTAGCGATAACGGCTACACCCCCTACATGCTGGTGAAAGTGGGGGGGCGGGCGCGGGTGCCGATGCAGCATGTGCAGAATGGCGAGATCGTGCTCAACACCTCGCTGATGGCAACCAATGCCTTGCACATGGACAACGATTTCATCCGTTTCGAGGCGCGTTTCAATGGCGTGCCCGAGCACATCATCGTGCCCGTGGGCAACGTGGCCGCCATCTACGCCCGGGAAACCGGTTCCGGCATGGCCTTTGAACCCGAGCTGG
>JAUNHU010000222.1 GCA_030523825.1 Lautropia sp. | reverse complement strand
CTTCACCGGCAACCTCATCCGCATGCTGGGCGTGCAGGGCGACAACCGCGCCATGACCATCAACAGCCGGCTTTGCATCGAGCTGTCCTCGCAGTCACTCGACTACGACCCCGAAGGCTCGCGCGCCTTCCTGAAAGACCTGCGCCTGATGTCCGTGCAGTCGGGCATCGACCTGAGCGACGCCGAAGCCAACGAGATTCCCGTGCGACAACTGGCCCAGCTTCCCATCCGCCACGTGCGTCTCGATGGCCGGCAGTTTGCCGACCTGAACGCCAACCCGGCTGCCCACAAGGAAATTCCGGCCATCCGCGCCCTCTACGAAACCCTCGGCATCCAGGTACTCGTCGATCAGGTCAACAACCCGCTGGACCTGCGCCCGCTGCGCGAACTGGGCATCGACCTTGCACAGGGTGCCGCCGTCTCCGCCGTGCGCCCGCTGGAACACATGCTGGCCGGCCGCGAGGAGCAATCCCTGCTCTCCGTCGGCTCGATGATTCCGGTGTAAAGGCGCTCGTCAGCGCGCAACCCACGGGTTGATAACCTTCAACCCCGCCGCCAGAAAAGGAGCCGTATCGCGCGTGGCCACCGCGCAGCCATTGAATACCGCAATGGCTGCGATACAGGCATCAGCCATCGAGATGGCCGTACCCTGGCTGCGTGCAGATGCCCGCAAGCGGGCATACTCGATGGATGCCCCGGCATCGAAATTCAGGACACGGCCTGCAAACAACGGAACGACCCTTTCCTCGAACTGAGCATTCAAAGTCGTCCGACGCTTTCCCTTCGGCATCGAGGCAATGCCAAACCGAACCTCGGCCAGGGTAATCGACGACAAATGCAGCGTGCTCAACACCTGTGCGTCGATCCATTGCATGACATGCGGATCAGAGCCAGGCTTCAATGCCTCGGAAATGACATTGGTATCGAGCAGGATCATTCAAACCTCACCGGCTCACTGGGCGTCCTGTCCCGTACCGTGTCAAACACCCTGCAATCCTCGTCGGTCAAGCCTGCCTCTCGCCCGATGTCTGCCAACAGGGACCCAAGCTTCACCCGTTCCGGCGGCAGAACGGCCGATTCCAGAATGACACGGATTTCCGCCTCCGTGCTGCGTCCGTTCTGTAACGCACGCGCCTTCAATGCCCGATGCACTTCATCGGCCAGATTCCGAACCGTAACGACTGCCATGACATCACACCTCGTGCATACGAGGCAAAATGATAGCATTTCACAAAATTGATGTCACCCAAGCCAGCCGGAGCAGGCGCCTGTCAATGAATGATCAGCCCGCCAGGGCTGACCCCCACGATGCGGCGAAAATGCCGGATGAAATGCGACTGGTCATAAAAGCCCAGCGCCATCGCCGCCTCGTGCGCCGGCGTGCCTGCCGCCATCATCTCCTTTGCGCGGGCAATCTTGCGATGAATCAGCCAGGCATGCGGTGAAATGCCACGCGCACGGCCGAAGCTCTGAATCAGATAGTTGGGATGCAGGCCAACCGATTCGGCCATCTGCGCAATGGTCGGCGCGGGCGGACACGTCAGGCCCTCGACACAGGCGGCCACATGGGCGTCGATGATCGCTGCCACGTGCCGCACCGCAGCGGGCTCACGCCCGGCTGCCCTCATCACCTGCCCGCCATGATGCGCAAACACCCGGGCCAGCAGTTGCGCCATCAACTCCTCCACCCGCATCATCGACGCAGGCACCTGATCGGGATGCGTCAGCAGCCAGGCAATCGACACCAGATCCCGGGCATTCCTGTCCCCGGCATCCACCGGATTCATGTCCCGGAAACCCCGCAGACGAGACAGCCCCAACAGGGCCTTCACCGCGTCTTCAGAGACATAAACCATCCGGTACTGCAGATCCTCTGCCACCGCATAACCCGTATGCAGTTCCTGCGGGTTCATCAATGAAAGCGTCCTGCGTGGCAGGACGATTTCCGACCCACGACACCAGTAGCCACCCACACCCTGCGTGATGGCACCAATGGCGAAGGTTTCGTGTGCGTGCTTGCCATAGGCAGCACGTGTCTCGTTGGCCTCGAACAGCTCGATGTCATGCAACCCTGCCAGCCGATGCAGGCGGTTGGTGCTGCGCCGTCGGCCTCCACGTTTTTCCTGTCGGTTCATGATCACGACCTGCAAGACAAGAATAGGCGCCGACTGTAGCACGGGCTTAATTTCGTCCAATCCCCGCGACAACGGCTTGCCTACCATCATCGCACCCGTATTCCCCACTCCGGTGCAGACATGTCCGGCTACCTCCTGTCAATGGCGCTCTTTGCGCTGGCCACCTCTGCCACACCCGGCCCGGTCAACATCATCTCGGCCATGTCCGGCGCACGCTTTGGCCTGTGGCGCAGCCAGCCCTACGTGCAAGGCGCAACCCTCAGTTTCGTCGCCATCCTGCTGCTGTTCGGCCTGGGGCTCGGGTCTGTCATGCCAATCATCCAGCGCCACGCCCTGCTCATCACCCTTGCCGGATCAGCCTGGCTGCTGTGGCTGGCCTGGCAGATCACATCAGACCGCAGCACGCTTGCCCTCGATGGCACGCAGGATCAATGTCCCGGATTCATCCAGGGTTTCATGACCCAGACCCTCAACCCCAAAGCCTGGACCGTGGCACTGTCGGCCATTTCCGTCCATGTTGGCCCACACCCCGACGCCGACCAGCGATTGATCGTCCTGTCGCTCACGTACTACCTCATCTGCGCGCTCTCCCTCAGCGCATGGGCACTCATTGGCGCACAGCTTTCG
>JAUNHU010000221.1 GCA_030523825.1 Lautropia sp. | reverse complement strand
GCCATCTTTCGCGCCGAAAGCGGCCTGAAGGCAAAACAGCTCATCCGCAACCTGACGGGTGCCACCCATGCCGCCGCCTGGTGCGACTTGAGCGGCCAGGTGCTGATGCTGCGCGAGGACGTGGGCCGACACAACGCCCTCGACAAGCTGATCGGCGCGATGACACGTGCTGGCACCGATGCCAGCCAGGGGTTCATCGCCATCACCAGCCGGGCCAGCTTCGAGATGGTGCAGAAGACGGCGATGGCGAGGGTGGGCGCACTGGTTGCCGTATCGGCACCCACCGGGCTTGCCATAGAAACCGCCCGGCAACATGGCATTGCGCTGGCCGGGCTGGTGCGTGATGGCAGGCGGCTGGTGGCCTACACCTGGCCGGAGCGCCTGGGGCTGGGCGAGCAGGGCTGATCAGCCCTGGCGGCCGATTCTGCCGGTGCCAACCCCGGCGCGCCGGATCATTTCAGGTCGGCGCGATTGATCTGACGGTTGTTGATCGCTTCCTCGATCTTCCTGTCGGTCTTGTACTGGCTGAGTGCGTACACGGCCCAGATGGCAGCCGGAATCCAGCCGATCAGCGTGATCTGCAGGATGAGACAGAAAATGCCGGCAAAGGGGCGGCCGATGGTGAAGAACACGACCGGAGGCAGAAAGATGGCAAGCAGCAGGCGCATGGTTTGAAAGGTTCTGGCTTGGGTGATGAGGAATCTGGCCGGATGGCAAGAACCCTGATGAGCGAGTCATTTGGCCTTGCCGACTCCCTTGGCAGGCAGGAAGCCCCTGATGCGTCCGAGGCGATCTGCACGCCGGGGCTTTCCCCGGGAATCGCAGTCTACATGGGGGCGTATCGTCACCTTTGAAAGGGCGTGATCGTTGCAGGAGGTTTCATGTTTTCTGATGCACGTCTGCACGCCGTTTTCATGTAGGGTGCAATCCCCCGGCATGCTGTTCGTATGCCCTGAAATATCCGCGTCACGCATCGCCTTGCATCACGCAGCTTCCGGGGCCAGGAAGTGTGTCTGCACTGGTCTTCCCATCGTGTTCAATGTCCATGAGGCAAATGCCCCTGTACCAGGGGAGGGGAGAAACATGCCCCGGTCATGACGCGGCGCTGTCGGTTGAAGAAACATTCCCTGAAAATTCCCGGCACTGCGACTTTTGAGCGACAATCACCCATCCTCTCAGGAGCCCCTGCGTCCCGATTCGGCGTTCTTCGGGGTCAAAACCATATCGGCAGTGTCCAGATCTTCACGGCATGCAGCACGCATGTCGCGCAGGGTCCGGGAAGGTGCAATGACGACTTCCTGTCCGTTCGCTGCCTGGAGATCACATTGAGCTATTCAGAATTCGTCGGGGACGTGAACAGCGTTCTCTGGGGCAATGTCCTCATCTATGCCCTGCTGGCCGTTGGTGTCCTGTTCTCGTTCCGGCTGGGTTTCCTGCAGATCTTCCGGTTTCCTGAATTCGTCCGGTCGGTTACACGCCCCGCTGAAAAGGATCATCACGGCATCACGCCGATGCAGGCGCTGATGACCAGTCTGGCCTCGCGCGTGGGCACCGGCAACATCGCCGGCGTGGCGGTGGCCATTACCACCGGCGGGCCGGGCGCACTGTTCTGGATGTGGATCGTGGCCTTCCTCGGCATGGCCACTGCCTATGCCGAAAGCACGCTGGCGCAGCTCTACAAGATCGAAGACCATGACGGTCTCTACCGTGGCGGCCCGGCTTTCTACATCTCGCGTGGCCTGAAGGCACCGTGGGCAGGCATGCTGTTTGCGGTGATGCTGCTGGTGGTGTTCGGTCTGGCCTTCAACGCGGTGCAGGCCAATTCCATCGCCGAATCCATGCAGGAGTCCTTCGGATTCGACCGCACCCACATCGGCATTTTTGTCGCCGTGCTGTCGGGCGCCGTCATCTTCGGTGGCGTGCGCAACATCGCCCGCGTGGCCGAGGTCGTCGTGCCCTTCATGGCCGTGGCCTACCTGGGTGTGGCGCTGTGGGTGCTGGTGGCCAACATTGATCAGGTTCCGGCTGCCCTGACGATGATCTTCAAGAGTGCCTTCGGCCTTGAACAGGCAGCCGGTGGTGCAGTGGGCGGCATGACGGCTGCGATGCTCAACGGCGTCAAGCGCGGTCTGTATTCCAACGAGGCCGGCATGGGTTCCGCGCCCAACATTGCAGCCGTGGCTGTTCCCAGCCCGCACCATCCGTCTTCGCAGGGCTTCGTGCAGGCGCTGGGCGTGTTCATCGACACCATCCTCATCTGTACCGCCACCGGCGTGATGATCCTGATGTCCGATGCGATCCAGACCAACCCGGGCGTTACCGGCACCGTGCTGACGCAGCTGGCCGTGGCCTCGCATATTGGCCCCTATGGCAAGGACTTTGTCGCCCTGGCCGTGTTCTTCTTCGCCTTCACCTCCATCATCGGCAACTATGCCTATGCCGAAGGTGCGCTCACCTACATGAAGATCGACAACCGGCTCACCCTCACGCTGATGCGCGTGCTGGTGCTGGTGTTCGTGCTGTGGGGGGCGCGCGAAAGCCTGACGACGGTGTTCGACACGGCCGACATGACGATGGGCATCATGGCGCTCATCAACCTGATCGGCATCGTGCTGCTGTCGGGCTTGGTGGTGAAACTTACCCGCGACTATTTCGCGCAGCTGAAGGACAACGGCAACCCGCGTTTCCGGGTGTCCGACTATCCCGAGCTGAAAGGTCAGATCGACGAGAACATCTGGAAGTGAGGCACATCCCGGCCTTGACCGGGTTTTGCTGACAACTGATGTTCCC
>JAUNHU010000220.1 GCA_030523825.1 Lautropia sp. | reverse complement strand
GTCAAACGGAACCTCACCCGTGGACGTGCGATAGGTGATGTCGCCATTGGGTTGCACCGTCGTCATGATCTCCCGGCCACCGTAGGTTGCGGTGCTGCCATTGCCGTTCCACGGAAACGCATCAGCACTGTCAGAGCGGGTGTCCGGATCGTTATTGGTCTCATTGCGCTGCCGCTGAAACATGCCCGCCGACGTAACCGGCCCTTGGGTAGCGCCATTGGCGGCACCTGCAGTGGCATTGCCGCCATCCGTTGCACGGGCATCAGGCGATGCCTGCGCCCCCTGGTTCTCCTGCGGAGCAGCATCACCGTTTGCAGGCGCCGTGTTGCCCGGAGCAGCAGCATCCGTCACCGGTGCAGTCGGGTTCGTCGCATTCCCATTGTTCGATCCCGCATTGGCTGCAGGGCCGTTAGCGCCCCCATTTGCCGTGTTGTTTGCAGCAGACGAGTCAGAATTCTGATTCGCCGAGTTCGGCACAAACAACGCAGGGAAGTAGAACATTTCTGGATTGCTGAGGCGCCATTGAGCAAATCGCTCACGCTCTTCCGCTGAGTACATCGAGGAAGCCTGCCCCCATCTCACGAACTGCTCCCTCATCTCTACACCACCGGGGCCGAGCACCCGATGCAGAGGCCACTGCTGTGCGCTCGCATAAAACCACACGTGGCTTGGCGCATCAAGACTTCCTGCCACACGTACCCGTACATCCCCCAAACAGTTCCCACCGTCAAAAACAGCCTCCCATTCAGCATCACCGCTCTGCTTGAACAGTTCCTTGCCGGGCCAGGGAAATACATAATCCGCTCCGATCTTGCTACTGCAATTGACCGGTGCAGTAACTTCCGCCGCTGCACGAAACCCGCGCGAGCCGGATTTATCCGTATCAGTAATCGCTGCGCCAATCCGGGGAGCCTCCGGTTCACGATTATCAAACCAGCGATCAATACCATCCGGCCTGTCCGTGCGTGGGTAGGCACAGATCACCTTGTTGGCATCACCTGTGCGACAGGAGGAGAAACGATAGTACTGGCCGTCCTTGCCCTGTGCGGCGTATTCGATGTCCATCGAGCCGCCCACTTTCAGCCATTCGCAAATCCGTTGGCTGCACGCAAGCTTGTAGGTGGCTTTCTTGCCCACGAACATCATTGATGTGTCTGCCCCCGGGAACGGCACTGCGTAATAGCGACCCGACGCATGTTTTGCCGTGCCAACATCGGCGGCCGTTGCGCCGGTCGTAATCTGCGATTCACACACCAGATGCAACCCGGTTTCCGGGTCGGTCACTACGGCGGCGTTGCGGCTGCAATCAAGAATCTCCGTCGTCGGAGCGGCAACAGGTTGCTGCTGCTCATCCCGCTTTCCAACCGCTGCCAGTTTTTCCTGAGCCTCACCCAGCTTATTCGTCTCGGCCGCAAGAGCCTCCTCCAGACGCTTCACCTCAGCCTCAGCCGCAGCAAGCGTCTGCTGGTTTGCTTCTGCCTCGGTCCGTGACCGTTCCACCGACAGTCGCATCTGGGCCTCCATCAACTGCTGTTGCGCAGCCGCAGTCAACGTAGTTGCCTGCTCCACCGCCTGCCGCGCAGCCGGCATCGTCAGACCCTCGATATTCACCGTCACGTTGGACGTGGCTGACGCAGAACTGTTGGCGTTCGAGGTGCTGTTTGCCGTGGACGCGGCATCACCGCCACCACCGCCGCCACAGGCAGCCAAAGCCGACATGACGGCCGACACCATCAGAAGACGAGCATGATTCATCAACAAGACTCCACTTGCCTTCCACCCATGCGGAAGGCGCTGAATTGAACAGGGAAAGAAATAAGAGCTATGCACGAAAGGATTTGACTGACACCGCATCCCACCGCTGATACATGAATGCTAACCGTTTGACAGCTAAGTTATTGAGCCACCCCACCACTTGCCCATTGACAGCCAACCGTTCATCGGAAAGCCTTCGCAGAGCGCACAAAACCGTGCTGCCCCGACAACATTGCACGGCGCCCCTGGCTGAACAAGCATCAACCACGACTATTCCAACCCCTCCACCAGCACGCCGCCACCAGGCTCCCATGCAGCCGACGGACATGTAGACGCAGACATGCCACCCTGCCCCTGCACAACCTCTGGCAAGAGTCCTCCGAGTCACTTTTCTGGTGTCCCGCCTCCCATGTGCCTTGTATCCGGCAAAGAAAAACGGCGACACCAGCAAAATGCCGGCGTCGCCGCGAGTGATACAAGAGATGACGCTATCGCATCAACATGTCAGGCTTCAGGCCATGCAGATCAGCTGGCAGCCTTGAAGGTGCATTCCTGCGGGCCATCCCCGTCCTGTTCGGTACAACCAACAACCTCGGTCAGCACGTTGCCATTGGCATCCAGCGCGCGTTCAAAGGGAACTGCCCCTGACGACGTGCGATAGGTAATGTCACCATTGGCCTGAACCGTCGTTGTGATCTGGTGACCCTCATAGGCTACGGTACTGCCATCGCCATTCCACGGGAATGCGTCGTTCCCCTCGCTGCGGGAGCCCGGATCAGCGGCGCCTTCGTTGCGCTGCTGCTGGAACATGCCAGCCGATGTGACCGGCCCGCCGGTCTGAGCTTGCTGCTGCCCAGCCTCTCCTTCGTTGCGTGCCTCAACAACAGTGTTGCTCTGCTCCTGCTGTTGAGCATTGGCGTTGGCTTGAGCTTGAGCCTGGGCTTGTGCAGCAGCGGCAGCCTGCTCGGCAACGCGGGCTTGTGCGGCAGCCTCGACTCGCTGAGCTTCTGCTGCAGCCCTTGCGGCTTCTTCTGCACGCTT
>JAUNHU010000219.1 GCA_030523825.1 Lautropia sp. | reverse complement strand
GCACGCCCTTCCCGGTTGCCACGGTGCTGGGCTGCGACCCCGCCACCATCCTCGGTGCCGTCACCCCGGTGCCCGACACGCTGTCCGAATACCAGTTTGCCGGCCTGCTGCGCGGCTCGCGCACCGAACTGGTGAAAGTACCCGGCACGGAACTCAATGTGCCGGCCACCGCCGAGATCATCCTCGAAGGCCATCTGCTGCCCGACCCGGACGGCAGCAAGACCCTCGAACACGCACGCAATCTCGGCTGGCGTGGCGATGAACTTCCGCCAGCCGCCCGCACCGGCTACGAGATGGCCCTCGAAGGCCCCTATGGCGACCACACCGGCTACTACAACGAACAGGACTGGTTCCCGGTGTTCACCATCAGCCGCATCACCATGCGGAAGAACGCCATCTACCACTCCACCTACACCGGCAAGCCACCCGACGAGCCCGCCGTGCTGGGCGTGGCACTCAACGAAGTCTTCGTGCCGCTTCTCACCCGGCAGTTCCCCGAAATCACCGATTTCTACCTGCCCCCCGAAGGCTGCTCCTACCGGCTGGCCGTCGTCTCGATGAAAAAAGCCTATGCCGGCCACGCCAAGCGCGTCATGTTCGGCATCTGGAGCTTCCTGCGGCAGTTCATGTACACCAAGTTCATCATCGTCGTCGATGATGACGTGGACATCCGCGACTGGCAGGAAGTCATCTGGGCCATGACCACCCGCGTCGATCCCCTGCGTGACATGACCCTGGTCGGCAACACACCCATCGACTATCTCGACTTCGCTTCACCCGTCAGCGGCCTGGGCTCGAAGGTGGGCATCGACGCCACCAACAAATGGCCCGGCGAAACCACGCGCGAATGGGGCACCCCCATCAGCATGCCCGGCGACATCAAGTCGCGTGTGGACAGCATCTGGAAGGATCTGGGCATTTCCTGAACAGGGCCGTCACGGCGCCCGGCATGCCCAATCCCTGTCCGGCCGGCCATCCTGTCCTGCACACGTTTCCGTGACCGGCCCGCAGGAAAAGCGCCTCCGGGCGTGCGTGGCTGCGCTGCCCGCCCGTGAAGCCACCCTGCGGCTCCGGCGCCTTGTTCTGCAAGTGGTGTGGGGCTCTCCCGGGGACGAATGAGTTCATGACACGCGCTGACGCACTAAAATCCACACACGAATCATCTGCTGCACGTACCAGCACAAAACAAGCCCCCACCGTGTTCCACACGCTGCACCCCCAGCCGGGCGGGTCATGCAGGGGGCCGCGCCGTGTGGCATTCCATACCTGTTCTGATTTCTCCCGGAGACGGCTTCCATGCCTCAACAACCAGCCAGCCATCGTCGCACGCCTCTGGCGCGTGCCCTGCCCATCGCCCTCGTCGCGCTCTCGCTCGCCGCATGCTCCACCCCCCAGCTCACCAAGGAGCTGGCCGACCGTCTCGCGTCCCCCGACGCCGCCATCAAGAGCAGCCAGCTCACCCAGGCCGCTGCCGCCCGCTACGACGCACAGATGGACATCTTCCATCCCGTCATCGGCAGCAAGGGCATGGTCGCCAGTGAACAGGCCATCGCCACCCGTGTCGGAACCGACATCCTGAAAGCTGGTGGCAATGCCATCGACGCCTCCGTTGCCGTCGGCTTTGCGCTGGCCGTGGTGCTGCCCAACGCCGGCAACATCGGCGGTGGTGGCTTCATGATGGTGCACGATGCCAAGTCCGGCGACTATGTCGCGCTCGATTTCCGCGAGACCGCTCCGGCTGCCGCCACCCGCGACCTGTTCCTCGACGACAAGGGCAACGTCGTCGACGGCAAATCGCTCTACACCCACGCAGCCGTGGGCGTACCCGGCACCGTGGCCGGCCTCGTCCACGCCCAGAAGAAATGGGGCAAGCTGCCACTCGCAAAAGTCATCGCCCCGGCCATCGACCTCGCAGACGACGGCTTCGTCGTCAGCGACACCCTCGCCAAACAACTGAAGACCGAGGCCGAGGTGATGGGCAAATGGCCCGCCACCCGCGAGATCTTCTGGAAGAACGGCGCCCCCCTCAAGAAGGGAGACCTGCTCGTCCAGAAGGATCTGGCCCGCTCGCTGCGCATGATCGCCCGTGAAGGCGCCGATGCCTTCTACCGCGGCACCATCGCCAAGCGTCTCGTGGCCGACAGCGCTGCCAACAACGGCCTGATCACCGCCGCCGACCTGAGCAACTACAAGCCGGTGGAGCGCAAGCCCGTGCGCAGCAGCTACCGCCAGTTTGAAGTCGTCACCATGCCGCCCCCGTCCTCCGGCGGTGTGCACCTCGTCCAGATCCTCAACATCATGGAAGGCTGGCCGATTGGCACCTGGGGCCACAACAGCGCCCAGACCGTGCACCACGTCAGCGAAGCCATGAAACTGGCCTACGCCGACCGCGCCGAATACCTGGGCGACCCGGACTTCGTCAAGGTGCCGGTGAAGGGCCTCACCTCCAAGAAATACGCCACCTCGCTGCGTGCCCAAATCGATGCCAGCAAGGCCCGCGAGGCCCGCAGCATCAAGCCCGGCCAGCCCCAGCCCTACGAGAGCGACCAGACCACCCATTACTCCGTGGTCGATGACGACGGCAATGCGGTCGCCGTCACCTACACGCTGAACACCAACTTCGGCACCGGCATCGTCGCCCCCGGCACCGGCATCCTGCTCAACAACGAAATGGATGACTTCTCCGCCAAACCGGGTGTGCCCAACGCCTACGGCCTCGTCGGTGGCGAAGCCAACGCCGTCGGCCCGCGCAAGCGGCCGCTGTCGTCGATGACCCCCACCTTCGTGCTGAAGGATGGCAAACCCTGGCTCGT
>JAUNHU010000218.1 GCA_030523825.1 Lautropia sp. | reverse complement strand
TCCTGCTGAACGATCGGGTGGTGTTCATGACCGCTCAGGCGCCGGGGGCGCATGAACTGGAATGGTCGCGTTCGGTGATGCGTAATTGGGTTTCTGCCACGCTGGCCGCCAATGTGAAGACGGTGGTGGCAGAGGCATTCCCCGATGACGGCCCCCGTGTGAAAAGCTCTCCCCTTGATACCCTGCTGCAGGTGAATACCGGCATCGAATGGCTGCGTGCCGGGCAGATCATCGGCGTGCTACTGGTGATCGCGCTGGTGATGTACCTGCGCAAGCTGACCCGCGGGCGCTGATCCGCTGGCATCAGGATTCCTGAAACAACCGCCGCAGGATTTTTTGCGCGGCTTCGACTGCCTGTGCCAAGGGGCCGCGCAGGGGGCTCCTTACATGCACCCCCAGCCGCGCTGGAATTCCATGTGAATGCGGAACTCGTTGTCGGCAAAGCCGAGGCCGCGAAGCAGTGTCTTGATGTCCTGTCCGTCGATGTCGTGTGACACGGCTGACCATGATGGTCGGGTGGCACTGCGCGGGGAGGCTGCCAGTGTGCCGGGAACAGGATTGCCCGAAGCCGCTCCGGTGGCCTTGCGCCATGCCGCGCGTGTGGTGTTCACGATGCGGCTGATGATGGAGCGCGAGCGATCCTGCTGCTGCGTGTCTGGCTGTGTGTCTTCCGGCAGATGCCGTGTTTCGGGCAACGCATGACCGGGTGCGGGGAACGGCTGCTCATGGCCTTCCATGCCGGTCATCACGAATCCCTGTGCCACCAGTGCAGCGCGCAGTTGCAGGTCGCGTGGCCCGGTGGTGTTGCTGGATACGGTGGTTCTCGTGCGAACCAGGAGTCTGCTGTTCATTACAGGGCGCTCCAGAAATCGGCAAACAGGTGGGCTGACAGCACATAGCCCAGCGGGAGGTTGATGGCCACGCCCACGGTGAAGGCCAGCAGCGGCTTGATGCCAACAGCAGTGAGTTCACGGAAACGGGTGGTGAGGCCAATGGCAAGGAAGGTGAGCGTGAAGAACCAGCCGCGCAGTGACTTCAGTGCGCCGAGCGCGTCCTTGCTGTAGGCGGCGCTGTCGGCAGGGTTCAGCACGCTGATGAAGAAGGTGGTCAGCAGCGAGGCCGCAAAGAAACCGATGACGAACTTGGGAAAACGCCGCCAGATTTCGCTGCGGTCGATGCGCTCGTGTGCGCCGGTATCGGTTGTGCTGATGCTTGTGCGGTCGGTGTGATCTGGCTGACCGCCTTCGCTGTCATCGGTGATGGCGTGAGCCGCCTTTTTCGTCGTGTGCGTGGCACTGGGTGCGTTCGCGGTGATTGCACCGGCGTTGGCCAAGTCCTGGCGTTCGCGGGCTTCACTGCGCTCGATCCGCTCCCAGACGGTGACGGAGAGAATGGCCACCAGAAATGCCCAGATGCCGACGAACATGTCGCGCCCCACCACCTTCATTAGCGTGAAGGCTTGTACTGCAGATTCATCGCCAATGGCTTCGGCTGCGGCAAAGCCTGCGGCATCGGCAAACTCCGAAGTGCCGATCCAGGCCCCTGCCACGCCGGGGTCGAGTCCCAGCCATTTGCAGAGTGCGGGCAGGGCGAAGATCATCGCTACCGCCCAGACGATGACGAGCGAGATGGCAACGGAAACATGTTGCGCCTTGGCGCGGCAGGCACCGCCGATGGCGATGGCGCCCGACACCCCGCAGATGGAGCCACCGGCACCCAGGCAGGCGGCAAAGCGGCGATCCAGACCGAAAAGTCGCGTGGCAGCAAAGTAGATGCTGCCGAAGGTGACGACCGACACCAGCAGCGCCTGACCGATGGCAACCGGGCCAGCCTGCAGGATGATGGTGAAGGGCAGGGTGGCGCCCATGAGCACGATGCCGGTTTTCACGAAGTATTCGGTGCGCAGCGCTTCATGCAGCCAGGCGGGCAGTGTCAGCGTGTTGCTGATGACGAGTCCCAGGAACAGCGCGATCAGCGGCGCTTCGAGCTGGGCCGCTTTCAGCCAGCTGTTGCTGGCCAGAATGGAAACGCCTACCGACAGCAGGAACAGCACGAGAAAACCCTTGCTGAATTCCCGGGGCGAGTAGCCGATGCGTTGCGCACCAATCGACAGGGGAATCAGCAGCAATGCATACAGGTAGATGAGCGAGGGCAGCGTCTTGCCGACGGTACTCAGCATGCCATCGACACTGTCCCAACTGGAAAACTTGACGGTAAGAATTTTCAGCAGGCCGGGGCCATCTGCCAGGAACAGCAGGCTGGCGGCCAGTGTCATGCCCAGACCAATGACGATGGCCCAGCCGTCTTCCTTTTTCAGCCACTGCCCCGACGAAGCGCCGGTTCTGGCAACGCTTGTGTCACCAGAAGGGGACGCTGGCGTGACGGGGCCAGCATCAGCGCCCTTTGCCCGGGAATCATGTCGCGTTCTTGTGTCAGATCGTTTTGATGATCCGACACGGTCGTCAGTCAGGATTGCGCTGTCGTGGCCCATGAGCCGACTCCTTCGATGCTTCATGGCATCGACAGTAATCGGCCGCCAGACCGGTATCAATGAATGCTTTCCGACTAAAGCCCCCGCTGCATATGCTTGCTTTTCAGGCGCATATGGTGCGCATCGGAAATAATGAAATGGCGTTTTCTCCGTGAAACGACGTCGTTTTCGAGGTACAGGTACATGGGCTCAACCGCCAATACGGGTCTTGCCACCATCATCTACGCCCATCCGTGGGAGGGAAGTTTCAATTACGCCATCCTGCGGCAGGTGAAGGCATTGCTCGATGCCAGAGGGCAGGAATACCGCCTGCTCGATCTGCATGCAGATGGGTTCAACCCGGTGTATTCGG
>JAUNHU010000217.1 GCA_030523825.1 Lautropia sp. | reverse complement strand
GCCACCGCCTGTGCGGCAAAGGCCCCGCCGTCATGACGTTCGCCGGCGAGGGCCACGAAGGCATCGCCGGCGCGAATCTTGCGGCTGTCGGAAAGCAGCCGTCCCGTAACAGGCAAATGCCGGCGCAACCACTCGATGATTCGCGCCGGCTCCGTCTGCTTCAGGGGAAGCGTATCGACCTTGCTGGTCATGCCCCCCCCCGATCGTCCGGGACACGCCCATGTGGCTGACGGACTGCCAGCCGTGGCTTGCCATCATCACGCGAAGAAGTCTTCCGGTTGGCGGGCCGGTGCGGCGGAATGACGGATTTGCGCGGAACGCTGACATCCTTGACGCGACCGACATCACCCGGTGCACGCGGCACGCTGCCCGGCGCCACCACCATTTCGGGCGAGATCGGCGAGATCATCGTCTCAAACGGTGCATCGGGCTCGACAGCCAGCGTGTGCAGGGCCTCGCCGGTGATGCGCGAGAACACCGGGGCGGCAATGTCGGAACCGTAGTATTTGCCGGAATTGGGCTCGTCGATCATGACCGCGACGATGACACGCGGATTGGACATGGGCGCGAGACCGATGAAGGAGCTGACGTATTTCTTGACGTACTGACCGCCTTCGAGCTTCTTGGTGGTGCCGGTCTTGCCGCCGACGCGATAGCCCGGCACGGCTGCCTTGGGCACGGCATCCTTCTGACCGGCCGACATTTCGAGGATGTGGCGCATCAGCGTGGCGGTACGCGGCTGGATGACCGGCGTGCCACGCACGCCGAGGTCGTTCTGCAACGCGCCACGGGACGACACCTGGATGGCACGCACGCGGCGATCTTCTTCAGGCATCAGCAGCTGCGTGGGCAGCACTTCGCCAGCCGTGCCGAAGATGCTGTAGGCACGCGCCATCTGCAGCAGCGACACCGACAGGCCATGACCATAGGAAATGGTGGCGTGCTCGATGGGCTTCCACTTGTTGAAGGGACGCAGACGGCCGGCTGCAGCACCGGGGAAACCGATGGCCGGTGCCTGACCGATGCCGACGGCGTCCAGCATTTTCCAATGCGATTCCGGCGACATGTTAAGCGCCATCTGCGCGGTGCCGACGTTGGAGCTTTTCTGGATGACCTGCTGCAGCGTCATCAATTCCTTCTGGCGGTGTGCGTCACGAATGACCGACGGGCCGATCTTCATGAAGCCTTCGCGCGCATCGAACATCGACGACGGCGTGTAGCGACCGCTTTCCAGCGCCAGCGCCGCCGTGAACACCTTCAGCGTGGAGCCGGGCTCGTAGAGGTCGGTAATGGCACGGTTGCGGAGCGCCGTGCCGTTCAGCGACTTGCGGTCGGCCGGGTTGTACGACGGCCAGTTGGCCAGCGCGAGAATCTGGCCGTTGCGGGCGTCGAGCACCACGGCAGCACCCGATTTGGCCTGATGGCCGATGACGGCCTCCTTCACGGCCTGGAATGCCTGGTACTGGATGCGCGAGTCGATGGTGAGGCGCAGGTCACGACCGTCCTGCGGCTCCTTGATCTGGTCGATGTCGCTGATGATCTTGCCGGTGCCGTCACGGATGACGCGGCGGCTGCCCGGCTTGCCGGCCAGCGTGGACTGGAAGGCGAGTTCGAGCCCTTCCTGGCCGACGTGCGAGAGATCGGTGAAGCCGACCAGATGCGCAGCAATCTCGCCCTCGGGATAGTTGCGCTTGTATTCGCTGTCCTGGCCGATGCCACGGATGCGCAGCGCGGTGATGCGCTCGGCAGTATCGAGATCGACCTGACGCTTGAGGAAAACGAAACCACGCTCGCCGTGGGTGAGCTTGTTGTGCAGCTCGTCGGGTTTCATGCCGAGCAGGCGTGCGAGATCCATCAGGCGCGGATCGTTCAGGTCGACACGATCGGCATAGGCCCAGATGGAACGCGCCGGCAGGCTGGAAGCCAGCACCACGCCATGACGGTCGAGGATGCGGCCACGGTTGGCCTGCAGCTCGATGGTCTTTTCATAGCGCTGCGCACCCTGCGCCTGCAGGAAGGGCTTGGAGGCCGTCTGCAGATAGAAAGCCTTGCCGGCCAGCGCGGCAAAACCCGCGAACAGCACCGCGAACATGAAGCGCGAACGCCAGAGTTGCAGGTCGGCCTGCAGCAGGCGCGGGTCTGCAAACTTGACGGGCTTGACTGATTTTCGCTTGGTCGGCTTCATCAGCGGCTTCCTCGCAGATAGATCGTGCGCTCGGGCGCCAGCGACACCATGTTCAGGTCATTGCGGGCTCGGCTGTCCAGCAGCGAGGGCTTGGCCAGCCGGGTGACTTCGATCTGCAACTGCGAATAGCGAACGTCGAGTTCGCGGGTCTGGCCCTGAGCCTGTTCCATTTCGATGTTGAGGCGACGGGCACGGTTCTGGGAAGTGACGAGCAGCAGCGAGGCGATCAGCAGAATGACTGCCAGCATGATGTTGATCCGGTTGAGCATCATCTCGTTCACTCCTCAGCGGGGTTGCGCCGACAGGCGCTCGGCGATGCGCAACACGGCAGAGCGCGCACGCGGGTTGGCGGCCAGTTCGTTTTCTCCGGGCAGGACACGACCGCAGGCGCGCAGCAACGATGGCTGCACCTGCTGCCCCGTGACGGGATGGCGTTCGCCATCACGGCCACTGTGTCGCGCAATGAATTGCTTGACGACACGATCCTCATTGGAGTGAAAACTGATCACAGCCAGCCGGCCCCCTGTCTTCAGACGTTCCAGCGCAAGGCTCAGAGCCCGCGCGAGTTCGCCCCCTTCGTCATTGGTGTGAATCCGTAGAGCCTGAAAGGCGCGTGTGGCCGGATTCTTCGACGAAGTCTTTTGCCGCCGGCGGATGACCCGCGCC
>JAUNHU010000216.1 GCA_030523825.1 Lautropia sp. | reverse complement strand
GCATTTCCATCGACGGCAAGGTGACGGACTGGTACCGCGACAACACGCCCGAGCGTTTCATGGCCTATGGCTGGAACGTGATCGACGGTGTGGATGGGCACGATGCGTGGGCCGTTGCACAGGCGATGGCACAGGCCCGCGAATGGGCCGAACAGGGCCGCCCGGTGGGCGAACATGGCGAGCGCCGCTTTGCGCCCACCCTCATCGTCTGCAAGACCGTCATCGGCAAGGGCTCGCCCAACCGTGCCGGCACCGCCAAGTCGCACGGCGAAACGCTGGGCGCCGACGAGATCGCGCTCACCCGGCGCGAGCTGAACTGGTCGCTGCCGCCCTTCGAGATTCCGTCCGACTTGTATGCCGCCTGGGATGCCACGCAGGTTGGCGCCGACCGCTACAGCCGCTGGGAAGACCTGTTCAATGCCTATGCCGCCGAATATCCGGCCGAGGCTGCCGAACTGGATCGCCGCATGCGTGGCGTGCTGCCGGCCGACTGGGAGGACATCGTCGACAACCTGGTGATGGACACGGTGATGGCGGGCGAGAGCATTGCCAGCCGCGCCGCCTCGCAGCGCGCGCTCAATTACCTTGGCCCGGCACTGCCCGAGATGCTGGGCGGCTCGGCCGACCTCACCGGCAGCAACCTCACCAACTGGCAGGGCGTCGTCGCACTGCGGGCCGATGCCGACAATGCCGCCGACCTGAACGGCGGGCGTCACATCAATTACGGTGTGCGCGAGTTCGGCATGGCGGCCATCATGAATGGTCTGGCGCTGCACGGTGGCTTCATCCCCTATGGCGGCACCTTCATGGTGTTTTCCGATTACAGCCGCAACGCGCTGCGCATGGCCGCGCTCTGCAAGCAGCGGGTCATTCACGTCTTCACGCACGATTCCATCGGTCTCGGCGAAGACGGCCCCACCCACCAGCCGATCGAGCATGCAGCGTCGCTGCGCCTCATTCCCAACATGTCGGTCTGGCGTCCGGCCGATACGGTCGAAACCGCCATCGCCTGGCAGGCTGCCATCGAGAACGAGGAAGGCCCGACCTGCCTGCTGCTGTCGCGGCAGGCGCTGCCCTTCATCGAGCGCGAGGTGGTCGATGTCGACGACATCAAGCGCGGTGCCTATGCCGTGCACACGCCGCGCGGTCCGAAGGCCGTGCTGATGGCAACCGGCTCGGAGGTGTCTCTTGCGCTCAAGGCAGCTGAACAGCTGGAGGCGCAGGGCATCCGCGTGAAGGTGGTGTCGGTGCCGTCCACCACCGCCTTCGACAAGCAGGACGTGGGCTACAAGCGGCGTCTGCTGCCCGACAACCTGCCGCGCATCGTCGTCGAAGCGGGCGTGAGCGATTTCTGGTGGAAATACCAGCCGGCTGCCGTGGTCGGCATCGACCGCTTCGGCGAGTCGGCACCGGCCGGTGTGCTGAACCAGTTCTTCGGCATGACGCCGGAAAACGTGGTGGCCACGGTGCGCCAGGTGCTGGGGCGCTGATTACGGCCTGACAAATCTGCCCCGTGAATTGCGCAGGACGCGACATGACGGGGTGGCAGAAGCCGGTGTGGCCGGCTTCGTCTGGCAGGGACGATCGGTTCCGAACCCGCCGATCATTCCCCACCCGGTTTTCAAGACCGGAGATGCCTGGCTGGCGGGGCCTGTGCCCGTGGGTTCCCGGATGCCTGCATCCGTCCTGCATGTCTGATGAGCAGCATGCGGGGTTCGGAGGGCTGACTGGCTGGCCGTGCCGTCATCGTTATGGCAGGGCTGGCGCTTGATGGAGATTTCAATTCAATGAAATTCAAACGACTCGAAGACCTGGACCTGCAAGGCAAGCGGGTATTCATCCGCAGCGACCTGAACGTGCCGTTGAATGACAAGGGCGAAGTGTCGGATGACACCCGCATCCGTGCGTCGGTGCCTGCCATCAAGCTGGCTCTCGACAAGGGCGCCGCGGTCATGGTCACGTCGCATCTGGGTCGTCCGACCGAAGGCGAGTTCCGCCCCGAGGATTCGCTGGCGCCGGTCGTCAAGCGTCTGCAGGAACTGCTGGGCCGCCCCGTGCGCCTGCAGGCCAACTGGGTGGATGGCGGTTTTCCGCTGGCTGCCGGTGACGTGGTGGTGCTGGAAAACACCCGCGTGAACAAGGGCGAGAAAAAGGACAATGAGGAAACCGCGAAGAAATATGCGGCACTCTGCGACGTGTACGTGAACGACGCCTTCGGCACCTCGCATCGTGCCGAGGCCAGCACCCACGGCATCGCCCGCTTTGCGCCCGTGGCCTGCGCCGGCCCGCTGCTGGCCGCCGAACTCGATGCACTGGGCAAGGCCCTGCACAACCCGGCCCGCCCGATGGTTGCCATCGTTGCCGGCTCCAAGGTGTCCACCAAACTCACCATCCTCGATTCGCTGGCCGACAAGGTCGACAACCTGATCGTGGGTGGCGGCATCGCCAACACCTTCATGCTGGCTGCCGGCCTGCCCATCGGCAAGTCGCTGGCCGAGCCCGATCTGGTCGAGGACGCGAAGAAGATCATCGCCAAGATGAAGGCCCGTGGCGCCGACGTGCCCATCCCCGAAGACGTGGTGGTGGCCAAGACCTTTGCAGCCGACGCGCCTGCCACCATCAAGGATGCCAAGGACGTGGCCGAGGACGACATGATCCTCGACATCGGTCCGAAGACCGCGGCCAAACTGGCAGCACAGCTCAAGTCGGCTGGCACCATCGTCTGGAACGGCCCGGTCGGCGTGTTCGAGTTCGATGCCTTTGCCAAGGGCACCGAAGTGCTGGCACGCGCCATCGCTGAATCCAGCGGCTTCTCCATCGCTGGCGGTGGCGACACCCTGGCGGCCATTGCCAAGTTCGGCAT
>JAUNHU010000215.1 GCA_030523825.1 Lautropia sp. | reverse complement strand
TCGCGGGCACCTTCCTTGTCACCGATCTCGGTATAGGCCGAGGCCAGATCCAGCTTGCTGGCCATTTCCTGCCACTGGCTGGAAGCGGCACCGCTCATCGTCACCGGACCGGAGATGGTCGATGGCGACAGATCGAGACCGATGTTTTCCAGATCGGCATTGGCCGACGGATCGACATCCATGCTCAGCGACTCGGTGATCGTCGTGTCGACGTTCAGATCTGTCACCGTGCTGGGGCCGTCCTCGTCCATGTTCAGCGGCGAATCCAGATCCAGCGAAGGCAGATCGACACTCGGCATGGCAGCCAGCGGGCCGTTGCGGGTAGCGAAGGAGTCGGCACCCGGTGCGGAAGCCTGCATGGCATCGAGGCCGTTCTCGAACTCCATCAGGTTGTCATCCTGGGCAGGAACCGGCGCCTGCTCGGGAGCAGGAGCAGCGGCCGCATCGGACGAACCCAGACCGGAGACGGCCGCCGCAGCAGCGGCACCTGCAGCCATCATGCCGGCACCCAGACCACCTTCGGGAGCCGGGGCACGCGGCGTATCGGCCGGCGCAGCAGCCTGCTGGGCCCCCTCGGCACCGTAGAGCGGATTGTCCGGATCGAGCGTGGCACCCATGGCAACCACACGTTCCCATTCCTCGTTCAGCCCGCCGGTCATCTCGTGCATTTCACGGGCAGCACGATTGAAGGCCACCGTATCCTTGCGACCTGCGTAGATTTCCAGCAGCTTCAGGCGGATGGCCTGACGCTCGGGCTGACGCTTCAGGGCCTCACGCAGGATTTCCTCGGCCTGCGTCTCACGGCCATAGGCAATGTAGACCTCGGCTTCGGCAATCGGATCGACTTCGGTCGGCGTGGACTCGCTGATCGTGGTGATCTGCGTGCTCGGGCCACCCGTCATCGTGTCGACGCTCTGGCCCCCCGTGGTGCCGAACAGCGAGTTCGCGGTGAACTCGTCGGCGCCCAGGCTGTCGGCAAACACGTCTTCCTCGCGACGGCGGCGACGCAGCATCCAGTAGCCCAGACCGGCCACCACGGCAAAGGCGCCCAGGCCAGGCAACAGCAGCGGGTTCTGCGTCAGGTTGTCGAAGACCGAGCCCTGCTGCCCTTCGCCCTCGGCAGGCGTTGCGGGCTGAGCGGCGTTGTTGTCGGCCCCCGTCACCTTGTCGACTTCGGCGCGCGCATCGGCGGCGGCGCGTTCGACGGCAGACTTGGAATCCTCGGCAGCTGCACCGGCGGCATCCTTTGCCTCACCGGCTGCATTCTTCGCGGCATCGGCAGCACCGGCTGCGGCACCTGCAGCTGCGCCAGCAGCAGCACCTGCACCGGCCATAGCCTTGTCGGCTTCAGCCTTCGCGGCAGCCAGCTTGTCGGCTGCAGCCTTCTCGGCCTCGGCCTTGGCCGCCTCGACACGGGCAGCAGCATCCTTCGCAGCTTCAGCAGCAGCCTTCTCGGCGGCAGCCTTTTCGGCAGCCAGCTTGTCAGCAGCTTCCTTCGCAGCCTTCTCGGCGTCGGCAGCAGCCTTTTCGGCGACAGCCTTCTCGGCAGCCAGACGCTCGACCTCGGCCTTGTTCGCCTTGGCGGCATCAGCAGCTGCACCGGCTGCAGGCGCAACGGAACCACTCACCGAAGCACCGGCAGCACGCGCCTGATCAAGCTGCTTCTGCAGCTCGGCCAGCGACTTGTCCTTCAGCTCCAGCATGCTGCGCAGCGAATTGACGTTCTTTTCCAGCTCGGCGATGCGGGTGTTGGCCTCCTTCAGGGCGGCCTCGCGGGCAACCTGGGCCTCGGAATCACGCACACCAACCGCATTGCCTGCGCCCTGGGCGTTGTTCTCCGAGCGGCTCAGCTCCAGACGGTCGGTCTGCTGGGCCTGAGCACCGGCATTCGGATCGGCAGGCGCCGTTACCGTGCCGCTGGCGGTGGTGGCACCACCGGCTGCGCCCAGATCCGTGACCGTACCGGCCAGACGCTCCTTGTAGGTGCGGAAATCGCGTGCCGCCATCCGCAGCTGACGACCGGCATCATTGGCGTCGATCGCGGTAATGTCGCTCTCGGCCGGGATGTTCAGCGTGCGGCCCTGACGGATCAGGTGCGGGTTGTTCTGGATGAAGGCGTTGGGGTTGCTGCGATAGATGGCAACAATGGTCTGCTCCAGCGTGGCACTGGCAGGACGCACCCGGTTGGCGATCATCCCCAGGGTTTCGCCCTGCCCCACAACCACCGAAGTGGCGGCCGCACCGGCACGCTGACCGCCGGACTGGGCAGCGGCATTCTGCTGCTGAGTGCCGGCCTGACGTGCCTGATTGCCTGCAGGCGCAGCGGCTTCCTGACGCGGGGCACGCGGGGCAGCGTTCACCAGACGACCAGTGGTCGGATCAATGGTGCGAACCCCACCAGCAGACGCGGCAGGGGCACCACCAACGGCAGCACCGGCAATGGGCGCAGCACCCGAGCGGGTTGCCTGGGCAGCGTTACGCTGTCCCGGGGGATCGAGCAGGAAGGTATAGGCACGCGAGAACTTGCCCGATGCCCAGTTGATTTCCAGGACGAGATCGACGAAGGGCACGTTCATCGGGCGCGACGAAGTCAGCTTGATGACGTACTTGCCGTTACGATTCTCGACTGCCGTCTGCACCGACGACAGATACTCCTTGTATTCGAGTTCCTGAGCACGGAAGGCTTCTGCCGAAGCCACACGGGCCGTCAGCGACTCACGCTCGTCGGCGCCGACCGACAGCAGCTCGACCTCGGCACGCAGGGGCTGCCCCAGTCCGGACTGGACGGTCAGCGTGCCAAGCCCGGCAGCCTGTGCAGACGAAACACCAACACCGGAGATGATGGCCAGCGCGACCGCAACCGCAGTCGCAACCCTGCCGTGACCGGTACCACC
>JAUNHU010000214.1 GCA_030523825.1 Lautropia sp. | reverse complement strand
AAGGCAACGGCCGCGCCCGCATCAGCTATCGCGGTTCGCAATGGCAGGCCGAGCTATTGGCAGGCTACCCGCAGCGCCCGGGCCGCCACCGCATCCATGCGCTGCACGGTTCCAGTTTGGTGCTCATCCCGGTTGAAAGCGCCGTCGGTGATGTGCCTGTCAGATCACCGGCGCCCACGCCAAAACCGGCTGCTCCCGCACCAGGCCCCCGTTCCTGAGCCACAACGTGCATGCCTGCCCGTGCCCCCTGCAGGATGAGTTCCCTGTCCCGGCATGGTGAGTACCTTTCCTTCCTTTCATCGGCGCCGGCAAGCGGCTCGCGGCCGCGACAGGCTGCGTTGAGGGCTGGCCGCAGTGGTCGTGCCATTTCTCGCTTCGGCCAGGCGCCATTCACGCTTCCTTTTCTCTCGTCACCACCTTTCAACCATCGATGCGTCCGTCCGAGTGCGGGCATGTCTTCTTGCGGAGCCACGTTTCATGAATTCCATCATCATCCCGGTCGTCATCCTGGTGGGCGCCATCATGCTCGCCAAGTCAACCCTGAAAGTCGTCTCCCAGCAGCAGGCATGGGTGGTCGAGCGTCTGGGCAAGTTTCACCGCATCCTCATGCCCGGTCTCAACGTCATCATTCCCTTCATCGACCGCGTTGCCTACAAGCACGAGCTGAAGGAATTTCCGCTGGACGTGCCGAGCCAGATCTGCATCACCCGCGACAACACCCAGCTTCAGGTCGATGGCGTGCTCTACTACCAGGTGACCGACCCGATGCAGGCATCCTACGGTTCCAGCAACTATGTGGATGCCATCACCCAGCTGGCCCAGACTTCGCTGCGTTCGGTCATTGGCCGCATGGAGCTGGACAAGACGGTGGAGGAGCGCGAGGCCATCAACGTCGCGGTGGTGAGTGCGCTGGACGAGGCGGCCACCAACTGGGGCGTGAAGGTGCTGCGTTACGAGATCAAGGACCTGACGCCGCCGGCCGAGATCCTGCGTGCGATGCAGGCGCAGATCACGGCCGAGCGCGAGAAGCGTGCGGTCATTGCGGCTTCAGAAGGCCGTCGGCAGGAGCAGATCAACATCGCGGTGGGTGAGCGGGAGTCCAACATTCAGCGCTCGGAGGGTGAGCGGCAGGCCGAGATCAACCGTGCCCAGGGTGAGGCGGCCGCTATCACGGCGCTGGCCGAGGCCACGGCGCAGGCGATCGAGCGTGTGGGCAATGCCATCCAGAAGCCGGGTGGCGATGTGGCGGTGAATCTGCGGGTGGCCGAGCAGTATGTGAATGCGTTTGCCAATCTGGCGAAGACGAACAATACAATGATCGTGCCGAACAACATCGGCGATGTGGCGGGCATGGTGGCCACGGCGATGCAGAGCATCAAGGTGGCGAAGTAAGGCTTGCGGCTTCGATGCGGAGCGCCTGACTGGCAGGTACCCCCGCTCGGCTCATACGCTCCGCTCGCTGCGCTTCGCTGCACGAAATCGCTTCGGGAGGCACCCGTTGCCGGGGCTTTCCCGGGATTGGAGGATATGCCCTCGGTGGATTTGGTGTGATTGACGTTTGGTGGAGTGGGGCGTTTGGCATGTTGCTTCGATGCAGAGCGCCCCGGCAGCGGGTACCCCCGCTCGGCTCATACGCTCCGCTCGCTGCGCTTCGCTACACGAAATCGCCTCGGGGAGCACCCGTTGCCGGGGCTTTCCCAAGGCTGATGGCTTGCCCTTTGCTGTGAGGGTTACGCAGGCTTTGTGCAAAAGGCGGCCCGACCTACATGTGCCGATCAGATCCCCCTCGGGGGGCTAACCGGGCTTTTCCTAAACCACAGCATTCTGCCTTGGTTGGGGCTGCCTTGATGTTTGGGAACCTACCCTTGGTAGCGGTTTTGCCTGATTGACGTTTGGCGCAGCGGGCCATCTGACATATTGCTTCGATGCAGAGCGCCCCGCCACCGGGTACCCCCGCTCGGCTCATACGCTCCGCTCGCTACGCTTCGCTGCACGAAATCGCCTCGGGGGGCACCCGTTGCCGGGGCGTTCTCAAGGCTGATGGGTTGCCCTTTGCTGTGAGGGCCAAGGCTTTGTGCAAAAGCTAATCTGATCGCGTATCCCGGTCAGATCACCCCTCGGGGATACCCGCTACAGGGCTTTTGCGTCAGGTGTTTTTCATCTGAGGAGCAGGGCGCCGGTTCCTGCTGCCTTTCTTGTCGGCCTTTTCTGCGCGGGCACGCGCGACGCGCTCGAAGCGGGCGGCCTTGGCGTCGGCCTGGATGGGCAGCATGATCTCGATGCGGTCATCGGAGAGCAGCGGGTCGTCCAGCCAGGCGCGTTTGCCAAAGCGCGAGAGGCCGCGCTGTCTGGCGTCGATGTCGGCAATGAGGTTTGCCGCTTGCCGCTCAAGAAACTGCCGGATGGTGCTGCCAGCCGGCACGCGGTGCATGCTGCGATCCAGCGTGTAGGCGCTTGGTGTCGCGTCGGGGGCTTCGTGTTGCACCACCAGTTCGATGGCGATCAGCGCCGGCGCGGTTTCAGCGCGGTCCATAGCGTTTTTCGGCCTGTTTCACGAAGGCATCCACCATCGTGTTGGCGATGTGCCCGAAGACGGGGCCGAGCACCTTGCCCAGCAGGCCGCTGCCGGCGTCGTAATCCAGTTCAAGGTCGATGCGGCAGGCATCGGCGCCCAGCGGCTTGAAGGTCCAGCCGCCCTGCAGGCGCCTGAAGGGGCCGTCGCGCAGCTTGAGCTGGATGCTGGTGGGGCGCTGGTGAACGTTTTCGGTGCTGAAGGACTGGCGCAGGCCCTTGAAGTTGATGGTGATGGTGGCGACCATGCTGGTGTCGGTGCGCGACAGCACTGTCGCCCCTCCACACCAGGGCAGAAAATCGGGATAATGCTCGGCCTGCTCGACGAGAT
>JAUNHU010000051.1 GCA_030523825.1 Lautropia sp. | reverse complement strand
GCCCATCCATAGCACTAGTTCGGACCCCTGCCCGCACATGCCCGGGCACTATCGGTCCGTTTCGATGACAGCATCTTCAGAGCCCCCGTCTAGCCGCTTGCGCGGCCCCTGGTTTCCATTTCCTGATGCCCTGATCCAAGCCGCTGCTCCACATGCGCGGTTGCAGGCATCATTTGTGCAGCGCATCGCACGGAGCGCCTGATGGACATCCTGATCCTGCTCGGGCTGATCGTGCTCAATGGCCTCTTTGCCATGTCCGAGGTGGCGCTGCTCACCGCCCGCAAGGCACGCCTGCAACGCATGGTGGCCGACGGCGACAAGTCCGCTGCAGCAGCCCTGGCACTGGGCGAAGACCCCACACGCTTTCTCTCCACCATCCAGATCGGCATCACCTCGATCAGCGTGCTCAACGGTATCGTCGGCCAGGCTGCCTTTGCCCCGCCGCTCGCCGCCTTCCTGCACTCACTGGGTGTGGCCCCCAAAACGGCAGAGGGCCTGGCCACCGCCCTCGTGGTCATCGTCATCACCTACGTCTCCATCGTCATCGGCGAACTGGTGCCCAAGCGCCTTGGCCAGATCGCGGCCGAATCGGCTGCCCGCCTGGCAGCTCGCCCGATGGGCCTGCTGGCGATGATCTCGCGCCCCTTCGTGATGGCGCTCACCGGCTCCACCAACCTCATCCTGCGCAGCATGGGCATCGACCCGGCCTCCACGCAGAAGATCACCGAGGAAGAGATCCACGCACTGCTGGCCGAAGGCTCCGAGTCCGGCGTCATCGAGCAGAGCGAACACGCGATGGTGCGCAACGTCTTCCGGCTGGACGAACGCCAGATCTCGTCCCTGATGGTGCCGCGCAGCGATGTCATCTTCCTTGACATCGAGGAATCTCCCGAAGAAAACCTCGCCCGCGTGGCCGATCACGAGCACTCCCGCTTTCCGGTGTGCCGGGGCGGGCTCGACGACATCCTCGGCATCATCCACACCAAGCAGCTGCTGGCCCAGTCGCTGCGCGGTGAAAGCATCGACTTTTCCGAGAATCTCGCCGAAGCCCTCTACGTGCCCGAAACCCTCACGGGCATGGAGCTGCTGGAAAACTTCCGCAATTCCAACACGCAGATCGCGCTCGTGCTCGACGAGTTCGGCGAGGTACAGGGACTTGTCACCCTGCAGGACCTGCTCGAAGCCATCACCGGCGAGTTCGCCTCTCCGGGCGACGAGGACAGCTGGGCGCTGCAGCGCGAGGACGGCTCCTGGCTGCTCGATGGCCTCATTCCCATCCCCGAGCTGAAAGACCGCCTGCACCTGGTCAGCGTGCCCGAGGAAGACAAGGCTCGCTATCAGGCGCTCTCCGGCATGCTGATGCTGCTGCTGGGCCGCATGCCCCAGACCGGCGACATCATCGAATGGGAAAACTGGAAGCTCGAAGTGGTCGACATGGATGGCAAGCGCATCGACAAGGTGCTCGCCACCCAGATGAAGCCACCCAGCCCCGAAACTGAGAACGAGACGCCTCCCCCCAGCGTCGACGCGGGCACCGAAGAAGCCGCCCCACAACCGGCACAATCTCCGGAAGGCGAACGCGGCTGATCCATCCGCCGACGTCGTTCCTGGGCTGTTCTGCCCACGCGCCGCCCACCCGGAAGCCGGCGGCCAGCCCCATCGGCAAAGCGCACCAAGCACCTCTTTTTCAACGGACAAGGAGGTCGCATCAGCACGGCCACCCCGCAACGCCGGAGCGGCGAAATATCTGGCAACAGCCCGTTGCCAACCCTGCCCGGGCAGTGCCAATGGGTAAACAACAACCCCTCCCGCGTGATTTCCTGCCCATCATGCTTTCATTTTCAGCGCATCATCCAGCCGTTTTCCCCTACCATTAGGCTATCCCGACGGAGTCAAGCTGCCATCAGCGGCCAGATACGCCCACCACCAGGGCGTCCCAACAGGACAACTCCAGGAAGCCACTGACTGATGAAGCCAGCCCCCGAGACCCGTACCGCCAGTCTGGCCGGCAACAGCGCGACAGAACAATACGCCCGGCTGCTGAAGCTGCGCTGGGTGTTCATGGCCGGCATTGCCTTCATCATCGTGCTGTCGATGGCGGCCGACATCACCTTCGGCCCGGCCGGGCTCGGCTGGCAGGATCTGTACCTGGCACTCACCCAGCCCGACGCGATGGAGCCCACCAACTCCGTCATCCTGCTGGACTTTCGCCTCCCCTATGCCGTCATGGCGGTAGTGGTGGGCATGGCGCTGGGTCTGGCCGGTGCCGAGATGCAGACCATCCTCAACAACCCGCTGGCCAGCCCGTTCACACTGGGCATCTCGTCAGCGGCAGCCTTCGGCGCCTCGCTGGCCATCGTGCTCGACTGGGGGCTTCCGGGCCTGTCCCCCGAATGGGTCATCGGTGCCAACGCCTTCGTCTTTGCCATCCTGTCGGCACTCATGCTTGACGCAATGGCCCGGTGGGGAGCCATGACCGGTTCCGGCATGGTGCTGGTGGGCATCGCCCTGGTCTTTTCCTTCAATGCACTGGTCTCGCTGATGCAATACATTGCCAGCGCCGAAGACCTGCAGAACCTCGTCTTCTGGACAATGGGCAGCCTGAGCCGTGCCAGCTGGCCCAAGATCGGGCTGATGGCTCTCGTCATCGCCCTGATCCTGCCACTGACGATGAAGGACGCCTGGAAACTGACTGCCCTGCGCCTTGGCGAAGACCGGGCTGCCAGTTTCGGCATCGACGTGAAGCGCCTGCGCCTCGTCTCGCTGCTGCGCATCAGCTTCCTTGCCGCAGTCGCCGTCTCGATGGTCGGCACCATCAGCTTCATCGGGCTCATCGCACCGCACATCGCCCGTCGCATCTTCGGTGAAGATCACCGCTATTACCTGCCCGGCAGCGCCCTTATCGGCGCCATGATCCTGTCGCTGGCCTCCATCGCCTCCAAGAACATCGCCAGTGGCACCATCGTGCCGGTGGGCATCGTCACCTCGCTGGTGGGTGTGCCGTTCTTCGTCTCCGTCGTCATGCGCCGCAAGGCCGGGTGATCCCATGCTCGAAGTCAGCAACCTGCGCATCACCTACCACCGCCGCATGATCGTCGACGATCTGACCCTGTCGCCGATCCGGCCCGGACAGCTCGTTTCCCTGCTGGGGCCCAACGGCACCGGCAAGACCACGCTGCTGAAGGCGATCGCAGGGCTTCTGCCGCTGCGCCAGGGCAAGGTCGTCCTGGAAGGCACCGATCTCGGAAAAATCAGTCTGTCCGACCGGGCCCGCAAGGTGGTGTATCTGCCCCAATCGCTGCCGGCATCCGTGCACCTGCGGGTCATGGAGTCGGTGCTGGTCGCAGCCCGCGCCTCGGCACTGTCCGACGAGGCTCGCCAGATCACCCTCGATACCGTCATGGCCCTGCTCCGCCGGCTCGGCATCGAAAACCTTGCCATGCGCTACCTCGATGAACTGTCTGGTGGCCAGAAGCAGCTGGTGGGCATCGCCCAGGCACTCATCCGCCGCCCCAGCCTGCTGCTGCTCGACGAGCCCCTGTCGGCGCTCGACATGAACTATCAGTTCCACGTGATGGACCTGCTGCGCCAGGAAACCCACGAGCACGGGCTCATCACGCTCATCGTCATGCACGATCTGAACATCGCCCTGCGCCACAGCGATGCCTGCGTGCTCATCCGCAAGGGCCGCCTGCTGGGTCAGGGCACACCCACCGAAGTCGTCACCCCCCGCGCCCTGGCCAAGGCCTTTGGCGTTCGAGCCCGTATCGAGTCCTGCAGCCGGGGCATACCCCAGGTACTGGTGGATGGCCTCTACCAGCCGTCCAGCCCCCCAGGGCCCAATACCCATATCGTCCGCTGAAATCCCGGCACCTTCCCGTCTGGCGGCTTGGCTTGGCAACATCATGGCGTAAAATCCAGCCAGAATTGGTTTCACGACAATACGGAATCACATCTGCAGCCAGAAAATGCGCTGCATCCGTCACATCAGCGGAAGTTCTTCACATCGCTCAGAAACAATCCCGGCTTAAGATGACATCATCCGGGCAGCATGTCTGTCTTTACCGCACAACGGATCTCCGATGCTGAGCCTCATCAGAAACGCCCTTGCAACGTGGCGCCGGGCATGGGCCGCCCCCCTGCTGCTTGCCGGCCTGGCCCTCTCGCTCGTGCCGCTCAGCAGCGCACATGCCCAACAGGCAAAGTCACAGCCCATCACCGTCACCGACGTGCTGGGAAGGCAGGTCACACTGAAGGCACCGGCCAAGCGGGTGGTTCTTGCCCAGGCACGCCATTTGCCCGTGCTGGCGCTGGTTCACCCCGATCCGGTCAGCATCCTCGCCGGCTGGTCGGACGAATACCGCACCTCCTTCGCCAACGAATACCAGAACTGGCTGAAACGCTTCCCGCGTCTTGGCAAGGTTCCCATCGTCGGTCGCCACACCGCCGACAGCTTCTCGGTCGAAAACACCCTGATGCTGAAGCCCGATCTGGTCGTGCTGACAGCGCGCTTCACCGGCGGCAAGGACAGGACCAGCGTGGAAGATTCGCTGCTGATGAAATATTTCACGGCAGCCGGCATTCCAGTGATCGTCGTCGACTTCTTCATCGACCCGATGAAGAACACGGTGCCCAGCCTGAAGGCCCTGGGTGATGCAGTCGGCCAGCCGGTGCGCACCCGTGAATTTCTCGACTTCTACGAACGTCACATGCAGACAGTGGCTGAGCGCCTGAAGGACATTCAGCCTGAGCAACGCCCGCCCGTGTTCGTACATGCCCACGCCGGCAGCACCGATTGCTGCAACTCCCCCGGCACCGGCACCTTCAACGACATGATCTCCTACGCCGGCGGGCACAACATCGGTGCAGATGCCCTGCTCACCGTCACTGGACAGCTCAGCATCGAGTACATCAACACCGCACGCCCCCAGGTCTACATCGCCACCGGCACCGGTTCCGGCAAGCGCAGCGCCGTGGGCCTCACCATCGGCACCGGCGTCGATCAGGCAGCAGCCCGCAGCAGCCTGCAGCGCGTCATCACCAACAACGGCCTGTCTGCGCTCGACGCGGTTCGCAACGGCAATGCACATGGCATCTGGCATGCCTTCAACGACACCCCCCTGCATGTCATCTTCATCGAAGCCCTGGCTGGCTGGCTCCACCCCGAACGCTTCAGGGACATCTCGGCCCGCGCCACGCTCGAAGAAGTCAACCGCCGCTTCCTGACCGTACCGCTCGAAGGCTCCTACATGGTCGACCTGAAGGCCGCGTCCGCCAGGTAAGGGAAGCATCCGAAGCCGGAACGTAGTACTGTTCATGCAAAGGAGCCTTCCATCCAGGAAGGCTCCTTTGTCGCCATGTTGCCGGCCGTCCGTGTGAGCCAAGCCACTTCATCATTCCGGCAGCTTCGTGCCCCCGACACGCCCCCACGAACCACCCGGCGCAAGCACCAGACTGCCGTATGCCCGACTCATCTCAAGCCCGCTCCGCCAGCCCCAGCGCCGGCCAGACACACACTCTCTCTGTTGCGGAATATCCGCTCACTGGCGTCGATGGACGAGACTTGCGGCTGCGCATCTGGGTGACGCGGGCTGGCGAGGAATGCCCGACAGCCCCCGCATCCGGCGCGCGCCGCCAGCTGCCAACCATGCTATTGCTCGACGGCCAGTGGCTGTCGGAAACCATCGGTCAGACGCTGCTGCAACTGGCTGACACGCCCATGCTGGTGGCCAGCCTGGGTTTCTCCACGGGCGAACGCACATTCACAGCCCCCTGGCGGGCCCGTGACTACACCCCCGCGTCGCCCCACGCGCTTCAATGCGACCCCCGCAACGAAGCATGGCCCTGCGGTGGGGCCGACACCTTGCTGCATCTCCTGGAACACGAGGTTCTGCCCCTGCTTCAGCGCCAACATCATGCAAATCCGGCACATACAGCACTCTTTGGACACTCCTACGCCGGCCTGTTCAGCACCTACACCTGGCTGCGTGCGCCCGCGCTGTTCAGCCACATCTATGCGGCCAGCCCCTCCCTGTGGTGGTATTGGCCCCATGCCATCAACCTGATCGACGCAATCCAGCCTGGTTCTGCAAAAAGGGCAGAGACAGAGGCCTCGCCCGCAGGCACTGCCCTCCCAGCTCCCACGAGCAATGCCCCCGAACAGGCCGGCGCAGCCCCAGCCCGAAGGCTCTCCGACACAACCCGCATGAGCAACAGCCGGGCGCCACACACCCACACGAATGCCAACACCTGGCCACCGCTGCACCTGCTGGTGGGCGCTGACGAGCGCTGGCGCCCCCTGCCCGCCGAACCCGGCATGCCGCGCCCCGAGGGCATCTCCACCATTCCCTTCGCCGAACAGTTCCTGCAGGCCCTGCAAGTAAGGCACCCCCAGGCAGACACCCGTCTCGACATCCTGCCCGACCTGGCACACGGCCCGATGCTCCACGCCTCGGCTGCACGCTGCCTGCTGGCGTTTGGGGCACAGCATACGCGGAGATGAAACGGAAAACGAGTCCGCCGGAAAGGCTCGGCAAATCCCGATTGTCGAACGCCCGGGAGGGCAGGAGACACATGCGCCAGCCCGGTCAGGCCTGCGGACGACCCAGCATCCAGTAGGAGATGAGACCAAACAATACCCCCCAGAATGCCGATCCCAACCCCCAGATCGACATGCCGGACGCTGTGGCCAGAAACGTGATGATGGATACCTCGGCACACGCACCGTTCTGCACACTGGCTCGAATATTCGCCACAATGGCACCGATGAGTGCAACACCCGCCAGCGCGGACACCAATGCTGACGGCAGGGCGGATAAGGCAAATACGATGGTGCCGGCAAAAGTACCGCCGACAAGATAAAAAACGCCGGTGGCAATACCTGCCACATACCGTTTTCCTGGGTTTGGATGCGCATCCTTTCCAGTACACAAGGTCGCCGTGATGGCTGCCGGTACCGTGCTGATGCCACCGAAGCACGCGGTAAGCAGCGAGGCCGCACCAGTACCTGCAACGACCGCTCTTGAAGGTACCGAATAACCGGCCAGGCGAACAACGGCTATGCCAGGCAGATACTGGCCCGTAAAGCTGACCAGAAGCAGCGGCAAGGCCAACCCCAGAAAGGTTTCCAGATTGAACACGGGCCATGTGAAAACAGGTTTGGCCGGCACCAGATCCAGTACCCCGAGACTTACATGCCCCAATGACACGGAAGTGAGAAATCCGGTCAGAGCGACCATCAGTACGGCATGGCGCGCACAGAAGCGTCGCCCCAGCAGATAGGCAAGCAGCATGGCAAACACGACGCCGGGCAACTCGTCGCTCGCCCGGAATGCCTGCGTACCAAACTGGAACAGGATGCCTGCCATCATTCCCGCCGCCACTTCCCGGGGAATGGCATTGACAACGCGATCAAAGTACCCGCTCAGACCAATGACGACCGTCAGCAAGGCAGCGGTCAGATACGCACCAACCACTTCCGGCATGGAAACTTCTGGCAATAACCCCAACAGCAGTGCAGACCCCGGCGCAGACCAGGCAGTAACGATCGGCACCTTCAGATACCAGCTCAACAGGATGCTGCTGCCGGCTGCGCCAAGAGACACGGCCCAGACCCACGAGGCAAGCATCTCCGCAGGAAGGTTTCCCTGCTGCGCGGCCTGCACAAGAATGAGCAACGGCCCTGCATAGGAAATGAGAACCGCCAGGAAGCCGGCTGTCCAGGCACTTGATGACCAGTCTTTCATGCAGCCAGCATTCAGCGAATGGATGAGGGATGCCTCGCCAGCGGCGTGACCTTGATCTCCATGTACGGGAAAAGCGGC
This sequence comes from Lautropia sp., assembly GCA_030523825.1. GTDB lineage: Bacteria > Pseudomonadota > Gammaproteobacteria > Burkholderiales > Burkholderiaceae_E > Lautropia. The sequence goes on along the minus strand of JAUNHU010000051.1, from coordinate 13,580 downwards.
AGCTGGCTCAGCAGCGTGTGCAGCTCGTCGTTACTCTCGACATCGAAGATGCTGTAGTTGGCATATTCCCCGACCACGCGCCATAGATGCGGCCACTTCCCAGCCCGCTGCAGCTCCTGGGAATACTGCTTTTCCTTTGCCTTGACGCGATCCGCCTCTACAGGGTCCATCGTCGACGGGATGTTGACGACCATATGAACGAGATACAGCATGGGATTTTCCTTATCCTGAATTGTCATGAAAATGGCGCTGCCTTCGATACGCGCACAGTGGCGCCGAAGCAGACAGGCAAACGGCCAGCGCCGCACGCCAGGACAGCAGCAGCGGCATGCCGCACCGGAACCCGGACCAGCACCGAGGTCTGGTCGGACTGAAGCGGACAACATGCAGCACCACCGGAGCAGCGAAATCACGAAGTGCGTGATGCTGCCAGAAAATCCAGCACCTCCTGCGTGAACGCAGCAGCGGCCTCGATGTTCGAGAGATGCGAAGCGGGCAGCACTGCCAGACGTGCACCGGTAATACCCGCCTGAATCTGCTTCGCATCCGTCTCAGTCGTCACCGGATCGTAAGCACCGGCCACGACCAGCGAGGGCACACTGATCCTGCCCAGGTAGCCACGCAGGTCGGAAAGCCCGAGCGCATCGCAACATGCCGCATAACCTTCAGGATCGATGACCGCGATGGCCTGCTGAATCCGGTGGACGACTTGTGGATTACGCGCGATGAAATCATCGGAAAACCAGCGCCCCGGCGCTGAATCCGCCAGCATCTTCATCCCCTTGCGTCCCTCTCGTCGCACCATGTCGGCACGCTCCTGCCATCCCTCCACCGTCCCTATCCGTGCAGCTGTATTGCAGGCCACGATCGCACGGATTCGATCGGCTGCATGAATGCCAAGCCAGAGCGCGGTATGACCGCCCATCGAAACACCGCAGTACGAAGCCTGCCCGATCTCCAGCGCATCCAGAATGGCCAGCACATCCTGACCCAGTTCATCAAAGGTGTAGGGCCCCTGAGTGAGCGGGCTGCCGCCATGACCTCGTGTGTCGAACCGAATCAGCCGGTAGTCACGCGAAAAAGGCTCGACCTGTGGATCCCACATCTCCAGCGTCGTACCCAGCGAATTGCCAAGCACCAGTACCGGCGCCGCTGCATCGCCATCCACTGACACGCGAAAGACACCACGCGGTGTCCTCAGCGAAAAGGCATCGCTGCCAGCCAGTCCTTTCCTCATGTACTCACTCCTTTCCTGTGTATCAGACGCGCTCGATGATCACGGCGATGCCCTGGCCCACACCCACACACATGGTACACAGCGCATGACGCCCGCCTGTGCGTTGCAACTGGTACATGGCCGTCGTGACGAGACGTGCGCCACTGGCTCCCAATGGATGCCCGAGCGCAATCGCTCCTCCCAGCGGATTCACGCGGGGGTCATCGTCGGCAACCCCCAGCTCACGCATCACTGCCAGTGCCTGTGCCGCAAAGGCCTCGTTCAGCTCGATAACATCCATCTGTTCCAGCTTCATCCCGGTCTGCGCAAGCAGCTTCTGCACCGCAGGCACAGGCCCGATACCCATGACACGAGGGGGCACACCAGCTGATGACATGCCGATTACCCGGGCCCGTGGCGTGAGTCCATGGTGGGAAAGCACTTCCTCTCCCGCCAGCAACAGTGCACTTGCTCCATCATTGACGCCGCTGGCATTTCCTGCGGTCACCGTGCCATCCGCACGAACCACCGGCTTGAGCTTGGCCAGCGCCTCCATCGAGGTTTCACGCGGATGCTCATCCCGGCTCAGCTCCACCGGATCACCCTTGCGCTGTTTCACGACCACCGGCACGATCTCCTGAGCGAACAGGCCACGAGCCTGCGCCACGGCAGCCTTGTTCTGGCTGCGCAGGGCAAATGCATCCTGGTCTTCACGCGAGATGCTGAAATCGCGTGCGACATTCTCGGCCGTTTCCGGCATGGAATCAACGCCGTACAAAGCCTGCATCCGCGGATTGACGAAGCGCCAGCCGATCGTCGTGTCATGAATGGCGTTGCTACGCGAAAAAGCCGCATCCGCCTTCGGCATGACAAAAGGTGCGCGGCTCATGCTTTCCACACCGCCGGCCAGCATCAGGTTGCACTCACCCGACCGGATGGCACGCGCGGCACTCCCTACCGCATCCAGACCTGAGCCACACAGGCGATTGATGGTACTTCCCGGGACCTCCTGCGGCAGCCCGGCAAGAAGCGAAGCCATGCGCGCCACATTGCGATTGTCCTCTCCTGCCTGATTGGCACAGCCCATGAAGACATCATCCAGAGCCTGCCAGTCGACATCTGGATTTCGCACCATTAGCGCCTTGATTACAAGAGAGCCGAGATCATCCGGGCGTATGGATGATAGCCCGCCGCCATAGCGTCCGACAGGTGTTCTGATGGCGTCGCAAATATATACGGAACGAGTCATGGTCATTCAGCGATTGATCAGGTTGAAATGGTCGTGCAAGACTTTTCTTCGAGCCTTTCAGGCTGCAGAAATGGGCAGCCCGACGATCTCCTCCAGCTCCTCGCGGGACAGCCCCTCGACCAGATCGATCAGTTTCAGACCATCAGACGTGCAGGCCAGGGTGGCCACATCGGTGTACACGCGCTTCACGCAGGCGAGCCCGGTGAGCGGATAGGTACAGGTCTTCACCAGCTTGCTCTGCCCCTGCCTGGTCAGCAGATCCATCATCACCCAGGTCTGTCTTGCACCGGTTGCCAGATCCATCGCACCGCCCACAGCCGGTATCGCGCCCGGTTCGCCGGTGCTCCAGTTGGCCAGGTCTCCCGTGGCCGACACCTGAAATGCCCCCAGCACACAGATGTCCAGATGTCCGCCGCGCATCATTGCAAAGCTGTCGGCATGATGGAAAAAGGCACCACCCGGCAACATTGTCACTGGTTGTTTTCCGGCATTGATCAGATCGTAGTCTTCCTGCCCCTGCTCCGGTGCAGGCCCCATGCCCAGAATGCCGTTTTCACTGTGGAGGATGACCTCCACCCCGGCTGGCAGGTGATTGGCCACCATCGTCGGCATGCCGATTCCCAGATTCACGTAGGCACCATCGTGAATGTCCCGCGCCACACGCGCGGCAAGCTCATCCTTCGTACGGCGTCGATACTTTTCAGTCATCATCTGTTCCCTTGTTCACTCTGTCAGCATGTGTCGATCAGGCAGCCTTGAAGCCACCTGCCTCGGTCTTCACCCGCGGCACCTGTACCACGCGCTGAACGAAAATCCCGGGGGTGACAATGCTCTCCGGATCCATCTGCCCCAGTTCCACCATCTCGAACACCGTGGCAATGGTGGTTCTGGCAGCCGTTGCCATCACCGGACCGAAATTGCGCGCAGCCATCCGATAACTCAGATTTCCCCAACGGTCGCCCCGCTCGGCCCGAATCAGCGCCACGTCGCCATGAATGGGCGTTTCCAGAACATGCCAGCGACCATCTATCAAGCGTGTTTCCTTACCCTTTGCCAGCTCTGTTCCATAGCCAGTGGGACAAAAGAAGGCCCCGATTCCAGCCCCTGCGGCACGCAGACGCTCTGCCATATTGCCTTGCGGCACAAGTTCGAGCTCGATCTTTCCCGAGCGGTAGAGTTCCTCGAAAACCCAGGAGTCTGCCTGACGGGGAAAACTGCAGATGATTCTGCGTACCCGCCCTGTCTTCAGCAATGCAGCCAGACCCGTATCGCCATTGCCCGCATTGTTGTTTACGATGGTGAGATCCTTTGCTCCCTGCTCGATGAGACCATCGATAAGCTCCACCGGAATGCCAGCAGTACCAAACCCTCCAACCAGTACCGTTGCACCATCCTGCACATCCCTCAGTGCGTCCGCCACCTCTTTCACGCGCTTGTCAATCATGAAAATTCCTTGTTAACTCAACACTCAGATGGTGGATGCCCTGTCAAACGTTGCCAGAAGACGTTACAGATTCGGCATGTACGTTGCTACACGTCGGAGCGGCACTTCCCTGATTTGCACGCCTTTCCCGAACCGCAAGCACCCCGATGGCAACCGCGGCCAGCAACCCTGGAGCTGCAAATGCCAGGAAATTCATTTTCAGCGGCAGTGCCACTGCCATCAACGAACCACCCAGCAGCGGCCCAACGATCGCACCCGTTCGTCCGATCCCCGACGCCCAGCCCAAGCCCGTGGAACGCATCGACAGTGGATAGAACTGTGCGGTAGTTGCATACAGCAGAATCTGCGTCCCGATGGTGGTGGCGCCCGCAATGGTAATCAGCAGATACAGAACCGGCGTCGGACTATTGAATCCCAGCAAGGCGATGGAAAGCGTACCCAAGGCAAAGAAAGCCACCACCACTTTCGGCAGACTGAAACGGTCACCCAGCCAGCCGCCGAAAATGGCCCCGGCCATGCCTCCAAAGTTCAGCGCCAGCAGGAATGACAGACTGGACCCGAGACTGTACCCTGCATTGGCCATCAGCTTGGGCAACCAGGAGCCCAGCGCATACACCATCAGCAGGCAGCAGAAAAAGGCAATCCAGATCATGAAAGTGCCGACCGAACGCCCTCCCTTGAAAAGATCGAACATCGGTGCGCTGACGCCCTTAGCCTCGACCGTTACTAGCTGGTCATCTTGACCCAGCCTAACGGAACCATCCAGCTTGCCAACCAGCTGTTTTGCCTTGCCTTCCTCCCCCTGCTTCAGCAGAAAACCAATGGACTCCGGCAATTTCCACAGGATGACGGGCAGCAACAGCAACGGAATGGCCGCAACGAAGAACATTGCCTGCCAGCCGTAGCGGGGAAGCATGTAGATTCCCAGCCCAGCAGACAACACGCCCCCAAGGGAGTAGCCACTGAACATCACCGCAACCAGCGTTCCACGAAGACGTTTGGGTGCGTACTCGTTCATCAGGGCCACCGCGTTGGGCATCAGCCCTCCACAACCCAAGCCGGCCACAAACCGGAAAATGCCGAATTCGGTCGGACTGGTTGCAAAGCCGTTGAGAAAGGTTGCCACACTGAACAGAAGAAAGCAGATGGCAATCCCCCTCTTCCGGCCGATACGGTCGGCCAGCGTTCCAAACAGGAACGCACCAAACATCATGCCGAACAGCGCATAGCTGCCCAATGCCCCCGCCTGAACCGGCGTCAGGTTCCACTCCTTCATCAGCACCGGCAGCACGACGCCATAGATGAACAGATCATATCCGTCAAATATCAGCAACAGTGCGCACAGCCACATCACCATCCAGTGAAAGCCCGTGAAACGGGCATTGTCGATGATCTGGTTGACCTCTACCTTTCTCATGATATTCCCCTTGCGAAACCTTTCCCTGCGAAAGGACGCAAAACCCCTGCTGCCCCGGACGGAACCCCATCCATCAGGAACCATTCAGCATCTGAAGCTTGAAGCCTCACCCCTGGTCGCCACCGCCGACCGGAAGCACAGTCCCCGTAATGTAGGAAGCCTCGTCCGAAGCCAGAAAGAGGATGGCAGCCGCCTGCTCATCAAGCGTGCCGTAACGTTTCATCAACGTACTCGATACAGTCTGATCGACAATCTGCTGATACCAGTTCCTGTCCTTTCTCCCCAATCTGGCGGTATTGCGCGGAATGCGCCTCGGCGGTGCATCCGTTCCGCCCGGCGCAACCGCATTCACTCGAACGCCACGTTCGCCGTTCTCGAAGGCAAGACAGGCCGTCAGTGCATTGACGCCCCCCTTTGCTGCACCGTAGGGAGCCCGGTTGATGCTGCGAGTCGCTATCGAGGAAACATTCACGATGGCCCCCCCCTTGCGCTTCAACATGTAGGGCAGAACCGCCCGGCACCCCCAGAGCGTCGGGAACAGGGAGCGGCGAACCTCCGCCTCTATCTCCTCCGGCCCATAACGCTCGTAGGGCTTGGTCCATATGGTTCCCCCAACGTTGTTGACCAGAACGTCGATGCGGCGAAAATGCCTGAACGCTGTCTCCGCTGCATGTTCAGCACCCTCGAAATGTTCCAGATCGGCTTCAATGGCAATGACATCGGTACGCTCCTGCAACCGCTGCCGCACCTCATGAACCAATGGTGAACGATCGACCAGTGCAAGCTTCGCGCCTTCCCGGGCGGCCTGCTCGGCCACCCGTTCCCCGATCCCCTGCGCCGCACCGGTGATCATCACCACCTTCCCGCCAAACCGACTGCTCATGACATGTCCTCCGATACCGTTTGACAGTGCGATCAGTTCGGCGTGAACTTTTCGTAATGGAAGTTCGCGGGCTGGATGCCCTCCGCACGGAAATACTTCTGTACGGCTTCCACCATCGGTGGAGGTCCACAGAGGTAGACATCGACATTGCCCCCATGAAGCAGCTCCGGAGGCATGTGGTCGGTGACATATCCCCTGCGCTCATGCGTCGATTGCGGATCGGCCACACAGGTACTGAAAGTAAACCCTGGAATTCGTGCAGCATGGGCTTCGAGACGGTCGACCATTACAAGATCCTGGTCACGTGTCACACCATAGATCATGTGAATCTGCTGCCCGCTCCCCTCCCTCGCCAATACGTCGAGCATCGACAGGAAAGGAGCCAGCCCCGTGCCGCCGGCAAGCATCAGCATTGGGCGCGTGACCTGGCGCAGGAAGAAGCTTCCCATTGGCCCGGTCACGTCAAGCCTCTGCCCCTTCTCAGCGGTCTTCAGCCATGAACTCATCAAGCCACCCGGAACATGACGGATCAAAAAGCTCAAGCGCTTCTCCCCGGGCTGGGAACTGAAGGAATAGGACCGTTTCTGATCCGTTCCCGGCACACCGATGTTCACATACTGCCCGGGCAGGAATCCGGGTGCTTCGTCGGGAGTGTCCAGAACCAGTTCATAAGCAGCATCACCGAAGGGCGTCACCTCGCTTACGATTGCCTGGAAACTGGCCATTCCCGTCTTGCAGGAAGTGGAAGGCACTGGAACGGAGATCACACAGTCCGAACGGGGAATCATCTGACAGGTGAGAACCAGGCCATCATCGGCTTCGTCCTCACTCAGCGCATCCTCGATGTAATCTTCTCCAAGATCATAAGATCCGCTCTCCGCCTTGCACTTGCAGGTTCCGCAAACACCGTCCGAGCAGTCCATCGGCAGGTTGATGCGATGGCGAAATGCAGCATCCAGAACCTTCTCGGCGGCGGCACACTCGATAAAGCGTGTCACGCCATCCTCGAAATTCAGGGCAATGCGGTAAGTCATCGTTCTCTCCTTTGCCTTTGACACGTCGATCAATCAGACCAGGTCAGATGTGGTAAACATCAATGACCTGACGGATGTAATCGTTTTTCAGGACGATCCTCTTGCGCGAGATCAGGAACCCTCCCTCATGCTTTCTCAGCGTTACGTACGTCGTTCCGAAGAACTGATCCGTCACCTTGTAACGATGGTTCAGGGTATGAAAGTTGTAGCGGACATCCACTACGTCCTCCCGCTCCTCCACCACCTCGATATTGGCGAGCATGTGGCAGGTTCTCGGCTCCGGTGTCGATGCACCCGAACGCTCGGTCTTGATGCGAAACACCCTGTCTTCCAGACCGTTGCGATTCGGGTAGTAGATCAGCGAAATCTGACTTTGCGGATCTTCGGTGATCTGGTCATCGTCGTCCCAGGAGGGCATCCAGTAAACCACGTCCTCCGCATACAGTGTCAGCCACTCATCCCACTGTCGGTCATCCAGCAGGCGGGCCTCCCGATACAGGAACGAGCAAATGGCGTTGTAATCGACGTTCATGCTGCCTCTCCCATGCGTTCCCGGGCCACGGCGTTGCGCATCTGTTTCAGCCAGTATTCATGCTGGCACACGAACAGCCCCTCGTCCTCGCTGCGCTCGCCGCTCAACAAGGGCTTGATGCCCATTTTCCTGGCATTCTCGTCCGGCCCCTGCACCCACAGGGGAGCACCGCGACTCAGGTCATTCCAAGGAGCAGCCCTGCCGGCATACCCAGTCTGACAGGCCCTGAATTCTTCAAGGTCATCGGCGGTTCCCATGCCGGAAACGTTGAAGAAATCCTCATACTGCCGGATGCGGGTGGCACGGTCCTCGGCACTTTCTCCCTTTGGTGCGAAGCAGTAGATGGTGACTTCCGTCTTGTCGACACTGATCGGCCGTGTCACCCTGATCTGCGTCGAGAACTGGTCCATCAGGTAGACATTCGGATAAAGACACAGGTTTCGGGTCTGGCTGACGATGAATTCAGCCGTGTTTTCCCCCAGCCGCTCCTTCAATGTCTCTCGCTGGTTGTAGACCGGACGCACTTCCGGGTTCATCGTCCTCGTCCAGAGCAGGATATGGCCATTCTCGAACCCATACACCCCGCCAACGCTCTTGCTCCACCCGTTTGCATCGACTGCCTTGGTCCCCCCCTCGGCGCGACGCCCCATCGTAGCGGCGTAGTTCCAGTGCACGGAACTGACGTGATAGCCGTCGCAACCATTCTCCATCTGGAGCTTCCAGTTTCCGTCATAGATGTAGGACGAATTGCCACGCAGCACTTCCAGTCCTTCGGGCGCCTGATCGGCGATCTGGTCGATGAGAACCCGCGTCTCACCCAAGAACTCTTCCAGAGGCTGCACGTCAGGGTTCAGACTGCCGAAAAGAAAGCCCTTGTAGCTCTCAAAGCGCGCAACTTTCTTCAGATCATGCGAACCATCCTTGTTGAACTGAACGGGATACTCAGTGGTTTTCTCGTCCTTCACCTTGAGCAGCTTGCCGGTATTGGAGAATGTCCATCCATGAAACGGACAGGTAAAGCTTCCCTTGTTGCCGTGCTTGCGACGGCAGAGCATCGCGCCACGGTGCGCGCAGGCGTTAATCACTGCGTGCAGCTCCCCGCTCTTCGCCCGGGTAATGACGATGGGCTGCCGGCCGATCCAGGTGGTGAAGTAGTCGTTGGTCTCAGGAATCTGACTCTCATGTGCCAGATAGACCCAATTGCTCTCGAAGATGTGTTTCATCTCCAGTTCGAACAGATCCGGATCGGTGAAGATGTCACGCCTGCACCGGAAGACACCGCGCTCCTTGTCATCCTGCAGCGCATCTTCCAGCAGCCTTTCGACCTCTTGGTATTTATCGGGAAATGAAATACCAGTCATGATGCTCTCTCCTTGCATTCAGGGCATGCCCCTGCAGCGAACCGCTGCCCGCCAGTCGACGAGCTGTAAGCTCAGACCGCATCGGGGCAAAATGAAGCCATCAAATCCGCTCTGCGAGCGATTCAGGCAGCCAGACGGGGACGATTGACGATCTGGTTGTCGACACCGTTTACCAATGCGCTCAGACGGATGTCGAAAACGATCTCGGCAAACGGGCCATCAAGACCTTCGGCCTCGATGCTGGCCTTATCAGTCCGCTCGATGATCGGCGGCACCAGCCCCTCGCGCGTGGCATAGGCAAAGTCGTCATTCACCAGCGGATCACCGTCGATGTTGATCTGGGTGGTCAGCTTGCGATGTCCGTCAGCTGTCACGAAGAAGTGAATGTGTGCAGGACGGTTTCCGTGGCGACCAAGCTGATCGAGCAGACGCTGGGTTGGTCCGTCAGGTGGGCATCCGTATCCCTTCGGCACGATGCTGCGGAACTTGTAGCGACCGTTCTCATCGGTAATGATGGTACGGCGCATGTTGAACGGCTTCTGTTCCCCGGTGGGGTCGAAATGCGAGTAGAAACCCTTGGTGTTGGCATGCCACACCTCCACCTTTGCCCCAGGAAGCGGATTGCCTTTCGCGTCACGAACCAAGCCGTGCATGATGAGAGTGTGACCATCATCACTGCCGTCGTCCAGTCTGGCAAATCCCTGGGCAACTGGCGCGCCCTCTACATAAAGCGGCCCTTCAATGGTTCGCGGCGTACAGTGCTGCACCCCAAGGGCAGCGTCCTGGGCATCCATGCGCATGTCGAGATAGCGGTCAAAGCCCAACCCTGGTGACAAAAGCCCTGCCTCATGGTTTGCGCCCAGCTGGTTCAGATAGGCAATACCCGCCCAGTACTCGTCCGACGTGATATTCAGATCCTCGATCGTCTTGAACAGATCGCTCACAATACGATGAACGATTTGCTTGGTACGAGGATCGCCGCATTCCTGCTCCAGACCGCTGGCCAGCCTGAGAAATTGCTGAACTTCCGCGGTGTCAAAGATCTTTACGCTCATTGCTGTCTCCTGATGTTGATAAAGTTGCACGAAGCAACGGCTGAAAAGTCGCTCTCCGAGACGACCGTCTGCGTCCTGAACCTCATGACGCCGCTGATATGGCAGCACCGACACTCACGCGGCTTGAGTCCCGGCGGAAGTGACTGAGCCTGTCCTCATCCAGTTCGATGCCAAGCCCCGGCCTGCTGGGTACCGTCAGATGGAAATCCTTGTACTCAAGGGGCGTTTCCAAGATTTCTTCTGTCAGCAGTAGCGGTCCAAACAGCTCGGTTCCCCACTGCAGTTTCCGGAAAGTGGAAAAGACGTGGGCTGAAGCGATGGTGCTCACGCCCCCTTCCAGCATCGTCCCGCCATAGAGTTCTATCCTGGCCGCATCGGCAATCGCCGCAACCTGCTGAGACGCCTGCAGGCCGCCTGATTGCTCGATCTTGATGGCAAAGACATCTGCACTGGCCTCACGGGCCAAAGCAAAAGCCGATGCGGGACCTGTCAGGGACTCGTCCGCCATGATTGCTATCGGATAGCGTCCTTTCAGACGGGCAAGTGCCTGCGGGCAGGCAACCGGCTGTTCGACCAGTTCACAACCTGCTTCGACAAGCCCCGCCAGCCCCCTATGTGCCTGCATCTCGCTCCAGGCCATGTTCACGTCCACCCGCACCGATGCCAGATCACCAACGGCCTTCTTGATGGCTGCAACATGAGCGACATCCTTCTCGACCGGGCGAAAACCGATCTTCAGCTTGAAGATCTGGTGGCGCCGCATCTCCAGCATCCTGTGGGCCTCCTCGATGTCACGCCCGGTATCACCTGATGCAAGCGTCCAAGCCACCGGCAGACGATCACTCACACGACCGCCGAGCAGTTCGGACACAGGTAAGCCGAGGCGGCGCCCCTTTGCATCGAACAACGCCGTCTCGATGGCACTCCTGGCAAAACGGTTTCCTTGAATGGTCTTGTCTAGGCGTGCCATGAGCGCGGGAATCCGATTGGCATCGGCACCAATCATCAATGGAGCAAAATAGGTGTCGATTGCAAGCTTCATACCTTCAGGCGACTCTGCGCCATAGGCCAGGCCACCGATGGTGGTTCCCTCGCCGATGCCAACGGTGCCGTCGGAACATCGCACTCGAACCAGCATAAGCGTCTGACCGTTCATCGTTGCGACGGACAGTTTGTGCGGACGGATCGTGGGGAGGTCGATCAGCATGGTTTCGACCCGTTCGATGCGGACCGTCGCGTCAGGAAAATGGGTTTGCGTTGCGTTCTTCATGGCTTGCATTTAACAACGCACCCCGCGAATCCATCCAACACCAAATTGATCTAGATTCGATACCTCAAAGGTATGAAAGCCGCTTTTTTCCAGTAATTCATACGTTTAAACTCGTGCCAGATCATTCATAGTGGTATACCCTCATGGATCTTCGCCAAATCCGGTATTTCATCGCTGTTGCCGAAACACGCAATTTCACACGCGCAGCAGAACGGCTGCATATTGCGCAACCACCGCTCAGCAGACAGATTCAGTTGCTGGAAGAAGAACTAGGCGCACAACTGATCCTGCGCGACAGCCGACCGCTACGGCTGACGGAAGCAGGCCGCGTTTTTTATGAGCAGGCCATTCAGCTTCTTTACCGCGTGGAGCAATTGAAAAGGACCACCGTGCAGGTAGCCCTGGGACATAAACAGACCCTGTCAATCGGCTTTGTGGCCTCGACCTTGTACGGAGGTCTGCCAGGACTGGTCAGAAAGCTGCGCCAACACCATCCAGAGGTGGATATTCAGCTCGTCGAACTCAGTTCCATCCAGCAAATAAGCGCCCTGAAATCGGGCAGAATCGACGTGGGGTTTGGTCGCATGCACAGCAATGATCAATCCGTATCACGAATCATTCTTCGTGAAGAAAAACTTGTGCTTGCCATTCCGCCTGCATTCGAGTTAGCGCAGGGAAAAGGCCCGATTGCGCTGACAGACATCAGCAACCAACGGCTGATCGTCTTTCCGAAGGAAACACGACCCGGATTCGCGGACCACATTCTCGGTCTGCTCAATGAACACGATGTCTTCCCCACACAGGTCCAGGAGGTGAAGGAATTACAGACAGCCCTGGGGCTGGTGGCAGCGGAAGCCGGCATCTGCATCATTCCCTCCGCAGCGCGTATTCGCAGCGATCTCTGTTATCGACCCATTCAGGATGAACGAGCAACCTCCCCGATCATCCTCAGCCATAGGCTGAACGATGACTCCTGGTACATCCCGACGATCAAGACGCTGATTTCCGAAATGTATGCGGAGAATCCGCCTTGGCTCGACGCTGAGCATAACGCACTGACGACCAGCAGCATCTGAACCAAAGGGAGGGAGAAAGATCCGGAAAATCATGCCTCCTTCACCGGCGATCCCGCTCGCCCGCAGCTGGTGTGCGGCTCAGGCTCCAGTCTCAAGCAAACGCTGCGGCAACGCCTGCCCCTCGGGCCACATGCCGAGTCTTGCGTCACTGCCAATGTGACCTCTGGAACCCAGCATCACGTATTCCGAACCCCAGGCACGGGCAAACTGACGCCCCCGCGCCAGCGGAACACGGATGTCGTCCATCGCTGGCAAGCACCATCGAGTGCATGGCAGGCATCAACAGCGCCCAGTCACCAATATTTCCACAGACCTGCCCACAACCAGGCTTCATCCACAGGCAACTCACAGCCTTTTCACTGCAACCCCACAGCCCTGTTCACAATGTTATCCACAGGCGGAGTGTCGTCCACAGGGTAGTCCACAAGATCATTCACAGGGCTGCCCACACCCCAGAGGCATCCGTCATGCAGCCCCTATACGGCACAGCCCCGCCAAGGCGCCGTCTACCGGGCTTTCCACACGGCCCCCATCTGACCGGGGCTTCAGCCTTTCATGCGTCCTTGTCCATGGACTGACGCAAAGCCCTTCACCAAGGGTGAATGTACTTTGTACTTCGCTCCTCGCCCTTCGCCCTTCGCCCTTCACCCTCAAAATCATTTCAAAATCTTGCGCCATTTACTCTGCTGACAAAATAAGGTTGTCCCGGCTCGCCCGGCGGGATGATGCAAGAATTTCTGCATGAGAAACGCAAGAACCATCAGATCTTCCGATGTCGTCATCGCCCGCATGCAGCGTGAAAGTCACGGCGGACGCATGCAGACCCTCAGTCTTCGAGGTCAGGCGAGCTTCATTTCGCCCTTCATTGGCGTCGAACATTACTGGATGAACGGGCAGATCTATCCGCCGCACCCCCACGCCAACATGTCAGCCCTGTCCTACCTGCTGTGCGACTCGGAGACCGGGCTCACCAATCACCATTCGATGGGAAACCCCGATCTGGTTCGCCCCGGCGGACTGCACTGGATCACCGCCGGACGCGG
>JAUNHU010000050.1 GCA_030523825.1 Lautropia sp. | reverse complement strand
TCCCGGTGGTGGACGATCTGCCCCACTACCAGACCTTTCCCGCCGTTTTCGGCGGTAGCGATGACCTGGTGGACTGGTAGCTGCTCGCGCCCCTCCCCTTCACTCACCCTAAGCCTGCTGGCAAAAGGACTTTCCCAAAAAGGGAGCTTCGGCTCTCTTCTTGATGCAGCATGGCAAGCAAAAACACAGCTTGGGCATCGCTTATGAGCGAACGGGAGTTGTTCGGTAAGGCTCAAATGCCTTACCATTCTCGTCATCTACGCTCGGAGCGTGCAAACATGACGACATTGACGATCACCGCCAAAGGCCAGGTCACATTCAGACAGGAGCTGCTACGTCACCTCGGCGTAGAGCCCGGCCAGAAAATTTCCGTAGAGACACTCCCCGACGGTAGAGCCATCATTCAGGCGACACAACGCGGGCATGACATCGACCGGGCTTTCGGCATCCTGAAGCCACGCAACACCCGCAACATCGTGCTCAGTCTGGAGGAAATGGACGAAATCGCGCACAAGGGCTGGGCGAAAGGAAACGCTGAAGACACATGAAGACAGCCGTCGATACCAATGTCCTGCTACGCTACCTGCTGGCAGACGAGCCACAACAGGCTGAAATTGCCCGAACACTGGTACACGAGGCAGATCTTCTCATCGTCCCCCTGCCCGTCCTGTGCGAAGTCGTCTGGGTTCTGCGGCAAGGCTACAAACTTACCCCTGCAGCCATCGCCGACGCACTCGATATCCTGATTGGCGCCGACAACGTGCAAACATCCCGCGCCGCAGTTGAAACAGGCCTGGCCATGCTGCGCGCAGGCGGAGATTTCGCAGATGGCGTAATCGCCCACGATGCCAAAACCCTGGGCGCCAGGCGCTTTGCCACGTTCGACAAAAAATCCGCCAACCTGCTGAACAGGCTCAACGTCATCCCTGCGCAACTTCTGCGCTGACTTCCATCACAAACAAAATCCAAAAGCTTGGGGGGCGTCAACACGCAAAACGACTAACCGCCCCATGTGGATAGCTCCTCCAACGCCATCTCATCATGAAAACAACCAATCTCCTTATCGCCCTACTCGTTACGGGAACCTTTTCACAAGGATTCGCATCAGAGCCAGCAGAAAAATTCAACTATGGAATTATTGGCACACGAATATACTTCAATGTGGGCTCAAGCGTGGCCGACTACAAGCTACTTATCGACTATCGCATCCAAAAACTCAACATCGTCGAATTGAAGTTCGTTGCCAGAGAGGAAAATGAAGATGGAGAACGGGATCTAACGAAAACGGAAGACTACGAAACTGCGATGGTGAATTGCAAAAGAAAGACCATTGCGCCCTCCCAATGGCTCGAAGAAAACCAAGACAACTTTTCCCTTAAAAGATATAACAACGGCGACGCCATGCCGTGGACAAATAGAGATTACCTTGACCCCATTTATGGACCAAAACTGCCACAATATCTAGAAATTATATGCAACGCCCTTTGAAACCAAACAGATCAAAGACATAATCTGGCGCATCTATCAGAGCGTTCCTTTTCGAGGTGGAGACATTATTGAAACACCACATTCGGGAGCAGCGATGACAAGGCGGGCTGGTCAATCCTAACCGGTAGGGCACCCCAAACGCGGCAAGCTCCAAACTGGCAAAATCAGGCATACCTCAGAAGAACCGCCTGAAGTCCCGCCATGTCATCCGCCTCCTCGCCCCTTCGCCCTGCCACCGGCCATACTCCGTGGCAGAAAGACACCGCCGCGCCCCCGTCGCCATCCCCTGCCACCATCACGCGCCACGCCTCAGTGCGCCGACACATGCCTGCGATGTTTGCCCGCCGGATGACGCCGCTGCTCGCCCTCCCCCTAGCCGCCCTGCTCGCCGGCTGCCAGCCGAAGGTGGAAAAGATCAGCGGCCCCACGATGGGCAGCACCTGGCAGGTGAGTTTCGTGCGCGAAGGCAGCGCGCCAGACGCCGCCGCAATCCAGACCGAAGTGCAGAAAATTCTGGGCGACATCGACAAGGCGGTTTCCACCTACCGCGATGACTCCGATGTGGCCCACTTCAATGCCGCGCCCGCCGGAATCTGTCTGTCGATGCCCGCCGTAGCCATCGACCTGGCACGCTATGCCCACACGCTGGCAGCAAGCAGTCAGGGCGCGTTCGACATCACGCTGTTGCCCGCCCTCGATGCCTGGGGTTTCGGCCCAAAGGCTGCACGACAGAAAGCCACCTCCTCCGCACCAGATGCGGCCGCCGGCTCAGGCCAGGCATCCGCCCCCGAAACCCCCGGCAAGCAGGGCGTTACCATCGACAGCCTGCAACAGGCCCCCGCCACGCCCCCCGAGCCGGATGCCGACACGCTCAACGCCCTGCGTGCCCAGGTCGGCCAGCAGCACCTGCGCATCGACAACAACCGCCTCTGCAAGAACGCCCCCATCAGCATCGAGTTCAACAGCATCGCGGCCGGTGCCGCCATCGACCGCATCGCCAGCATGCTGGCCGGTCATGGCATCCAGCGCTACTTGATCGAAGTCACCGGCGAAATCCGCGGCAACGGCAAAAAGCCCGACGGCAGCCCGTGGCGTGTCGCGATCGAAGCCCCCATCGACAACGTTCGCCAGGCACAGA
Source organism: Lautropia sp. (assembly GCA_030523825.1). Taxonomy (GTDB): domain Bacteria; phylum Pseudomonadota; class Gammaproteobacteria; order Burkholderiales; family Burkholderiaceae_E; genus Lautropia. Next base: position 18,926 of record JAUNHU010000050.1, on the reverse strand, counting down.
AAATCATCGCCCTCGACGGCCAGTCCATTTCCACCTCCGGCGACTATCGTCATTACCGCGAGGTGAACGGCCGCCGGCTCTCCCACACCCTCGACCCGCGCACGCTCAGTCCCGTCACCCACCGCCTGGCCGCTGTCACCGTGGCCCACCCCGAAGCCATGCAGGCCGATGGCCTTTCAACCATGCTGATGGTGCTGGGGCCAGATGCCGGCCACGAGTACGCCGTGCGCAACAACCTGGCCGCCCTCTTTGTCGTGCGCGACAACGACCGCTTCATCACCCGCGCCACCACGGCCTTCGACAAGCTCTACCCGCCCGCGCAGTCGCCCAACCAGCCCTGATCCGGTTTCAGCCATGACCCCGTAACCTTCAACGCCCCCGCGCTCACCCCGCTACGCAATAGCGGCGGTTCGACAACTGGCGCACGCCCCATGCGCATCTGCATCACGGGTGCCGGCAAAGACATGAGGCCCATCACGCAGCGCCCACCTGGTGCGTGGGCTATCATGCACACAAAGGGGAGCGCTGACGAGGCGTCCTCTCTCCCCAAGGAGAATCAACATGATCTGGCTGGTCTCTTTCATCGTGATGTTGCTGGTGGTTGCCGGCATGGCCGTTGGCGTCATGGCCGGTCGCAAGCCCATTGCGGGTTCCTGTGGTGGCATTGCCAACCTCGGCATCGAGAAGGTTTGTGGCATCTGCGGCAACGACTTCACCAAGTGCGAGAACAACAAGGACGGCACCGTCGCCAGCGCCGCATCCCTGTCCGAGCAACAGGTACAGCGCGAACGGGGCTGAGCAGCTCTTTCACCACGCAGCGCGTTCTCACGAAGCACCAGCGCTAGAATCCGGCATCATCCCCTTTACCGGATTTTGTGCCATGCGCCTCTCCCGCTTTCTTCCCACCCGCCGCCTGCTGCTGGCCAGCGCCATCAGCCTGTTCTCTCTGGCCGCACTCGCCCCGGCCGCACTGGCCGAACAGCAGGTGCTGCGCGTTACCGCCATTCCCGACGAAGCGCCTACCGAACTGGCCCGCAAGTTCCAGCCGCTCGGCAAATATCTTGAAAGCAAGCTGGGCATGAAGGTGGTGTGGACGCCTGTCACCGACTATGCCGCAGCCGTCGAAACGCTCGCCAACCGCAAGGTGGATCTGGCCTGGTTCGGCGGATTCACCTTCGTGCAGGCCATGCAGCGCTCGGGCGGCAAGGTCGTGCCACTGGTGCAGCGCACCGAAGACGAAGCCTTCCGCTCGGTCTTCATCACCCAACCCGACAGCGGCATCGACGCCCTGGCAAAACTCAAGGGCCACACGCTCAGCTTCGGCTCGCAAAGCTCCACCTCCGGCCACCTGATGCCGCGCCACTTCCTGCTCGCCAACAGCATCGACCCCGACCGCGACCTGAAGCGCGTGGCCTACTCCGGCGCCCATGACGCCACCATCGCAGCGGTGGCCAGCGGCAAGGTCGATGCCGGTGCGCTCAACGTCTCGGTCTGGGAAAAATTCCAGGCCGAGAAAAAGGTGGACCCGAGCCGGGTGAAGGTTTTCTACACCACGCCCACCTATCACGACTACAACTGGACGGTGCACGCCGACATGCCCGCCGCGCTGCAACACAAGATTCGTGACGCCTTCCTGGCTCTCGATCCTGCCAAAGCCGACGACAAGGCCATCCTCGACCTGCAGCGCGCCACCCGCTTCGTGCCCACCCAGCCGGGCAATTACGACAGCATCCGCGCCGCAGCCGAAAACGCCGGCCTGCTGCGCTGATGCCGGACAACGCCACCCCGCCTGCGCCACCGGCCATCCTGCTGGCTGGCGCACGCATCGTGCCGACGGGTGCCGGCGCGCAGGCGCCAGCGCTTTTCCAGTCGCTGAACCTGAGCATCGAAGCGGGCGAACAGGTGGCGCTGATCGGCGCGAGCGGGGCCGGCAAGACCACGCTGCTGCTCACGCTCGCCGATGCCCTGCCACTTGCAGGCGGGCAGCTCACTCTCTGGGGCGCCAATCCGGCAGCCCTCTCCACCCGTGCCCGTCAGCGCCTGCGCGCCCGCGTGTTCCACGCTGCCCAGGTGCCGCCGCTGCCACCGCGTCAGCGCGTGGTGGCAGCCGTGCTGGCTGGCCGCCTGCCGCAGATGAACCTGCTGCGCAGCCTGCGCACCCTCTGGCAACCCTCGCGTGCCGACGCACAACTGGCCCACGACATGCTCTGCACCCTCGACCTGCCCGACAAGCTCTGGCAGCGTGTCGACCGGCTCTCGGGCGGTGAGCGCCAGCGAGTTGGCCTTGCCCGGCTGCTGGCATCGCAGGCCGAACTCTGGCTGGTGGACGAGCCGCTCTCGGCGCTCGATCCCACCCGTGCCGCCCTCATCCTCGACACCCTGACCCGCACCGCCCGCGAACGCGGCTGCACCCTCGTCTGCAGCCTGCATCAGGTGGAAGCGGCCCGTCGTTTCCCGCGCATCATCGCCCTGCAGGCCGGGCAGATCGTCTTCGACGGCCCCGCCAGCCAGCTGGACGACGCCCGGTTGCAGCGGCTGTACGGCAGCGAGGCGGTCTCCCCATCGTGACCCGCACCAGCCCCATACACCATGCCGCACGGCGCCACACCTCCGGCGCCGTGTCACCCGACGCCCCCGGCACGCCACCCGCGCTGCGCGACCCGGCAGCCCTGCGGCGCTGGATGCTGTTGCTGGGCGCAGCGGTGCTGTGCTGGCCCCTGCTGGTGCTCACCGAATTCAGGCCCTGGCTGCTCCTCGATCCCGAAAGCCTCGATGTCACCCTGCGCTTCCTGGGCGATTTCGTGCCGCCACGGCACGACACGGAATTTCTGCACCTGCTGCTCACCGAAACCTGGCGCACCATCGCCATTGCCACGGCCGGCCTCACGCTGGCCTGGCTCATCGGCGTGCCGCTCGCCCTCATCGCCACCGCACGGCTCTCCATCAGCGCCAGCAGCGGCCGCATGGCAGCCATTCCCCGCCTGCTGCGACAGGCGGCGCGCTGGCTGCTGGTGGTCATGCGCTCCGTGCCCGAGCTGGTCTACGCGCTCATCCTCGTGCGCGTCACGGGCCTCGGACCAACCGCCGGCGTGCTCGCCATCGGCATTGCCTACGCCGGCATGCTGGGCAAAGTCTACGCCGAAATCCTCGAAAGCGCCGACGCCTCGCCCACCCGCGCCCTGCTGCTTGCCGGCAGCGGCCGCCTGCAGGCGCTGTTCTTTGGCGCATTGCCCCCCTGCACACAGGAACTCACCAGCTACACCATCTACCGCTGGGAATGCGCCGTGCGCTCCTCGGTAGTGCTGGGTTTCGTCGGCGCCGGCGGCCTGGGGCAACTGCTCGACAGCGCAGCCAAGATGTTTGCCGGCGGCGAAGTCAGCGCCACCCTCATCGTCTTCGTGCTGCTGGTGTGGCTGGCCGACCGCATCAGCGCCTTCCTGCGCGCGCAACTCGCATGACACCGATCCCACCCCGCCCCCCGGTCCGCCTGTCGATGTGGCTCCTCGCCCTGGCCACCCTCGCCCTCATCGTCGCCAGCTTCCGCAGCCTCGACCTGCAATGGGCCGAGCTGCTGACACCGGCTGCACTCGACACCATGATCGAGTTCATCGGCAGCTTCTTTCCGCCCGCACACGATGGCGCCTTCCTGACCAAGACCCTCCGGGCCGCCCTCGAAACCCTGGCCATGTCACTGCTGGGCACGCTGCTCGCCCTCGTCTTCGGACTGCTGCTGGCCCTGCCCGCCAGCCTGCACACACATCAGGCAGCAGCGCCCTTCGCTCCCGCGCAGTCTTCGGCAGAGAACACCCTGCCCCCCTCCTGCTCGGGCAGCGCCCATCTTCAGCCCCACCCCGCCGGCCGCAACAGCGCCACAGGCATCGGCACACCCGTCATCCACGGCACCGCCCGCCTGCTGCTCAACGTGCTGCGCGCCGTGCCCGAACTGGTCTGGGCCGTGCTGCTGCTGGTAAGCGCCGGCCTCGGCCCCATGGCCGGCACCCTGGCACTGGCACTGCACACCACCGGCGTGCTCGGCCGGCTCTTTGCCGAAAGCATCGAAAACGCACCACCCGAACCCGCCGACGCCCTGCGCCAGCGCGGCATCGGCCCGGCCCGCACCCTGCTCTGGGCCACCCTGCCGCAGATCGCCCCGCAACTGCTCTCCTACACCCTCTACCGCTGGGAGAACAACATCCGCGCCGCCACCATCCTCGGCGTGGTCGGCGCCGGCGGCCTCGGCCAGATGCTCAGCTTCCACCTCGGCCTCTTTCACATGCCCGAAACCAGCACCGTCCTCATCGCCATGATCCTGCTGGTAAGCCTCGTCGACGCCCTCTCCTTCGCCGCACGTCGGGCGCTGCGCTGACTCGGCTTGACTTTCCCTCTCCTCACGGTAATACTGGATTTATTACCATTTTTTCCCACTCTGATCATGACCGCCACCGTCAAACTCCCTCCCGAGCTGGAGCACAGCCTGCGACAGCGCTGCGCGGCCGAAGGCCGGTCGATCAGCGACGTGATGCGTGACGCACTGCTTGCCTATCTGAACGCAGCACCTGCCACGCCGCCCTCGGCCTTCAGCCTCGGCCTCGACCTCTTTGGCCGCCACGCCGGCCCGGCCGATCTGGCCAGCCAGCGTCGCCAGCTCCTGGCCGATGCCTGGGCCGACAAGCACCGGGGCCATTGATTCATGGCCTCCCGCCCTCGCAACAAAGCGCATGGCGCCACAGGCGCCGGCTCCGAGCCCGTCCCTGATGCCGGTTCAACATCCGGTATCGCCCATGCCACCATGCCCGCTCATCCGCACGACGCCAACCCTTTCACGCCAAGCGTGAAAGAACCCCGCCCCGAGTGGATGCCCCAGGGGCCACGTGCCGTGCTGATCGACTCCGGCCCCCTGATCGCGCTGTTCAATGCGGCCGACCGCTGGCACGCGCCCGTGCGCAACTGGTTGCAAGCTCACCTCCAAACCCGGCTCGTCACCACCTGGCCCGTGCTCACCGAAGTGTGCGCCCTGCTCTCCCGACGCATCCACAACGATGCCGCACTGGATTTTCTGCTGTGGGTGGAACGCGGCGCCGTGCAGGTCGACATCCCACCCGAACTGGCCCTGCCCACCGTCCGCCGCATCTGCCAGCGCTTCGCCAGCCTGCCACTGGACCTGGCCGATGCCTCCATCGCCGAACTGGCCGACCGCCTCGGCATTCAGCACCTCCTCAGCATCGACGCCGATTTCGACGTATACCGCAACAGCAAGGGCGTACCACTGATCAACCTGCTGCGGTAATTTCCCGGCACAAGCATCCCAATCAGCCTTCCCGCCCCCCCACCTCACCTAGGCCAACCGGCCAGCACCCCGCTTGTAACCACTGTGGGCGTTCCCGATACTGATCGGCATCACCTCACCCCCAGGCCGATCTCATGGGAACCGATGCCCCTTCCAGCACAGCCAGCCACAGGTCGGGCGAACGCATCAGCCACGACCAGAATTTCAAGAACCTGATCCTCGACTATCCACGGCAGGCACTGGCCTTCTTTGCCGCAGACGAGGCCGACGAAATCGACGATGCTGCCGAGATCACTCCCATCCGGCAGGAGCAGCTCAAGGACCGGCTCGGCGACCGCTTTCTGGAACTGGACGTTCCCCTGCTCGTCACCTGGCCAGACGGGCGACGCGAAGCGCTCGTCTTCGTGCTCGAAGAAGAAAGCGACCCTCACCGCTTCTCCGTCCACCGGCTGGCCTCCTACTGCGTGGCCATCGCCGAACTGATGAACACCGACCAGATCGTGCCGGTCGTCATCTTCCTGCGGGGCAGCCCGTCGATTCCGCGATCACTCAGGCTGGGCACCCGGCGAATGAGTTATCTGGACTTCCGCTACATCGCCTGCATCCTGCCCGAAATTCCCGTGGACGACTTCCTCGGCAGCGACAACATCGTGGCGCGCCTGAACCTCGTCAGCATGCAGTACCCCGCCGCCCGACGGGTGGAGATCTACGCCGAAGCCGTGCGCGGTCTCCTTGCCCTGGAACGCAACCGCGACAAACAATTGAAATACATGGACTATATCGACATCTACCTGCCGCTTGCGGATAATGAGCGCCAGGCGTTCGAGCAACACTACCCGCAGGAGAATCAGCACATGATGGGACGGATTGCACAAACGATTGCCCAGGCCCGCGAAGAAGCCATGCGGCAAGGCTGGCAGGAAGGCGTCCAGCAAGGAATTGAGCAGGGTATTGAACGGGGGATCGCGCAAGGCATTGAGCGAGGAATTGAGCGAGGAATTGAACAGGGCATTGAACAAGGGATCGAGCAGGGACTTGAGCGGGGAATCTCACAAGGCATGCAGGCAGGTATCCGGGAGGGGCTTCAGCAGGGCCGCCAGCAGCACGGCCGGCAAACCCTGATCCGGCTGGCAACGCTCCGTTTCGGCCCCCTGCCCCACGAAACCGAGTCTCGCATCCAGCAAGCGTCTGCCGACGAAATCGACCACTGGATAGGCCGCATTCTCGACGCCCGGAACCTGGACGACCTGTTCCGGGTGCAATAAAGGTTCTGGCAATCTCCCATCTGCCAGTTCTTCCGCAAATGCTGAAGCGGGCGCACATCAGGCGCCCGCTCCCTCTTCTTCCCTCTCCCTCAGCTTCCCCAAGTGGATGAAAGCGTCATCCATCAGGGATTCTTGCAGGCGGGTACCCCACAGGTACCCGCACACATCAATACCCGGCCAGCGTCGGCAACCAGGTGGCAAGCTGCGGCACGAAGGCAATCAGCAGCAATACCAACACGCAGGCCAGCGTGAAGGGCAGCACCTTCACCACAATCTGCTCCACCTTCATGCCGCTGATGCCCGAAGCCACGAAAAGGTTCTCACCCAGCGGCGGCGTCTGGAAGCCGATCGACAGCGCGCAGATGATGACGATGCCCACATGCGTGGGATCTGCCCCCAGCATGTACATGATCGGCATCAGCACCGGCACCAGAATCATGATGGCCGCCAGCGTCTCCATGAACATGCCGATGAACAGCAGCATCACGATCAGGATCAGCCAGATCACGGAGAGACTGTCGGTCAGCCCCAGCAGGCTCTCGGCCAGCACCGCAGGAATTTCCTGTTCCACCAGGAGACGGCCAAACACCGTCGCAGCAAACAGGATCAGCAACACCCGCCCGGTGATCCAGGTGGTGGCGCGCAAGGCGTCACGCAGTTTCGCCAGCGTCAGCTCACGATGCATCACCACACCCACCAGCATCGTGTAGGCAATGGCCACCACGGCTGATTCGGTCGGCGTGAAGACTCCCGAATAGATGCCGCCCAGAATGACGCAGGGGGCCAGCAATGACCAAAAGCCCCGCCGAATGGCCGTGCCGAGTTCTGCAAGGCTCCAGCGATCCGTCAGCCCCTTGTACCCGTGCCTGCGCGACAGAATGTAGTTCATCACGATGAGGCCGACTGCCGTGAGCAGCCCGGGCAGTATCCCTGCCACAAAGAGCTTTGGAATCGAGACACTGGAAAATTCTCCGTATTTTTCCAGTGCTTCGGGCGGCACGGGCAGCCCCATCGCCGAAACACCGAAGATCACCATCGGAATGGATGGCGGAATGATGATGCCGATGCCCCCCGAAGCCGCAGTTACAGCACCGGCATACGACTTGTCATAGCCGCGCCGGGTCATCGCCGGAATCATCAGCATGCCCACAGCCGCTGTCGTTGCCGGCCCCGAACCGGAGATTGCCCCGAAGAACAGGCAGGCCAGTACCGTCGTCATGCCCAATCCGCCGGTGACAGGCCCAGCCAGCGCCTCGGCCACATCCACAAGCCGCCGGGAAATGCCGGCAGCCTCCATCAGCGCCCCGGCCAGCACGAAGGCAGGCAGCGCCATCAGAGGAAAGGAACCCACCGAGGTATAGGCAATCTGTACCATCGCCACCGGATCCTCACCCAGAACCAGGTAGGAGGCAAGCGCGGCAACGGCAAGCGACACCGTGATCGGCGCGCCGATCAGCAGCAGTACCAGGAAGGTTCCAAATAGAATCGTGACCAGATAGTCTTCCATGACACTATGCCCCTTCCTTGTTCATCAGATTGTCGATCTCGGCATGTTCGGGATCAACGATCTCCTCGCCCTTCACCAGCAGACGATAGTTGTTGATGAGGATGCGCACCGACATCAGCACGAAGGCAATCGGCAACACCATGTAGAAATAGCTCATCGGCCAGCCCAGCGTCTGCGACGACCAGAACTTGTTCATCCGGAAGAAGATGAAGTCATAGGCGAGCCACGCAAAGTACAGGTTGAACGCCACCCAGATCAGGTCGGCAATGGCCTCCGAAACCTTCTTCACGATGGGTGGAAACATGCCGAACTGAAAGCTGACCCGGTTGTGGGCCTGCAACCTGGCCGCCACCACCGCCCCAAAATAGGCAAACCACACAAACATGTGGGTGGCCAGTTCGTCCCCCCAGGGAATGGTGTAATCAAGAAATTGCCGACAGATGATCTGTGCAAACAGTAGCGACACGAAGCCTGTCAGCAGCACGGCGCACAGAAATTCCTCGACATGATCGAGCACCGACCAGATTCGTCTTCCGATGGGCATGGGCAACCCTCCTTCTTGTGAGGATCAGTTCGTGGGAACCTGCCATTCGCCATCCGAAGACGGCGAACGTCAGGCATCAGGAGTGCAGCACAAATCAGCGGCCCAGCGCCTTCTGGATTGCATCCACCCGTTCCTTGCCACCCACCTTGTCATAGAAGGCCGGCCATACCTTGCTGGTGGCGGCATCGATCCACGGTTGCTCGTCGTCCAGCGGGGTGATCTGCATGCCCTTGGCAGCGAGATCCTGCTTCACCTTGTCTTCCGTATCCTTCAGATACTGGAAACTGTGACTGGTGGCCTCCTTGCCCGCATCGAGAATGGCCTGCTGCTCCTCGGGCTTCAGACGCTGGAAGCGGGATTCGCTGATAATCAGCGGCTCGATGGAAAACAGGAAATGCAGTGGCGTGATGTACTTCTGCACCTCATTGAACTTCATCGCCGACACCGTGATGTAGGGATTGTCCTGCCCATCGACCACGCGCTGCTGCAATGCAGTGAATGTTTCCGACCACGACAGCGGAGACGGATTGATGCCCCATGCCTTGTAGGTGTCGATCATCACCGGGTTCTTCGGCACACGTATCACCATGCCCTTCAGGTCATTCAGCGACTTCACCGGCTTCTTGGAATTGGTCAGCACCCTGAAACCGGAATAGGCCCAGCCAACGATGCGCACCTTCGCATCACGCACGGTGTCTTCCACCAGCGCCTTTCCGATGTCACCTTCGATGACGGTGCGCAGTTCATCGGCAGAACGCACGATGTAGGGCAACGTGAGCACGCCCAGCGACGGCGAGAACGGTGCCAGGTTGTTGATGGCCAGCAGCGACATGTCCAGTGTGCCGATGGCAGCGTTGTTCACGGTGTCTTCCTCGCTGCCCAGCTGACCATTCGGAAACAGCCTCACCTTGGTCTTCTTTTTCGTCTTTTCCTCCACCGATTTCTTGAAGGCAGAAGCCAGCTCCCACTGGGTACCACCCTGCGCGTCACCAATGGCCATCTTCAGCGTGGCAGCCTGCGCCACACCGCCAACCGACACCGACGCTGCCGCCAGCAGCGAAAAGCCGAAGTACCTGATCCTCATGTTCGTCTCCTTGTGGGGAGCCATCGTGTGACCCCCCATGTTATTGGCCCTCAGGCCGTTGCAGGATGGTTATCCCGCATGCGGAAATTACATCACCTCATCCTTCAGGTGATACCAGCGATAGAGAAAGCGCTGCCCGAAACGCCGGAACGGTGCAAAAGCCTCGGACGTGACCAGATTCAGCACGTTCGGATAGGGCAGACTCGACTGGAATATGGGCAGGTCCGGCACCTTGCTTCCGGAAATCCACTGAGCAAGCCGCCTGCCCGCCTGCGCCGAATACATGACCCCGTTTCCACCATATCCCAGTGCGTAATAGACAGCCTCCGCCGGATTCGGCTGGAAGATCCGTGGCATCATGTCGTGGCTCACATCCACCCATCCCCACCAGGAATAGTCGATCTGGATGCCTGCCAGCGACGGAAACTTGCGGCCCAGGCTGCCGATCAGCAGCTGCTCATACTGCTTCTTCGGCGCATCCATCCCGGTAATTGCACTGCGGCTGCCGATCTGTACCCGGTTGTCAGGCATCAGCCGGTAGTAGTGACGCAACACACGGGTATCCGTCAGCACCTGGTGCGTCCTGAAGCCGCAGGCTTCGCGCTCGTCTTCCGTCAGGGGACGGGTCACGATCGAATTGGAAAGAATCGGCAAAAGCCGGTTCTTCAGCTCGGGATGAAGCTGTTGCGAGGTGTAGCCACCAGTTGCCATGCCCACAGCCGTTGCACGCACCACACCACCGGGCGTGCGTACCAGATAACGTTCTCCCTCGCGCCGAATGTCGAGCACCGGGCTGGCTGGGTGCACCCGCACGCCCAGCGCCCTTGCCTTCTTCAGATAGCCGAAAGCGAGCTTGCCCGCATGGATGCCGATGCCTTCCGGTTCGTGCATGGCTCCCGCAGCCTCGTGATCGTTCACGAAGCCCCCACGTACCGTATCGGCATCCAGAAGCTGCGCATCATAATCGAAGGTATCCCGCAAAAGCCGTGCTTCCCTCTCCAGCACGGGCATCAGCGAGGGCTTGTGTGCAATGTAGAGATGCCCTCCCGGCTGCGGATCGCAGTCGATGTCGCTGATCATCTCCTTGAAATACGCCATGGCATCAAGACACTCACGGTGCATGGCAAGTGCCGTCTCCAGCCCCCAACGCTCGATCCATTGCGAACGCTTCAACCTGCCGGACGCGCACTGTGCCTGCCCGCCATTGCGGGTGCTGCACCCCCAGGCCGTGCGGTTGGCCTCCAGCACCGTGGCCCGGATCCCATGTTCCTGCGCCAGCGCAATCGCCGCCGTGAGTCCCGTAAAACCAGAGCCGACGATCACCACATCGCAATCCCGATCACTGTCGATCGGGCCGTCATCGGGCGGTGGATCACCGGCCGTGCCAATCCAGTAGGTTGGCGCATAGTCCCGACCGTGCCCGGGATGCGCAGACACAAGCGGGTCATAGGCAGGGTCGTAGCGATCCCGCGCCGGCGTGGCCCCTGCCGGCGCACCTGGTACGCGCACTGCCTGACGAAGATCGGCTGCAATATCCATGGCTCGCCTTCTCCTTCATTTTGGCTGCTGCGGCGGACGATCCTTGCGGAAGGCATTCTTCACCTTGATCTTGCCGTCCTTGAAGGTGAAGACATCCACCATGCGAGCCTCGACACGCGTACCGTCAGCCCTCGTCCCCACGAAGGTGGATTCGGACACGCCGCGGTCTCCCACCACGAAATGATCGCCGTCCAGCCAGGCAGCATCCGGGAAATTCGTCCAGGCCAGCATGAACCCTTCACGCACCTGCTCGCGCCCGATGAAGCTCTTGCCCATCAGGTCGGGGCCGCCCACCGCATGAAATTCACAGTCATCGGTCATGAAACGCATCAATGACTCGATGTCGTGGTCATTCCATGCCTTGTTGAAAGCCTGAAGGAAGGCGATATCCGGTGTGTTGTTCATGTCGCTCATGAAATGCGCTCCTCATCACGCCGATGACATATCGGGATTCGTTGATCTTCTTTCGGACGGGTCGCTCCGGATTTTTTGCCCCCAGGATTTTCACCACGATCCGGTGTCGGTGAATTTCCCGGCTTTTTGCGTTTGATCGGAGCCCACACGACACACAATCCACATCGGCATTGCGGCGTCTTCTGACACGGGCCGAAAGCATGTGCGTCGTCATGTGAGGCTACGGAATGTGCATCGAGTCTCGTAGTACCAGCCGCGGACTTTCCTTGGTACCAGCCACGTGAAAACCCCGAGAAATCCGGGAAATACCGGATGTCTTCCGGTACGCCACTTACGGGTTTTCCCGGCGCAATCTGCCCATCACCGCTGCCAGACGTGCAACTCCGCTGTCAATGTCGCGTTCAGCAATCGAGGTGAATCCCATCCGGAAGAACGGACAGGCTCCATCGGATGACATGAAGAAGACATCCCCCGGTTCGATGAGCACGCCATCCCCCTCGGCAAGCTCACCCAGCCGGCGCGCATCCAGCCCCCGTGGCCCTTCAATCCAGAAGGCCGTTCCGCCATGCCCTTCATTCACGCTGCACATGGGAAGATGCCGTGCCAGCGCGTCACGCAGACAAGCTGCACGCGCCGCCTGCACCTCTCCCAGACGCCGCTGCAGGCTGTGGTAATGCCCCATTGCCAGAAATTGCGCCATTACGCGCTGGATGAAGACATTGGGATGCCGGATGCTGAGCCTTCGCATGCAGCGCAGCTCTGCCACCAGCTCGCGAGCCCCCACCAGATAACCCAGCCGAAGCCCGGGCGCCACGCTCTTGGAAAAGCTGCCCAGATAGATGACACGCTGATCCCGGTCCAGGGACTTCAGTGCCGGCATGGGGCGCTGATCGGCCACACTCGCGGTGTCGTAATCATCCTCGATCAGCACGATGTCATGCCGGGCAGCCTTTTCCAGCAATGTTTCACGACGTGCCATCGACATCCGCACCATCGTCGGACACTGATGGCTGGGGGTCACATAAAGGTAATCACAGGCATGCATCAACCGCGAGGGCACCACCCCCTCCCCGTCCACAGCCAGCGCCTGCAACCGCGCACGACGACGCGCGAAGATGTTGCGCGCATCCGGATAACCGGGGTTTTCGATGCCAACCCGCACGCGCTCGTCCACCAGCAGGTCTGCCAGCAGATGCAGCGCATGTTGCGAGCCCACCGTGACGAGAATGTTCTCCTCATCGACATGGATGCCGCGCTGAGGCAGCAGACGAGTGCGGATCTGGCGGATGAGCCCCGGTTCGTCCTCCAGAAACATGTCGCGCCCCCACTCGTTCACGGCGAGTGCGTTCAGCGTTCGCAGGCAGCACTGGCGCCAATCCGCCATGGGAAAACTCGATGCATCGAATTGCCCATACAGAAAGGGCCACGGGTAGTTGTACCAGTCGCGGCGCTTCTGGATGTTGCGCTGTCGGGAAGGTGGCTGCAGCAAGCGGCCTTCCCAATCGGGCAGCAGATCGGGCTGCGTGGCGGGGCCGGTGAAAGCCCAACGGCCAGGGGACTTGACGACATCGACAGGAGGACGAAGGGCGTTTTCATTCGCCAGGAAACCCCTTGGAAGCGGATCATGTGGCGGCCGGACAGCCCGCGGAGCACCAGCCGTGGCAACACGCTGCTGCGCGCGCGGCACGAGCAAGCCCGCCGTGCCGGAGGCCACCCGATAGCCCGTGCGTGATTCGGCCACCAGATAGCCTTCGTCACAGAGCCGCTGGTAAACGATGATGATGGTGTTGCGCGAAACGCCCAACGACAGGGAAAGCTCACGGGTGGACGGCAACAGGGCCGAGGCCGGCAGCAGCCCTTCCAGAATGACCGCCACCAGCATCTGCCGAACCTGCTCCTGCAGCGACATTCCCTGCTGCCGATACGGCGCCCACAGCGCCTGCCACATCACCCCCTCATGCCGGCCGGACTTGTCCGCCATCCCGTCTCCCCCAGAAACAAGCCTGCATCATGCCATGCAGTCTGGCCTGCTGCTTGAACCCGGCTGCGCCCATGCCTATCGCATCATCAGCACCACCACCGTCATCAGCACCGCCACGAACAGCGCCTCGGCCACCAGCAGGGCAATCGGCCGCCAGCCCAGCGCCGCAATCTTCTCGAACGAGGTCTTCACGCCCAGCGCCGCAATCGAGATCACCAGTGCCCACGAAGACAGCTCACCGGCCAGCGACTGTACCGGCACCGGCACCCACCCCAGGCTATTCACGATCATCAGCACGATGAACATCACCAGAAAGAACGGCAGCAGCGGCGGGCGCGCAGGCGTCTTGCCTCCGTTTGCCGAGCCACTTTCTGCGGCCTGCCGCGCCACCTCGCCGCGGAAAACGAAGGCCAGCGTCAACACCACCGGCACCAGCATCGCCACGCGGAACATCTTGGCGAGCGACGCCGATTTGGCCACCTCGGGCGAAATGATGTTGCCCGCGCCCACCACCTGCGCCACGTCGTGAATGGCACCGCCCAGAAAGAGCCCCGCTTCCGGCACACTCATGTCCAGCCAGCGCACCCACAGCGGATAGAGCACCATCACCACGGTGGACAGGCTGGCAATGCCGATGGCGGTCATCAGCGTATTGCGCTCATTCTCGGCGTTCTGCGGCAGCGTGGACGAAATGGCCATGGTGGCCGAAATGCCGCAGATGCCGGTACCGCCGCCCGACAGCAGTCCCAGCATCGGCGAGAGCCCCAATACCCGTGCAGCCAGCACGCCAAAGCCAATGGTGAACACCACGGCCGCCACCAGCCCGACAATCCCCCACACGCCCAGCGCGGACACATCGGCCATCACGATGCGCGCACCCAGCAGCGCCACACCGATACGCACCAGCTTCTTGGCACTGAACTCGATGCCGGGCGCACAGCGTTCGTTGTCCGACAGGAAATGAAAGGCAATGCCGATGAGCAGCGCATAGAGAAAGCGCGGCCCCCCGTAATGATCCGACACGAAGCTGGCGGCCACCGCAATGACGGCGGCCAGCATGAAACCTGGCGTGCAGGTCGAGACGGTTTTCAGGAAACCGCGAAAGGCACCGGAAGCGGGGCTGGACGACATGACGGAATTCTCCGGACGGGGCTGCACACGGGCAGATGGTCGACAAGATACACCGGACAGGCACCTGGGCCGCCACGGCACGACAGGCAGGCGTGCAGCGCACCCTGCCCGCAATGACATGGCCGGGATGACAGCCCCGATGCGCACCAACACGCAGGGTCGTGCTCACGCCCTTTTAGCCTGTCACGCACTAGGATAAAACAAAAAACGGAACTCATGGTTTCGTTTTTCGATAAAATCTCGTACAACAAAGATCATTGCACGCTGCCAAGGCTGCCCGGAGGAGACACCCATGCCCGCAAGCCCGCCCAACGCCGTTCCCATGCACCGGGTATCGGTACGCGAAGTCTTCGGCATCGACAGCGACCTGATGGTCGATGCCTTCGTCGAAGCCGATGCCCTCGTGCCGCGCGCCGATCCGCGCTACCACTTCGATCCGGCCGTCACGCTCGCCCTGCTGGCCGGGTTTCAGCACAACCGGCGCGTGCTGGTACAGGGTTTGCACGGTACCGGCAAATCCAGTCATGTCGAGCAGGTGGCTGCACGGCTGAACTGGCCCTGCATGCGCGTCAATCTCGACGGCCACATCAGCCGGCTGGATCTGGTCGGCAAGGACACCATCGCCATCGAGGACGGCCGCCAGCTCATCCGCTTTCAGGAAGGCATCATTCCGTGGGCACTGCAACGGCCGGTGGCGCTGGTTTTCGACGAATACGATGCCGGTCGCCCCGACGTGATGTTCGTGATCCAGCGCCTGCTGGAAAAGGAAGGCCAGTTCACCCTGCTGGAACAGAACCGCGTGATCGACCCGCACCCGGCTTTCAGGCTCTTTGCCACGGCCAACACCGTGGGACAGGGCAACAGCAGCGGGCTCTATCACGGCGTGCAGCGCCTCAATCATGCCCAGCTCGACCGCTGGAATCTGGTGGCACAACTCAATTACCTGCCTGCCGATGTCGAGGTTTCCATCATCCGCGCGCACGCCCCCGTGTTGCAGGACGATGCCGGCGCACTGCTGGCCCGGCAGATGGTGGCGATGGCCTCGCTCACCCGGCAGGGCTTCAGCCAGGGCGATCTCTCGACGCTGATGAGCCCCCGCACGGTACTCACCTGGGCCGAGAACCTGAGCATCTTTCCCGACCCGGCAGAAGCCTTCCGCTACAGCTTCCTCAACAAGTGCGAAGCCGAGGAACGGCCAGTGGTGGCCGAGTATTACCAGCGATGCTTCAACGTGGAGCTGGGCGAATCCTTCCTGCACGATCCGCTGTCGGCCGAATTGTTGCGCTGATCGGAGGCATGCCGATGAATGCAGCAAGCCATCCCTCTCCGTCTGCAACCCTGCCCGTCGCAACCGATTCCCGGACAGGCACGACAGCGCTGACACCGCAGCGGCAGGCCCAGCGCCAGCAGCAACTGGAGTGGCTGGCCGGCAGCGTGCTGCGCGCGCTGTCGCAACAGAAGGGATGGCATTTCGGTCAGCGCCACGTGCGGCGCGCCGATGGCAGCCCGCTGCCGTGGACCGCACCGCATCTGCATCTCGACCCGCATCACGGGCTCGATGCCTGGCGTGCCGCTGCCGACGGCATCGGCATGCGAGAGCAGCTGCACCGGGCACCGTTGCTGGATGCACAGCAACAGATGCAGGCCCTCCCTACGCTCGCGCCCCATGCGCCCGCTGCTGCACATGCCCCGGATATTCCAGCCCGGCACTGGGCTTTCGGCAATCTGCACGACAGCGCCAACCATGCACCCGGCAACAGCCAACAGCCGCCGCGTGATGCTGCACATGCCCGGCGCCCGGGCAGCATCGCAGCGGTACATGCCGCCCACGCACCCACCGAGGTGCTCGAACGCATGCTCTACGAATGGTTCGAGCAGCTTCGCGTCGAAAGTCTGGTGCCAGCCCATCTGCCCGGCGTGCAGGCCAATCTGCAAACGCATTTCGAGCGCTGGACACTGGCTTTTCATGATTCGCCGCTGATCGACACGCATCTTGGCCTGCTGCTTTTCAGCGTGAGCCAGATGCTGTGGGCCAGACTGCAGCGACGTTCCGCTCCGGAAGAAGTGCTCGACACGATGGAGGCCACCCGCGCCAATCTGGCCCCCGTGCTGGGCGAGGATTTTCAGGAAATGGTGCGCCACCCTGAAGACATTTCGCGCTACGCACCGGCCTCGGCCAGACTGGCACGCACCGTCGCACGTCTCATCAGTGAAGCGCAGCGTGAGGCGCAGACATATCCCGCCAACCGGCGTCAGGATGCACAGGGCTTTTTCCTGTGGATGGATGACGACCCGGAAGCGGATGCTGCATTGCCGGTGGCTGAAAGCCTTGGCCCAGGCCGAAACCCGGATGAAGTCCTGCAACGTTATCGGGTGTTCACCCGCGAATTCGATCAGGAGATTGATGCCGCCTCACGAGTGCGCGCCGCGCTGCTGGCCGAATACCGACAGCAACTGGATCGGGCGCTGCACGAACTGCATCCGCCTCTTGCAAGGCTGGCGCGACAATTGCAGGCGCTCACGGCTCGCCCCGTGGAAAACAGCCGACGCTTTCAGCAGGAAGAAGGCCGCATCGACGGACGACGGCTTGCGCGGCTGATGGCCTCGCCAACCGAATCACACATTTTCTTTCAGGAAGACGCCCGGCCCGTAAGCGATTGCGCGATCACGCTGCTGATCGACTGCTCCGGTTCGATGAAGGCCCATGCGCAGGCGCTGGCACTGTTTGCCGACATGCTGGCACGCATTACCGGCATGGTGCAGATTCCGTTCGAAATTCTCGGCTTCACCACCGCCTCATGGCACGGCGGCCGTGCCACGAAAGCCTGGCGTCAGGCGGGCAGCCCCCCTGCCCCCGGACGGCTCGCCGAACGACAACATCTTTCTTTCAAGACATTCGAGCAGCACTGGCGCCGGCGCCGCCTGGCGGTTTCCAGCCTGCTGAAGGCCGACCTCTACCGCGAAGGGCTTGATGGCGAAGCCGTGCAATGGGCCACGCAACGGCTGCTGATGCGCTCGGAGCGGCGCCGCATCCTGTGGGTGATTTCGGATGGCTGCCCGATGGAGGGCGCTACCAGCCAGGTCAATGAGCCCGATTATCTGGACAGCCACCTGCAGGCAATGGTCCGCCGCGCGAATGCGCAGGGCATCGAAACCACTGGCATCGGCCTCGGGCTGGATCTTTCGGCCTTTTATCCGCAACGCCTGGCAGTGGAGCCCGAAGCGCTGCTGCACACCCGCACGCTGCAGGCTTTGATCCAGACGCTCTCACATCGCCACCGCTGAGCCGAAAGCCCGGAAACAGGCCCGCGAGCAAACACACGCGCAGCAGATGCGCGATGACACGAGCGCCCGCCCCTTTCAGCAGATCAGCGGTCCCCGACTCGCACCATGCAGACATGCCAGTCCCATGGTGCAAGGCACATTTCTGGTACCCCATGCCTTACGCACAAGACAAAGCCCCGCATGGCAGTGCCACGCAGGGCCTTGATCGGAGGGCGTACCTTCCCCCCTTCGCAGAGCGTGCCTTCACCCCCTGTCATCCGGACAGGGGGAGGTAGGACAAAGGGTGAACGGGAGACCGGGGCGCAAAGCACCGCTGTGGCCCAGCCCCCGGAATCACCCGTCCGGGTCACGGATCAGACATAGTCCTTGTACTTGTCAAGGAAGCGCACCGGCTTCGACAGTGCATCACGACGGAACGGGTCGCCCAGTTCGCGGGTGCACATGATCTCGACGATGCAGGTCTTCTTCTGATTCATCTGCAGGTCGATGGCCTTCTTCAGTGCGGGGCCGACATCCTCCAGGCGATCGACGACGATGCCCTCGGCACCCATTGCCTTCGCAATGCCGGCAAAGCTCGGGCTGTCGAGTTCACCCGCCACGAAACGGCGGTTGTAGAAATCGACCTGGTTCTTCTTCTCGGCGCCCCACTGGCGGTTGTGGAAGACCACGGCCGTGACCGGAATGTCGTGGCGCACGCAGGTGAGAATCTCGCCGAAGCTCATGCCCCAGGCACCATCACCCGCATAGGAAATGGCCGGACGATCCGGGGCAGCCACCTTGGCACCGATGATGGTCGGGAACGCATAGCCGCAATTGCCGAAGCTCATCGCGGCGAACATGCTGCGCGGCCGCTCGAAGCGCAGGTAGCTGTTGGCGATGGAATTGATGT
>JAUNHU010000213.1 GCA_030523825.1 Lautropia sp. | reverse complement strand
CGCTCGCGCAGCACGGCATTGGTGGCCTGCAGGATGTCCCAGCGCCCGCCATAGTTGGCGGCGATCGTCAGGGTCATCCGGGTATTGTTTGCGGTGCGCGACTCGGCATCGTCGATCATCTTGCGCAGACGATCATCGAAACGGGACATGTCGCCGACGATGCGCAGCCGGATGCCATTACGCCCCAGGTGGGCAACCTCGCGCTGCAGTGCCGAGAGGAAGAGCCGCATCAGCAGCGAAACCTCCTCGGCCGGACGGCGCCAGTTCTCGGAGCTGAAGGCAAAGAGCGTGAGAAACTCGACCCCCCGCTGGACGCACCCCTCGACCGTCTTGCGGACGGCCTCCACCCCTTTTCGGTGCCCCGCTGCGCGCGGCAGGTGGCGACGTGTGGCCCAGCGCCCGTTGCCATCGAGGATGATGGCAATGTGACGCGGGATGGCACTGGCCACCGGAACGGACTGTGTCGAACTGGAAAAGCTCATCTTGGTCGGGAGGTCGGTCGAAACGGTCTGGTCAGACCGTCATGATTTCCTGTTCCTTGGCAGCCAGCAACTTGTCGATCTCGGCAATGTAGCGATCGGTGAGCTTCTGGACTTCATCCTGGCCCCGACGCTCGTCGTCCTCGGAGATCTGCTTGCCCTTGGCGAGCGCCTTCAGCTCGTCGTTGGCCTCGCGGCGAATGCCACGCACCAGCACCTTGGCCGATTCGCCCTCGTGCTTCGTGACCTTGACGATGTCACGGCGGCGTTCTTCGGAGAGCGGCGGCATCGGCACACGGATGACCGTGCCCATCGACTGGGGATTGACACCCAGGTCGGAATCACGGATGGCCTTCTCGACCACGGTGGCCATGGACTTTTCCCAGACGGTGACGCTCAGCGTGCGGGCGTCGGCCAGCGAGATGTTGGCCACCTGGCTGATGGGCGTGGAGGTGCCGTAGTAATCGACGTGGATGTGATCGAGCACGCCCGGATGGGGGCGGCCCGTGCGAATCTTGGCCAGGTTGGCGCGGAAGGACTCGATGCCCTTCTGCATTTTCTGGTCGGCCGATTTCTTGACTTCTGCGGGGGTCGACATGGAACTCTCGGTATTTCGGTTCGGATTGCGGTCCGGAATGGCCGGTCAGACACACGCGAATGCGCCAGCCGGCCCACGAAGCAGGCGCGGGATCAGACGTGCACCAGCGTGCCTTCGTCCTCGCCGCAGACGACCCGCTTCAGGCCGCCGGTCTTGAAGATCGAGAAGACCTTCAGCGGCAGCTTCTGGTCGCGGCACAGTGCAAACGCAGCCGCGTCCATCACCTTCAGGTCCTTCATGATGGCCTCGTCGAAGGTGATTTCCTTGTAGCGGGTGGCGGACGGGTCCTTGACCGGATCGGCCGTGTAGACCCCATCGACCTTGGTGGCCTTCAGGATCAGCTCGGCGTTGATCTCGGCACCGCGCAGCGCAGCGGCCGTGTCGGTGGTGAAGAACGGGTTGCCGGTGCCGGCCGCGAAGATGACGACCTTGCCGTCTTCGAGGTAACGCAGGGCCTTCGGCCGCACGTAGGACTCGACGATCTGCTCGATGTTGAGCGCCGACTGCACCCGTGCCTCGACACCTTCATGCTTGAGCGCATCCTGGAGGGCCAGCGCGTTCATCACGGTGGCCAGCATCCCCATGTAGTCAGCGGTTGCGCGATCCATGCCCGCCGCACCGGCCGAAACCCCGCGGAAGATGTTGCCGCCACCGATGACGATGGCCAGCTCGACACCAAGGCTGTTGACCTCGGCAATCTGCTGACACATCTGCTGGATGGTCTGGCGGTTGATGCCGTAGCTGTCACCGCCCATCAGGGCTTCACCCGAGAGTTTCAGCAGCACGCGCTTGTATGCTGCCTTCGGACTTGTGGATTTTGAATCGCTGCTCATGAGAATGCTTGCTCCGGAAAGTTGACGATCAGCGTGCTGCAGCCACCTGTGCGGCCACTTCGGCAGCGAAATCGTCCTGTTTCTTCTCGATGCCTTCGCCGACCACGTACAGGGTGAAGGAGTCGACCTTGGCCTGACGATTCTTCAACAGCTGCTCGACCGTGACCTTGTCATCCTTCACGAAGGGCTGACCCAGCAGCGTGACTTCCTTCAGGTACTTCTGAACGGCGCCTTCGACCATCTTGGCGGCGATCTCGGCAGGCTTGCCCGATTCGACAGCCTTCTGCTCGGCGATGGAACGCTCCTTGGCGATCAGATCGGCCGGAACCTGCTCACGCGACAGCGAGACGGGCTTGGATGCAGCGATGTGCATGGCCAGATCGCGGGCCAGAGCCTCGTCACCACCTTCCAGGTCGATCAGCACGCCGATCTTGGCACCGCCGTGGATGTAGCTGGCCAGCTTGCCCTTGGCCTCGACGCGCACGAAGCGACGCAGGCTCATGTTCTCGCCGATCTTGCCGACCAGTGCCGTGCGGGTTTCCTCGACGCTGCGGCCATCGGCCATCGGCAGCGCCGACAGGGCTGCCACGTCGGCAGGGGCCTTCTCGACCACGAGCTTCGCCAGTTCGGCGGTGAAGGCGAGGAAGTCCTCGTTCTTGGCAACGAAGTCGGTCTCGCAGTTCAGCTCGATGATGGCGCCCTTCTTGGCATCATCGGTGAGGTGGATGCCCACGACGCCCTCGGCGGCGACGCGGCTGGCTGCCTTGCTGGCCTTGCTGCCCAGCTTGACGCGCAGGATTTCCTCGGCACGCTCCATATCGCCGTTGGCTTCAGCCAGGGCCTTCTTGCACTCCATCATCGGCGCGTCGGTCTTCTCGCGCAGGGTCTTGACCATACTTGCGGTAATTTCCGCCATGATTGCTTTGTTCCTTTGTTCGATTCAGTGACCTGCCAGCCCGTTCGATGACTTCCCGGCGGGCCATCCCGCGGGGCGCCAGTGTTGACGGACCCGGCAGGCCGCAGCAGCATTCTTTCCGGAGGCGCC
>JAUNHU010000212.1 GCA_030523825.1 Lautropia sp. | reverse complement strand
GCCGCTGTCGCCGCATACCCTGCGCCATGCCTTCGCCACGCACCTGCTCAATCACGGGGCCGATCTGCGCGTGGTTCAGGTGCTGCTGGGGCATGCCGACATTTCCACCACGCAGATCTACACCCATGTGGCGAGCGCGCGGCTGAAGGCGCTGCATGCGCAGCATCATCCGCGTGGCTGACGTGCCCGGTGTGTGGTCATCGGGCATCATCTGCACGGATGATTGCAGAAGGCGATAGACTGTCACGAAACATGTAATTGTGGGTTGCCAGTGTCCGTGCTGCCGGTCATGGGGCGTGTTGCTGCGTCCTGCTGGCTGGTGTGCATCTGCCCCTGGTCTGTCTGCCTGTCATGGTGGCGGGCTCTGGTGCCCTTATTTTGTGGATTTCAAGACAATGGCGACTGCTTCGTTCCTCACGCAGGCTCTGGTGCTGCTTGCGGCCTATCTGATCGGTTCGGTGTCCTTTGCGGTGGTGGTGAGCAAAATGATGGGGCTGGCCGATCCGCATACCTACGGATCGGGCAATCCCGGTGCCACCAACGTGCTGCGCACCGGCAACAAGAAGGCTGCCGCGCTCACGCTGGCCGGTGATGTGCTGAAGGGCGTGGTGGCGGTGCTTTTGGCGAAGGCGCTGGCACCCACGCTGGGGCTCTCGTCCACGATGATCATGATGGTGGGGCTGGCGGCCTTCATCGGCCACCTGTTCCCGGTGTTTCATGGCTTCAAGGGCGGCAAGGGCGTGGCAACCGCCGCCGGCGTGCTGCTGGCCATCAATCCCATTCATGGGCTGATGGTGCTGCTGACCTGGCTGGGCGTGGCCTTCATCACCCGCTACTCCTCGCTGGCCGCGCTGGTGGCGGCAGGCATGGCGCCCATCTACTGGGGGCTCATCTGGGGCATCAATGCGTCCACGCTGGGGGTGCTCATCATGTCGGCACTGCTCATCTGGCGTCATCGCAGCAACATCGAAAAGCTGCTCAGCGGCAAGGAGTCGAAGATCGGGGGCAGCAAGAAGGCCGCCAACGATTCGCAGATCCATGCGCAGGACGATGGGCATGACAAACATCGTGCCGGCAAGCATCAGGGCAAGGGGCATCACGGCCGGCTGGATTGAGCGCGGCGGATCAGGCAGCGCAGGCGGGCAGTTCTTCCAGCGGCCAGCGCGGGCGCACGTCGAAGCGCAGTGCGCTGTCGTCGTCGGGGCGCCTTGCCAGCGAAGGGTCGGCCATCAGGCGTTGTGCGGCGGCAAAGGCAATCATGGCGCCGTTGTCGGTGCACAGCGCCAGGGCCGGAAAATGGACTTCCAGCGGTGGCTGGCGGCGGGGGCGCTTCTTCCGGGCGTCGGCCAGCTTGGCGCGCAGGCGGTGGTTGGCACTGACACCGCCCGAAATCACCAGCCGGTTCAGCCCGGTTTCTTCCAGTGCCCGCAGCGATTTGCCCACCAGCACGTCGGTGATCGCTTCTTCCACCTCGCGGGCCAGCCACGGGTGGTGCTCCGGCGGCAAGCCCTTGCGCACCTGCGTCAGCACGGCGGTTTTCAGGCCGCTGAAGCTGAAGTCGAGGTCGTCGCTTTTCAGCTTGGGCCGGGGCAGGGTGAAGGTCGGGGCATCGGGCCGGGTCATGTCGGCGGTGGCTGCAAGCGCCGACAGCGCCGGGCCACCCGGATAGCCCAGATCCAGCAGCTTGGCGCTCTTGTCGAAGGCTTCGCCGGCGGCGTCGTCCACCGTTTCGCCCAGCAGCGTGTACTGGCCCAGGCCGTCCACACGCATCAGTTGCGTGTGACCACCGGACACCAGCAGCGCCACGAAGGGGAACTCGGGCGGGTCGTCGGAGAGCAATGGCGACAGCAGGTGGCCTTCGAGGTGGTGGATGCCGAGGACGGGCCTGTCGAGCGCAAAGGCCAGCGCCGTCGCCACCGAGGCGCCCACCAGCAGCGCACCGGCCAGCCCCGGCCCCTGGGTGTAGGCAATGGCGTCGATGGCCGTGAGCGGTTTGCCGGCCTCGGCCATCACGCTTTCCAGCAGCGGGGTCAGGCGCTCGACGTGATCGCGCGAGGCCAGTTCCGGCACCACGCCACCGTAGCGCGCGTGCATGGCGGCTTGCGTGTGCAGTGCCTGCGCCAGCAGCCCGGCCTCCGTGTCGTAGAGGGCCACCCCGGTTTCATCGCACGATGATTCGATTCCCAGTACCAGCATGTCTGTCTGTGTTCGGCAAGAAATGTTGGTGGGGATTATCCGCCAATCGGCCACGGGCCGTGCACGCTACTGTACTGAACAGGTGGGATGTGCCGGCGGGCAGGGCTGCGGAGGATCGGGGCGCTTGAGGAGGCTGCCTTGCGCTGGTGCCCATGCACCCTGGCCGGCCATGCGCTGCCTGACTGATGTGCCGTAGAGCGTGTTATGAACTTATTCGTCCCCGCGCTGCCCCCAAAACCGTGTGCTGGCAAGGCGCCACGCGCCGTCAAGGCTGGCCGCCTTGTCAAGCGTGGCAACGCTGTCCAGCGCGCGGTTTTGGAGGCAGCCCAGAGGGAAAGCCCCGCAGGACGTGCAGCACTGCGTTGCCAACCCCTTGAATCCATCCAGGATTCGGCGGGTCTGGCGCCTTGTTCTGCACGCCCTGTGGGGCTTTCGCGGGGGCGAATAAGTTCATAACACGCTCTAAGGCCGGGAGCAGGTGCCTGGCCTTATCATGCCACCGTGAAGAATGAATTCGATGTCATCGTGATCGGCGCGGGTGCAGCCGGTCTTTATTGTGCGGGGCGCCTGGGTCAGCGCGGGTTGCGCGTGCTGGTGCTCGACCATGCGCGTCGCATCGGCGAGAAAATCCGCATCTCCGGGGGCGGGCGCTGCAATTTCACCAACCTGCAGGGCGATGACCCGGCCCGGTACCTGTCGGCCGACCCGCATTTCGTGCGCCATGCGCTGCGAGCCCATCCGCCGGCGCGCTTCATCGGGCTGTTGCGCGAGGCGCGCATCGGCTTTCATGAAAAGCATCG
>JAUNHU010000211.1 GCA_030523825.1 Lautropia sp. | reverse complement strand
CCATTTCCATGTGCCAAGCCCCAGCAGCGTCATCATCAGCGAACCGATGACATGGGCGCTGATGGCAACTCCGGCCATTGCCAGCCGGTCATGCTGGATGAGTGCCACCACTTCGGCGGAGAAGGTCGAGAAGGTGGTGAGGCTGCCCAGAAAGCCTGTGATGACAAAGAGCCGCCAGGCGGGGTCGAGCCCATCGTGCTGACCGAAGAAGCCCAGTGCCAGCCCCATCAGCCAGCCGCCCAGCAGGTTGGCCAGCCAGGTGCCGGGTGGGATGGCCGGAAAAATGCCGTTGAGCGCCGCGCTCAGCCCCCAGCGCAGCAGTGCGCCCAGCGCGGCACCCGTGGAAATGGCGAGGATCGCGTGAAGCATCGGATTCTCTGGAAACGGGCCATTCTGGCATGCTTCCAGAAGCGGAGATGAAAGAACAGCCAGAGCAGGGGGGCTCAGGCCGGCTGTCGTGTTCCGCATCTGTTTTTGTTGATGCCGCGGGCGGCCGAAATGCCGGCAGCCGGCATTTCGGATGTGCTTGCGTCAGAACCGCGCCGTCAGGCCCATGAAGAAGGTGCGGCCGCCATCGTCGTAGTTGTTGCCGGCCTCGCGTGACTGCTTGTCGGTGAGGTTGGTGACACCACCGCGTACCGTGAAGGTCTGGTTGAGGGTGTAGCTGGTGGCGATGTCGATGGTGGTGTAGGCGCTGACGAAGGTGCTGGCGTTGCCGCGGGAGTCTGCCTGCAGCTGGCGGCCGGTGTACTGTGCCGACAGGCTGGCATTCCAGCGGTCGCTGATGTCCCAGTCCAGCGTGCTGCCGAGGCTCAGTTTTGGGGTGTCGATCAGCGCCTGCCGGGTGTCGAGGTTCTCGGCCTGCAGCATCCGGGTGGCGTTGGTGCGCCAGGTGATGCCCGCCGGCAACGGCACGGTCAGGTTGGCCTCGATGCCGCGAGTACGGGCGCGTTCCGCGTTGGTCTGCATGGTCCACCACTGGCCCTGGCGGAAGCCCAGCGGGCGGTAGCCGATGCGGTTCTTGAAGTTGGTGTGGAAGTAGGTGAGGCCCGCTTCCCAGCCGTTGTGGCTCCAGTCGCCACCGATCTCGACGTTGGTGCTGGTTTCGGGTTTCAGGTCGGGGTTGCCGGCCATGTAGCAGCCGCCCGTGCGATATCGCCGTCCCTGATCGTCGACGAAGTTGGGGTTGTTGACGAGGCCACGGCAGCCGTTTCCGCCCGAGAAGGTGGCGGCACTGGGCGAGTTTTCCTTCAGGTTGGGCGCACGGAAGCCGCGCGATACGCCGCCCTTCAGGGTCCAGCCTTCGGCCGGTTTGTAGACCAGATAGCCGCGTGGCACCCAGTGGCTGCCGTATTTTTCGTGGTGATCCATGCGCAGGCCCAGGGTGGCTGTCAGGTTGTCACGCAGGAAGATCTGGTCTTCGGCAAATAGTGCCCAGGTGCTTGCACTGAGCTTGTTGGTGCTCACCGGGTTGCCGTTGTAGTCCAGCGCAATCTGGCCGATGGTGTCCGCGTTTTGCAGGCTTTCGCGCTTCCACTGGAAGCCGCCGGTGATGACCTGTGGCGCGCCCAGGGTGATGGGAGTGTCGACCTGGCCTTCGACGATGTGTTCCTTCGAATTGTTGCCCGCGGCCGCGTATTCGACATCGGCGCCAGTGCTTTCGTAGCGGGTGGTGTAGGCGGAAAGCCGTGTGTTGGTGTTGTCGAAGCGTCCGGTGTGCGTAATGCCGTAGCCTGTCTGTTCGAGCTTGTCCAGCCCCCACGCCGGCACGACCGGGGCAACGTTCCCCCAGCGGTTGACGTGGGTGGCCTTGGAGTTGATGGCACGCCGCACGCCGCGTTTGACATCGACACTCAGGGTCTGTTCATCGGTGAGGCGCCAGTCGAGCAGGGCGTCGAGGCTGAGGTTGCGTGAGCCGGCGGTGGCCTGATATTCCTCGGTGAAACCATCTACGCCCTCATCGGCGCTGCGGTAATTGTAGTTGCCGCCGATGCGCAGGCCCAGTCGTTCACTCAGCGGTCCGCTCAGATTGAAGCTGATCTGCTTGCGGTCGCCCCTGTCGGAATCTTGCGGACGCGAGTAGCTGGTGGTGACGGAACCGCCCCATTTGGCCCCGGTCTTGCGGGTGATGATGTTGATGACCCCGCCCATCGCTTCCGAACCGTAGAGGGAGGACATTGGCCCGCGTACCACTTCGATGCGCTCGATCACCTCGGGGGAGACCCAATCCAGATCCTGCGGTCCCAGGTCGTCGCGGTAGTTGACACCGGCGGAGTTGCCCTGGCGTTTGCCGTCGATGAGGATGAGCGTGTATTTGTCAGGCAGGCCACGCAGTTTGATCTTGGCCTGTGCGCCGTCACCGGCCAGCCCGCCGGTCACGCCGGGGATGTCGCGCAATAATGCGCCGACACTGGTAACAGGTTTGGATTCGATCTGTTCACGGGAGATGACGCTGATGCTGGCCGGCGCGTCCTTCACCTCGACTTCGGTGCCGGTGGCCGTTACCACGATATTGGGCAGGGTGGTGGCCTGGGGGATTCGGGTGTTGTCCTGTGCCCAGGCGTTCCCAATGGCAGCGCAGAGCAGGGCTGGAGCAAAGGTGGCGGGCAGCAGGGTGGGCAGCCGGCGCGAGCCCGAAGTGATACGGGTCATGAAGATGCAAGACATGGCGGTGATAAGGGTCAGAGAAGGGGCGGGCCGGAGGCCAGGGCCGCCAGCTCCATCGCCTTCCGGTCGGGATGTGGTGTTTCTTGAACAGATGTTGCTTGATGTGAGTATAGGAATGTAAATGATAATAGGAGTCAACAATATCTCAACCCACAAAACACCGTGGAAGGTGTTAGTTTTATCGACATATTGCCGAGGGGTGCTGGCTGTGGAAGCACCGACGCGGAGGAGACGGCAGGAGGTCGGATGGAACGGAGGCAGGCAGGTAGCCTCGGGGGGTACAACAGGCTACCCCGCAGCCGGGCGGGCTGACGCAATCGGGCAGCAAGCCCGGGTACACGCAT
>JAUNHU010000210.1 GCA_030523825.1 Lautropia sp. | reverse complement strand
CACGCGCTGGAAGACGCTGGATGACGACCGCGAGAACGGCTGCATCCGCAGCAAGGCGTTTGCCTACAGCCAGGATGGCGGGCTGGCGATGCTGTCGGGCAACCTGGCCGAGAACGGCTGCATCGTGAAGACGGCAGGTGTCGACGAGAGCATCCTGAGGTTCACCGGCAAGGCCAAGGTCTACGAGAGCCAGGAAGATGCCGTGGCGGCCATTCTGGGCGGCAAGGTGGTGGCCGGCGACGTGGTGGTGATCCGCTACGAGGGGCCAAAGGGCGGCCCGGGCATGCAGGAGATGCTGTATCCCACCAGCTACCTGAAGTCGATGGGGCTGGGCAAGGCCTGTGCGCTGCTGACCGACGGGCGCTTTTCGGGGGGGACCTCGGGGCTGTCGATCGGCCATGTGTCGCCGGAGGCGGCGGCAGGCGGCATGATCGGGCTGGTGGAGGATGGGGACGAGATCGCCATCGACATTCCCAACCGTTCGATCCGGCTGGTGGTTTCCGATGAGGTGCTGGCCGAACGGCGTGCCGCGATGGAAAAGCATGGCTGGAAGCCGCGCAACCGCGAGCGCGAGGTGTCGTTTGCGCTGAAGGTGTTCGGGCATTTTGCGACTTCGGCCGACAAGGGCGCCGTGCGGGACAAGACGATGCTGTAAGCCCTTCGTGGCAGCACGGCGCGGGGATGGGGTACCACCGCTCAGACCAACTCCTTGCGGAGAAAATGGTCTTCGGATGGCACCCCGTCCCCGCGCCTTTCGTTTGGCCGTTTCCCTGCTGCCCACAAGGAACGAGGACGTGACGAGCGGGTGCCTGCCGAAGGCTCATTTTCTCCGCAGGAGATGAGCTGAGGCAGGTTCCCGGTCGGCGCGGCCGGGGCAGCATCTGCGGAAGATCCTGCGTGGCAACAGCGGCGGGGCGACCGGGAATCCCCGCTCAGGTCAACCCCTGCGGGGGAAATGACCTTCGGAGGACACCCGGTCTCCCCGCCTTGGGTTTGCGAAGATCCTTCGTGGCGGCACGGCGCGGGGATGGGGTACCACCGCTCAGACCAACTCCTCGCGGAGAAAATGGTCTTCGGATGGCACCCCGTCCCCGCGCCTTGAGGTTGGCGTCACTTCAGCGGCAGAGGCAATGCCCGACGGAAAAAGTGGTCTTTGGACAGGCCATTGTTTTCCTGCATCTCTGGCCTTTTGGGAGGGGGTGTTGCACCCCGCGCACACCCTGTCGGGGCCGTTTGTCCGGGCAGGCGAATCGTCTGTCTGTCCAGTCTGGGCGCGGTTCTCCGGAGCGTGGTCATCGGTGGTCGATGGCTGCGGATGGACGGCGAAAAGGGGTTCCGTTGGGGGCTCGCAACTTTACATGGTGCTATAGACTGAATGGGTAAGGTGTTGAAAACAAAATGATTTGGTCTGTAGAATGCACGCAGTGAATCAGCTGTCGTGGCGGAAGGAATGATGGGTCGAGTGGATGCGTGTCGGTGGATGTCGAGGGTGCTGTTCAGCGCGATGCTGATGGCTGGCTTGGCGCATGCAGACTCGGCTCATGCCCGCAAGGACTCGTCGGGCAATGTCGTGCGCATGGTGGCTGGCAAGGTGCGCAAGGCGCCTGCGGGGGCGGTTGCAAAGACTGCGCCCAAGAAGGCTGCTGCTGTGTCGAAGGCAAAGCCCAAGACTGCTTCAAAGTCCGTTTCGGGCCGGAAAGTGGCCGGTTTGGGTACTGCCGTTGCGGGAAAAACAACCAAGATTCGTAACAAATCCAAAGAGTCTGCTGGCAAGTCGTCTGCAAGTGTCAAGACTGCCCGCGCCCGGGTTTCATCGTCGTCTGACGTAACCCGGACGGCTCGTCCGGCGACCGCCGCTGCCCGCAAGGCCGTGACGACGGCGCAGGCACCCGCTCCTGCGCCGGCACGTTTGGGTCGGGCATTGCCGGTGACTTCGGTGGAAATGCAGCGCGCCTGGCGGCCCGATTCTGCCGACATGGCGCCGGTGACTGCGCAGAAGGTCTCGGTTGCCGTGGGCAGCGAGCTGTCCAGTGCGGCAGACCTGTCGCCGGCCGTTGCAGGTCGTTCGCTGGGTGATGCCATCGGCCTGAGCCGGATTCCCGATCCGCTGGCACTGCGCTCCAGCGTGGCGCTGGTGGTCGATCCGCGCACGGGCAAGATTCTCTATGACAAGAATTCCTCGGCGGTGTTGCCGATTGCCTCGGTGACGAAGCTGATGACGGCGATGGTGGTGCTGGATGCCGGTCAGCCGCTGGATGAAAAGATTCGTATCGAAGCGAGCGATCGGGACACCGAACGCTTCAGCAGTTCGCATCTGCCGGTGGGCAGTGAGCTGACGCGCGCCGAGTTGCTGCAACTGGCGCTGATGTCGTCGGAAAACCGGGCGGCCAGTGCACTGGGGCGTACCTATCCGGGCGGCATGCAGGCGTTCATCGATGCGGCCAACCGCAAGGCGCGCAACATCGGCATGTGGGATTCGGTGTTCCTCGATGCCACGGGGCTGTCGGCCTCGAACGTGTCTACGGCACGTGATCTGGCGGTGCTGGTGGCTCGGGCTTCGCGTTATCCCGAAATCCAGCGTTTCTCGGTGGCGCCGCAGCTTCAGGTGCGCACCGCCTACGGCACGCGGGTGTTCCATACCACCAATCCGCTGGTGGGCAATCAGCAATGGGGCCTTACCCTGCAGAAAACGGGCTTCATCAACGAGGCAGGCAACTGCATGGTGATGCAGGCCAAGGTCGACGGCCGTCAGCTGATCGTGGTGCTGCTCGATTCGCAGGGGCGCTATTCGCGGGTGAGCGATGCGAACCGCCTGCGTCGCTTCATCGAGGGCTGAGCACCTTCTCGTAACCGAGCGAGGCTGAGATCTGCGCCGCAGTGCGGCAGAGCTGCTCGATCCAGCCGTTCTGGACGAAATTGGAAGGCGCAGAAATGGAAAGGCCGGCGACCAGTTCGCCGGTATCGTCATGGATGCCCGCTGCAATGCAGCGCACGCCCATTTCCAGTTCTTCATTGTCGCGGGCATAGCCGCTTGCGCG
>JAUNHU010000209.1 GCA_030523825.1 Lautropia sp. | reverse complement strand
CTGCGATCTGGTCGAGCGC
This sequence comes from Lautropia sp., assembly GCA_030523825.1. Lineage (GTDB taxonomy): Bacteria > Pseudomonadota > Gammaproteobacteria > Burkholderiales > Burkholderiaceae_E > Lautropia. The sequence goes on along the minus strand of JAUNHU010000209.1, from coordinate 3,045 downwards.
TTCATGAAGAAGGTGGCCTCGCACCCGATGTACCGCAACGCCGAGCCGACACAATCGGTGCTCACCATCACCTCCAACGTGGTGTATGGCAAGAAGACCGGCAACACGCCGGACGGTCGCCGTGCCGGTGCGCCGTTTGGTCCGGGTGCCAACCCGATGCACGGCCGTGACGTGAACGGCGCGGTCGCATCGCTCAGCTCGGTGGCGAAGCTGCCCTTTGCCTACGCGAAGGACGGCATCTCCTACACCTTCTCGATCATCCCCGGTGCGCTGGGCAAGGACGAGAAGACCCGCGAGCGCAACCTGGCCGGTCTGATGGATGGTTATTTCCACCATGAAGACGGTGTGGAGGGCGGCCAGCACCTGAACGTGAACGTGCTGAACCGCGAAATGCTGCTGGATGCGATGAACGATCCCGAGAAATACCCGCAGCTCACCATCCGGGTGTCGGGTTATGCGGTGCGCTTCAACTCGCTGACGCGCGAACAGCAGCAGGATGTCATCACCCGTACCTTCACGGAAACGATGTGATTGATGGCAGGGGCTTGCCCGGCGGATGCTGCGCATTCGCCCGCGGGGCAGGCTCCTTCGCGGCTCCTGGTTGCTTGAGCCGATGCCGTTGAGGGCAGGGCGTGTTCTTCCGTCCCTGTTTCTTTGGCTCTAACGTTTGCCATAATCAGTGCCGGGTCTTTGACCCGGCTTTTTCGTGTCTGATGACCTGTTGTTGCCGGGGGCCGGACATTTACTGCTGTCCCCCTCCTTTATTTGCGCCAATACCCTGTCCAGAATGAAAACCATCGCACTGCACGAGGTGGCAACGGGCCATCGCACCGGCGAACCGCACCATGCGCACGATGCCGGTGTGCAACCGCCGCGTGAGTCATCCGCTGCCGGACACTCGCACGACGTGCATGCCCACGATGCTCATCACCATCACGGCCGCCGCCACTATCACGGCACGGGGCTGGTGCATTCGATCGAATCCTGCGGCACTGTCGACGGGCCGGGGCTGCGTTTCGTGCTGTTTCTGCAGGGCTGTCTGATGCGCTGCCTCTATTGCCACAACCGCGATACCTGGGACCTGCATTCCTCGCGTGCGAAGGAAATGACCGTGCCCGAGGTGATGAAGCAGGTGCTGTCCTATCGTCATTACCTGAAGGCAACTGGCGGCGGTGTCACGGTGTCGGGGGGCGAACCGATGCTGCAGGACGAGTTTGTGCGTGATTTCTTCCGGGCCTGTCGTGACAATGGCATCCATACCTGTCTGGATACCAACGGCTATGTGTTGCACTATGACGAGGTGCTGGAAGGGCTGCTAAACCACACCGATCTGGTGATGCTTGATCTGAAGCAGATCAAGCCGGATGTTCACAAGGAACTCACCGGCATCCCCAACACGAAGGCGATGAACTTTGCGCGCCATCTGGCCGAACGCGGACAGCTTACGCGCGTGCGTTATGTGATCGTGCCGGGTTATACCGACGACGAGGAGTCCGCGCATCTGCTGGGCCAGTTCATTGCCGACATGAAGAATGTCGAGCATGTGGAGCTGTTGCCGTATCACGAGCTGGGCGCGCACAAGTGGACGTGGTTTGGCGACGAGTACAAGCTGGCCGGCGTACATCGTCCCAGCGCCGAAACCGTCCAGAAAATCGCCGACATCCTGAAGGGCTACGGCAAGGAAATCATCGTTTGAGGGGCACGCCCACAAGGCCAAGAACGGGAAGGGGTGCAAAGAGGCGCTTTTATGGGGGGCTGCTCGTTGGGTAGCTGGCAGCGTCTTCGATGGGAGAGGGCCGGGAGACCACACCCATCGTCGCAGGCTGAACGCCGTCAAGCGCCGAATGCGCCTTCGACGGGCACGGCCTCCCGGCCCTTGCGGCTGGCACCGACAAGCCCTTGCTGGAGCAGGATAGAAGTTGACTCCATTTCCCCACAAGGAATGGTGGAGTCGTCTTTTCTCAAAACGGCAAGCCAGAGCTTTCTCTATCACAACGGAAAAAACGGGAAGGGGTGCGGCCCGGCGGCGCATTCGGCGCTTGACGGCGTTGAGCCGCCGGGTTGTACCCCTTCCCGTTTGGGGATGCCTTTGCCTGCCTTCGATGAAGCGGGGCCGGAAGGCCGCACCCATCGCAGGCTCAGTGGCGTCAAGCGCCAAATGCGCCTTCGACGGGCACGGCCTCCCGGCCCTTGGAACTCAGGCAGCCAGCCAATTTTCGATGCGCAGATTGGGTACCCGCTGAAATTCCCGTGTGTTATCCGTCACCAGGGTACAGCCCAGCGCGACGGCATGGGCGGCGATCATCATGTCGTAAGGGCCAATGACACAGCCGCGTTTTTCCAGATCTGCGCGCAGCAGGCCGAAATGATGTGCTGCTTCCCGGTCGAAAACCTGTATGGGAAAGCAGGAAGTGATCGCATCAAAAACCTTGCGGTTATGGGCTTGCCGGGCGCTTTTTGCGATGCCGTATTCGATTTCGGCCAGCACCACGGAGGAGAGAAGGATTGCCTGCCGGTCGATCTGCTCAAGACGCGGCAGCAGGCGCGGATTCTGTTTGCTGATTGCGATCAGGATGTTGGTGTCGAGCAGCCAGGTCATGGGGAATCCGGCACCTTCTCAGTCGATTTTCACGTCATCAGGCGCAAGCTGCGGCTCCTCAATGGGAGCCAGGTCCAGTCCTCCCAATGCCCATGCCTCGCGCAGGGCATCTGCTGCGCTGCATGCCTGGGGGCGCTCCGGCACCAGCCGGGCGATGGCGCGCCCGCGCCTGGCGATGATGATTTCTTCCCCGGCTTCCACCCGTTCGAGCAATGCAGAAAGGTGGGCCTTGGCGTGGGCAACTTGAACTTGCTGCATTGGGGACTCCAATATGACTATGTTGGTCATGTTGGGGCATCATACCCGCATGCTTTCCTCTGCACAAGACTTCGCGTGTGCTCGGGGTACTTTCTCTCATAAGGAAAGCGCGGGCTTCTTCTTCCCACAAGGGAAAAACGGGAAGGGGTGCGACCCGGCGGCGCATTCGGCGCTTGACGGCGTTGAGC
>JAUNHU010000208.1 GCA_030523825.1 Lautropia sp. | reverse complement strand
CAGGACGACACCGGCTATCTGCCAGGCAAAGCGCTTTTGCTGCGGGGGAATGACAGGAGGATTGGACGACGTAGGCATCTGGCGATTGGCTTGGGCCGCGTATCCACGCACCTGAACGGCAGCAGGATTACAGGCTCAAACCGGCATGACGGACAAAGCCGCCAACCTACACCACACCCGCCGGCCACCAAACCCGGCGACTTCCAGACGGCATCCGGCCCGGGACAGGCAACCGATACATCGCCGCCCATGCACGCAGCCAGGGGCTCACGCTCATCACCAACAACCTGCGCGAATTCGAGCGCGTGCCGGGCCTTCAGACCGAAAACGGAATTGGCTGAGCCCTGCGGCCTCCCTCAAACCGCATCCCGCCAGGCCGAAGCTTCCAGCAGCTCACGGGTGTAGTCGGATGACGGCGACATGAACACGTCCTCGACGCGCCCCTGTTCGACGATCTCGCCATCCTTCATCACCAGCAGGCGGTGCGCCATCGCGCGGATCACGCCCATGTCGTGCGTGATGAGCAGGTAGCTGATGCCATAGCGCCCCTGTAGCGCCACCAGCAGTTTCAGCACCTGCAGCTGCACGGTCAGGTCGAGTGCCGAGGTGGGTTCATCGAGCACCAACAGCTTGGGCTTCAGCACCAGCGCACGGGCGATGGCCACGCGCTGGCGCTGGCCGCCCGAGAGTTCGTGCGGATAGCGATAGCGCACCTGCAGCGGGTCCAGCCCCACGTCCTGCAGGGCAAACAGCACGGCGCTGCGGTATTCGGCCGGGCTCATGTGCGGATGATGCAGCCGCAGCCCTTCGCCCACGATGTCGACGACGTTCATGCGCGGCGACAGCGAGTTGAACGGGTCCTGAAACACCATCTGGAAGCCAAGACGTTGCGCACGCAGGTCACGCTCCGACAGCGTGTCGATGCGGCGGCCATTGATCTCGATCTCACCGCGGGTTTCGCCGGCCGCCAGCCGGATGAGGGCCAGCGCCAGCGTGGTCTTGCCAGACCCCGACTCCCCGACCACGCCCAGCGTGGTGCCGGCAGGAATCGACAGGCTGACGTTCTTCAGCACTTCGTGCCGTTCCTTCGAGAACCAGCCCTTGCTGCTGACGAAGGTGCAGCCCACGCCGCTTGCCACCAGTGCCGGGGCATTCAGGCGCCAGGTGGTGACGCCGGTGGAGGTGGGCGTGGCGAGCGCGGCTTCGATTTCCTCGTCGTTCTCGTCTTCGGTATCGGGAATGATGGTGGTCAGCGGTGCCAGCGTGTCTGCATCGGCCAGTGCAGCCTCCTCGTCGCTCAGCGGCTGCACCATGCGCAGCGGATGCGCCGCCAGCAGCTGCCGGGTGTATTCCTGCTTTGGCGCATCGAACACCTCGGCCACCGTGCCCTGCTCGACGATGCGACCGTGCCGCATGACGACGACGCGCTCGGCAAAGGCACGCACCAGAGGCAGATCGTGGCTGATGAGCAGCACCGCCATGCCGAACTCCTGCTGCAGGTCGGCCAGCAGGCGGATGATGCTGGCCTGCACGGTCACGTCCAGCGCAGTGGTGGGCTCGTCGGCAATCACCAGCCTGGGCTTGCAGGCCAGCGCCATCGCAATCAGCGCCCGCTGGCGCTGCCCGCCCGACAGCTGATGCGGATAGGACGAGGCGACCCGCTCGGGGTCCTGGATGCGCGTGCGCTTCAGCAGCTCGACGGCACGCTTCAGCGCGCGCCCGTGCGCCATGCCTTCGTGCTGCTCCATCACCTCGGCAATCTGGTCGCCGATGGTGTGCACCGGGTTCAGCGCCGACATCGGCTCCTGAAAGACCATGCCGATCTGCCCGCCCCGCACCTGCCGCAGCTCGCGCTCGGAAGCCGTGAGCAGCTCCTGCCCCTCGAACAGGATCGAGCCGGTGTATTTCGCACCTTCGGTGAGGCGCATGATGGCGTGCGCAGTAAGCGTCTTGCCCGAACCGGATTCGCCGACCAGCGCCACACGCTCGCCGGCACCGATGGAGAAACCGACATCATGCACGATGGTGTGGACACCGCCATCCGGGCCATTGTCGAAACCAATGCCCAGGTCGCGGACCTTCAGCAACGTATCGGGCGCCTCAGCGCTTGCGGGGGTCGAGTGCGTCACGCAGCGCCTCTCCAATGAAAATCAGCAACAGGAGCGTGCCCACCAGCACGGTGAAGGTGGGCAGCGAAATCCACCAGGCATCGAGATTGGTCTTGCCCTGGGCCAGCAGCTCGCCCAGACTGGGGCTGTCGGCCGACACCCCCAGCCCGAGGAAATCGAGGCTGGTGAGCGCGACGATGGCAGCACTCATCCGGAACGGCAGGAAGGCCACCACCGAGGTGAGCGAATTGGGCAGGATGTGCCGCCAGATGATGGCGCCAGCCGGCAGCCCGAGCGCACGGGCTGCCTGCACGTATTCCATCTGCCGGTTGCGCAGGAACTCCGCCCGCACGTAATCAGACAACCCCATCCAGCCAAACAGCGACAGGATGATGAGCAGCACCCAGATGCTAGGCTCGAACATCGACGCGAGAATGAGCAGCAGGTACAGCTCGGGCACCGACGACCAGACCTCGATCAGCCGTTGCAGGGTGAGATCGACCTTGCCGGCAAAATAGCCCTGGATGGCGCCCATGATGACACCCAGCACCATGCCGATGGCGGTGAGCGCCAGCCCGAACAGCACCGACAGCCGGAAGCCATACAGCAGCCGTGCCAGCACATCGCGCCCGCGATCATCGGTGCCGAGAAGATTCTGCCGCGAGGGCGGCGCCGGATTCGGCAGCTCGGCGTAGTAGTTGAGCGTGTTGTGGTTGTAGCGGTTCAGCGGCCAGATCGCCCAGTTCCCCTCCTTCTCGAACTGCTGGATGATGAAGGGGTCGTGATAGTCGATGGGCGCACGGAAATCGCCGCCCACGCTGGTCTCGGGCGGATTGTTGACGAGCGGCGCGAACCACTTGCCCTGATAGCTGGCCACCAGCGGCTTGTCGTTGGAAATCAGCTCGGCAAAGAGCGACACCACAAAGAGCGCGATGAAGATCCAGAGGCTCCACCAGCC
>JAUNHU010000207.1 GCA_030523825.1 Lautropia sp. | reverse complement strand
GACCTTCCTCCGGGTTGCCCCGGCGACCGTCCGACCCGCTCCGGGCATGACTGTACCACCTTCGGGGGAACAGCCCCCAAGGCGGGATGACCTGACGCGCAGGGCGAGCCCGGGGCCGATGTTCGGACAGCGGCCCGGGGAGCGGCCCCACTCCGGACACCCCCGTTCCGCAAACCACTCATCACCTGCGCATCGACATCCGGCGCCCAAGATCCGAAGCTGTCGGCGTGCCGAAGTGCGGCTGAACGAATCCCGTCTGCGGACCGTCCCGTCCCGCGCACGTTCAGCGGCTTCCAAACCCTTTTGAGGATCTTTCGATGAATCGGCTTCAGAAGCAGGCCTTCTCGCCTCGCCTGAAACAAGTTTCCCTGGCAGTCGTGACTGCCCTCGGCCTGTCGGCCACCAGCCTGCCCGCCAGCGCCGTCGAATCGCCGGTCAATTTCGGCGAGCCGATCGTGCTGTCCCAGCAGGGCCAGCGCCTGAAGGTTCTGCTGCCTTTCGACACCGCGCCGAATGATCGCGCCACCGCCGTGGCCTTCCTGGTGGAAGGGGCCGAGGCTCCCGAGGGCTACACGCCCCCTGCCCCGGCCAAGTTCACCGTGATGCGGCCGGACGACTCGCCCTATGTGATCTTCCATTCGACGGAAGACGTGAACTCGCCCTCCCTGAGCCTGACGGTGAGCGTGATGGGTGACGAGAACAGCCCCTATCAGATGAACCTGAACATTCCGGGTGCTGGCTCCCCCACCATGCTGGCAGGTGCCGACGGACGCCGCGCGGGCCGCATGGGTCACAACAGCTTCCGCAAGCTCCGTGGCCCTGTCGGGCGCACCGATCTGCCGCCCAAATAAGACACGTTGCATGCGTAATGCTGCATGACAAGCTGGCAGAGGGCATGATTCAGGCCCTGCTGCCACGCCAGTGGGCCAACCGCCGGGCGATGTCTGTTCATCGTCGGCAGCGCTCAGTGGCGCAGGTGTAGCCAGCCAGCGAGCGCTTGTCAGCTGTTGAAGCAGGAGGCAGCTCTTGATGCGCTCGCCGCGCCCTCATCGGGCGCGACTACTTTTTGCATGCTGAATTTTTCATGCAGACAGGTCAATGCACTGGCAGTGCGCGAAAGACCTTGTCATCTGCGTAGAAGCCGGGGTCGGCATTGCCTGCATCCCAGCCCGGCCAGGCAGACAGTGGCAATGGCATGCAGGCAGCAGGTTTCAGGCTGTCGCTGGCAGCCATTCCCATGATCTGCGCAGCCAGTGCGCGATCGAGCCCCACCGGCGATGATGAGCAGACCAGCAGTTTTGCCGTCATCGACTTGTAGGGCTGGTGAAGCTTTTCCAGCAGGCCGTGGCCAACGATGACCGGCGCAGTCGAGGCCATCAGGGCAGCGCGTTGCCCCACGAACAGCGGCACCCAATGCCGCTGCCGCAGGGCATCGACCCACTCCGCCCTGGGCGCCGGCCAGATCGCCCCGTTCTCGTCGATCAGTGTGAGGGCGTCGCGCTGATGACCTCGGCCGGAACGGGGATCGCCCCCCTCCTTGTTTCTGCAATGCAGAATATTGCATGCAGCCTTGAAGCGAGGAAAGCGCAGCCACACCAGCCCGTTATGGAAATCATGGCGGGCGCCGGTGCCGTGCAGCTTGCAGGAGATTTCGCCATGCCGCAGGATGCGCTGCTCATAATCCATCGCCCCCAGGTCGCTGCCAGCCACGAAGCGCAGCGGCACGCCCTCGGCAGAGCACAAGCCGCGCCAGCGGGCCAGCGCGTTGAACAGATCCAGCCAATGGGCCACATCCCAGCCTGACGGATCATCGGCAAGCGCCTGATCCACCACTTGGCTGCCGGATGCCGCTTCATCGAAAGTCCCGCACGGGAAGCCGGCAGCCCCCTCACCCAGGCCAGCCCGCATCAGCGCCAGACGACGAAGACGCCGCAGGATGGGACGGTAGGGCGCAAAACCGGGATGCGTCCACCTGGGGCTGAAAAGGCGATGCAGGAACGGGTCTGGCGGAAGGGACATGATCGGGCCACTGCGATGAAAACCACCGGGCCAGCTCATCCCGCCCCGGACGAGGCATCAGCATACACCCGCACGCCCGCCTGCCTGTGCTTCCTGGCCTCCGGGGTGTCTTCGCCCACTCCGTTATGGACTGAATTTATTATGCAAAATTCAAACACCTACCGCGCCACGAAACAGCAGGATCAGCAGCAAGCGGCCCCTGAGCGCCGTTGCCCCCCAAGCGCCGCCTGGCCTTCCAGATATAGGCACAAGCGTCACGCGCCTGTCACCTGGCCTCACAATTCAGCGACAAACCGGGGGTCAACCCCCGAAACGCATGGGCCGTTTCTGGCAGCGAGCGCATCGTGCGTGCGGCACACCCTGCTCCGGTCTGTCTGCACTTGCGGGCAACGCCCGGTTGATGCACGCTGTGGCTCTGGTTGTGTGTCGTTGTCTTGCCCCCTGCTCCGGCAGGTCTTTCCGGCTCGTCGAGCCGTTCTGGGAGACATGATGTCCCGCATCCCCTCGTCGTTCACATATAAAGGCAAACGCCCGTTGCTGCTGGCCGCGGGCACCCTGCTGCTTGGCCTTGCTGTCGGGGCGCAGGCACAGCCGGTGGCCAAAAGCTCGGTTTCCATCACCCTCCATGCCGGGCCGGCCACGGCCTACCCGCAGGTTCGGCAGCTGCCCGTGAACAGTGCCTTCCAGATTCACGGCTGCCTCGCGGACTTTGGCTGGTGTGACGTGGGCAGCGGCCGCTATCGCGGCTGGGTGGATGCCACTCACCTGAGCGTGAATGTGGGTGGACATGTGGGGCCGGTGGTGCAGTTCGGCGCCCAGATCGGCGTGCCGGTGGTGGACTTTGCCATCGGCCCCTACTGGACCACACACTACCGTAATCAGCCCTGGTTCGATGATCCGTATTACGCGCCGGCCATCGAGACATACCGGATGCAGAGCCGCACCGGCAACACCGTGATCGAGGTGGAGCGCACCTGGCAGGCACGGCCGCAGTATGCGCCGCCGCCAGCCATCATTCATCACCCGCCGGCGGTACACGTGATTCCGCCCCCGGT
>JAUNHU010000206.1 GCA_030523825.1 Lautropia sp. | reverse complement strand
CGACGCAGCCATTCGTGGGATTCGGTGTATTTCAGATTGCCGGGAACTGACACGGTGTCCTCCAGTAAGGTCAAAAGTGGGAAGGCGCTGATGATGCGGCCTGGTGGCCCGTCCTGGCAAGGCCGAAGGCCCGCAGGAACCGGCACCATGTGGATGGCCGGCGAATTCTTCCCCCTCTGTACCTGTGCCTGAGATCGTGTCCTTCGGCGAAGCCGCACCGCGAGCGCAGGGGCTTTCTCTCCAGAGTGTTCCTTCCGTGACGGTCCGTTTGCCTGAGAGTTTCTGGGGGTTGCCCCTTCGGCGCCGCCGGTTGTTTCATGCGCCACGCAGGCGCACGCACGTGGATCGGGGTCATGCCCCGGCAACCGGCGATCTCTCCCATCACGAGGATCGAACCTCGCAAAATTAGCGAGCCGATCTGCTCCCGTCAAGTCGGAAGGTTTTCCTGCGTGGCGGGGCACACGACGCGGTTTGTTCCGAGGGAATGTGTATCATCTGCAGCTGTCCCTGTGCTCATGCCGCAGAGCGCGTCATGCACTTTCATGCGTGCCATGCCTGGTTCTTCCCCGTGAAACCTCTCCGGGCGTGAGGCCAGGGCGCCCGATCCGCAGGATGGATGGCTTCTCAAGGGGTGAGGCCACCATGCGCTCCCGGAGGCGCGTTCCCCTGCAGGTTGCCCCCGGAACCGTGCGTTGCGTCTTCCGGTGAGCACGTTGAAAAATTGCCGTTTGCACCCCAGATAGCCTGCATGCTGCCGGCCTGACGCTGTCCATGCCGGCTGGCCGTGTTTCATTCCCTACCCAGGAGTTCCTCCATCATGTCCCGTCTTCCCCTGCAGACCGTCGAAACCGCTCCCGAAGCTGCCAAGCCGCGTGTCGAGGCCGCACTTAAAAACAACGGTTTCCTGCCCAACCTGATCGGTGTGCTGGCCAATTCGCCTGCAGCGCTGGAGATGTATCAGGAAGTCGGCCTCATCAATGCCAAGACCAGCCTGTCGGCAGCCGAGCGCGAAGTGGTGCAGATCACTGCAGCCGTCGACAATGGCTGTGGCTTCTGCAAGGCCGGCCACACCGCGCTGTCCAAAAAGAAGAAGCTGATGGACGACGCCGAGATCGACGCGCTGCGTGACGGTGCCGAGCTGAAAGATCCGAAGCTGGCCGCGCTGGCCCGTTTCACCCGTGCCGTGATGCTGCACAAGGGCAATGTGCCCGATGCCCAGCTCGCCGCCTTCAAGGCCGCTGGCTACAACGACGCTCAGGTGCTGGAAGTGATTCTGGGCGTGGCGCTGGCCACCCTGTGCAACTACGCCAACAACATGGCCCGCAGCGACATCAACCCGCAGCTGCAACCCTACGCCTGATCGTGGCATCGCTGCGCGCCCCGTTGCGCGCAGCGATGCACGGTTGCGCATTGCGGCCTTGCCTCGCAAGGCCCTGGCTTTTGCCGGGAGGCTCAGTCTTCCCGGTTTTCCAGTGCAGGATCAGCTCTGATGGCCGCCTCATCGGCGGCGGCATCTCCTGCCTGTGCCCCCGAAAGATTCGTCTTTCCGGGGCATTTTCTTTTTCGGTGCATGCAGGAAAACCCTGAGTGATCAGGGTCAAATGCTGGCCTTTCCGGGCGCCATGCCGCCGGTTCCGCCTTATTGCCTGCTCTAGAATGACCATCCCCTGGCAGGCTGTTGAAACACCATGCCAGCCATCGGATTCAGACGGGTTTTCGTTCAGCAGGACATTTGATCTGTCGTCGTCGCATGTTTCGTGGCAGGCATCTTCTGGGCGGTATTTCAACAGCCTGTCAGCGCATCACACGCTCCGGGCATGCAGCAGGCATGCAGGGATAATGGCAGGAGACAGCATGAGCATCACCCGTGCGCCCCGGCGCGCATTGCTTGAAGGCGAGCAACCCTGGCAGGACACGTCCGCACCGTTGTCCGCAACCCGGCTGCGGGCTGTCATCGACGGCCTGAAGGGCATCCTGCCCGATGGCGCCGTGCTTCATCGTGAAGAAGACCTGCGGCCCTACGAATGCGATGGCCTCAGCGCCTACCGGCAGTTGCCGCCCGTGGTGGTGCTGCCCGACGACGAGGAGCAGGTGCAGGCCATCATCCGCCTGTGCCGCGAGCAGCAGGTGCCGCTGGTGCCGCGCGGTGCCGGCACCGGCCTCACCGGCAGTGCCATGCCGCACGCGGGCGGCGTTCTCATGTCGATGGCGCGCTTCAATCGCATCCTGTCGCTCGACCCGCACTCGCGCACGGCGCGGGTGCAGCCCGGCGTGCGCAACCTGGCCATTTCCGAGGCGGCAGCGCCCTACGGACTTTTCTATGCGCCTGATCCTTCCTCGCAGATTGCCTGCACCATCGGTGGCAACGTTGCCGAAAATTCCGGTGGCGTGCATTGCCTGAAATACGGCCTCACCGTGCATAACGTGCTGTCGATGCGTGCCATCACCATCGAGGGCGACATCATCACGCTCGGGGGCGCCATGCGTTCCGGTGGCGTTGCCCCCGATGCGCCGGGGCTCGACCTGCTCGGTGTCAGCATCGGCTCGGAGGGCATGCTGGCGGTCGTCACCGAAGTGGTCGTCAAGTTGCTGCCCACCCCCAAGGTGGCCCAGGTCATCATGGCATCCTTCGATGCAGTGGAAACGGCCGGCAATGCCGTTGCTGCGGTCATCGCTGCCGGGCTCATCCCGGCCGGCATGGAAATGATGGACCGGCAGGCAACCCAGGCGGTCGAGCCCTTCGTGAAGGCCGGCTATGACCTCGATGCCGCTGCCATCCTGCTGCTGGAATCCGATGGCACGGCAGAAGAAGTGGCCGAGGAAATTGCCGACATGGAGGCGGTGCTGCGCAAGGCCGGAGCCACCCGTGTGCAGGTGTCGCAGTCCGAGGCCGAACGCATGCGCTTCTGGTCGGGACGCAAGAACGCCTTTCCGGCAGCCGGGCGCATTTCGGCCGACTACTACTGCATGGACGGCACCATCCCCAAGCGCTCTCTGGGCAAGATGCTGCTGGCCATTGCCGACATGGAACGCAAATATGGCCTGCGCTGCATGAACGTCTTTCATGCGGGCGATGGCAACCTGCATCCGCTCATCC
>JAUNHU010000205.1:1738-3160 GCA_030523825.1 Lautropia sp. | reverse complement strand
CGCTCCTCGGCCCGCATGGTGCCAAGCAGCATCATCAGGCCCTGATCGCGCACGATCTCGCGCGAAATGATGCGATGCAAGCGCTGTTGCAGCGGTGGAAACTTGCGGCCGATGGATTCCAGCTCGGCAAAGGGCACCACACAGACATCGGCGTCTTCGAGCGCCACTGCGTCACTGTGGAAGCTGTCCCGGCTGATGGCATCGAAGCCCAGGACATCGCCCGGCATCGGGAAACCGATGATCTGCTCACGGCCATCGGGCGACAGCACCCGCGACTTGAAGAAGCCCGCCCGGATGGGATAGATGGCATCGAAGGGATCACCGGCCTTGTATAGGTGCGCACCCCGCCGCACCCGGCGACTGGTCTTGACCATGCCGGAAAGCTGCTCGATTTCCGCAGCACTCAGCCCCTCGACGAGGCAAAGATCGTGCATGCTGCAACTGATGCAGGAAGATCCTCCACCCTGTGCGCTGGCATTACCATGTGACAGACCTGCATGCGACGCAGCAGCGGTCGGCAAGACGCTATTCAAGGCCGATACCTCAGGATAGGAACGAAACGGCCTGTCTGCAGCCCAATGAGTACGGGCAAGGCAGAAAAGCCCTCAAAGCAACGACTGCGGGAAAAAACGCAGCGGCCTGAAGATGGTGCTGCGACAGGCTGGTGGAAGGCCGGCAATAGACAGGCCCGTCTACCACGTCACCCGGTAAGGCGAATAGGGGCATTATAAGGGCAGGTTGATGATGATCAAGGCTACACCGTCACAATCGGCCCATGCTTGCCGGCATGGACAACATGCCCACACTCGAACAGATCCGCGTGTTCGATCAGCCCGGACCGCGGTACACCTCCTACCCGACGGCAGACCATTTTGCCGAAACCTTCGGTGCAGAACAGCAGGCCCGATGGCTCGACATCCGCCGTGGGCAACAGCCCGCACGCCCTGTTACGGTCTACGTCCACATCCCCTTCTGCGAATCCATCTGCCATTACTGCGCCTGCAACCGCATCGGCACGCGCGACCACTCCCGCGCCGCCCACTACCTGCAGACGCTCCAGCAGGAGATACGCCTCTACGCCACCCGGCTGGCCGGCGACGTGAACATCTCCCAGCTCCACCTCGGTGGCGGCACTCCCACCTTCTTCAGTGACGACGAACTCGCCACCCTGCTCAAGACCCTCGAAGACGAAATAGGCTTTCAGCCGGGCGCCGAGCGCTCCATCGAGGTCGATCCCCGCACCGTCGACGCGCAGCGTCTGGACAACATCCGGGGCATGGGCTTCGAGCGCATCAGCTTCGGCGTGCAAGATCTGGACCCCGACGTGCAGGTGGCCATCCACCGCATCCAGCCCGAGTCGATGGTTGTGTCGCTGATGGAACACGCCCGCACGCTCGACTTCCGCTCGATCAACATCGACCT
>JAUNHU010000205.1:0-1638 GCA_030523825.1 Lautropia sp. | reverse complement strand
CTCGTCCGCCGCGAAGACCTGCACGCCCCGCGCGCCTGAATCCCTGCAAACGATGCCCCCCACAAACGGGGGCATCCGCCCGGGTGCGCCGTCCGGACGAGAAAACACAAGCGACCCACCTCCCTTCCGGCAGATTGAACTGCCGTGTCATCACGCATCCGAAGACACCTCCGCGGCATCGCGCCTCCCCTCGTCTCCATAGCACATCAGCGCATGCCGACAGGCGCCCCAGCCCCAGCTGGAGACCCCCTGCATCAGGGCCACCCCCGATGCAGGCAAAAACGCTACTGCCTGCTCGGTTTTATGGCCGGCATGAAACTGCACATTTTTAAAATAACGTCACATTTGCATGTTGCAAATGCCTTTCTGATTGATCGCTGAGCCGATCGAGGAGACACCTCCATGAAGATTTCTGCCATTGCACTGGGCATCGCTGCCGCGCTCACCGTGGGCCCGGCCGCCGCCTGGGAAGTCACCCTGCTGGATGCCAACACCCCCGCCAAGGAACAGACCTTCACCAGCAAGAAAATGGGCATCAAGGCGGCCAAGCCTTTTTCCATTTCAGTGAAGACGCTGCACGGTGGCCGCCAGGAAGGCGTGATGCTGGTGAAGATCGACACCGGCGAAATGGAGATCACCGTGGTGCCCAACCGTGGCATGAACGTGCTGGATGCGGTGTCGGGTGAGACGCGCCTCGGCTGGCGTTCGCCGGTGGATGAAGTGGTGAACCCGGCCTTCCTCGATCAGGGCGCACGCAACGGTATCGGCTGGCTGGAAGGCTTCAATGACCTCGTCACCCGGTGCGGCTACGAATGGGTGGGCCATGCCGGCCCCGACGAAGACGGCACCATGCTGACGCTGCATGGCCTGGCATCCAACATCCCGGCCTCGAACGTCGTGCTTTCCGTCGACGAAAAACCGCCCTACACCATCCGCCTGAAAGGCCAGCTGCGCGAACAGGCATTCAAGAAAGTGAATTTCCTGATCGACACCGAACTGAGCACGGTACCGGGCGCGAAGGACTTCACCATCAACGACCGCCTCACCAACAAGGGCGACTACCCCACCGAGTTTCAGGCGCTCTATCACTCCAACTTCGGCCCGCCGCTGATGGAAAAAGGCGCGAAATTTGCAGCGCCCGTGCGCGAGGTTTCGCCCTTCAACGAAAAGGCCGGCAAGCTGCTGCCCACCTGGCAGACCTACCAGGACCGCACCAAGGATTTCGACGAAGTGGTGTACAACGTCTTCCCCTATGGGGATGACGAAGGCAACACCCTCACCGTGCTGCACAACGCCGCCGGCAACCTCGGCGTGTCGATGGCCTACAACGTGAACGCCATGCCCGCCTTCTCGCTGTGGAAGAACATGGACACCGATGCGCAGGGCTACGTGACTGGCATGGAACCCGGCACCAGCTTCTCGTACAACCGGAAATTCCAGCGCAACCTGAATCTGGTTCCCAAGATTGGCCCGAAAGAAAGCCGCGACTTCAAGCTGACCTACACCTTGCTTGACAGCAAGACAAAAGTGGATGCAGCCCTGAAGCGGGTTTCCGATATCCAGAACGGCCGCGAAACCACCGTGCGCGAACAGCCGCTCGTCACCGGCGGTGCCGTCATCGGCCGCTGATCGCTGCGC
>JAUNHU010000204.1 GCA_030523825.1 Lautropia sp. | reverse complement strand
GTCTACCTGAAGAACGCCGAGGCCACCAAGCTGGTCGAGGTGCTGCAGGCCGTGCTGTCCGGTGAATCGAATGGCTCCTCCGGCAGCTCGGGCAGCAGCCGTGACGGCAACAGCCGATTCGGCAACAGCAACGGCAGCAGCATGTTCGACAACGAGGGCAGTGGCTCGGGCCTGGGCTCCGCCTTCGGCAACAACAGCAGTGGCGGTTTCGGCAGCGGTTTCGGTAACTCCAGCTCGTTTGGCTCCTCATCGAATCGCAACGGCAGCAACGGCAACAACGGGCCGATGTCCATCAATGCCGGTGGTGCCATCATCGCGGCCGACCCGGCCACCAACGCACTCATCGTCACCGCGCCCGAGCCCGTCTATCGCAACATCCGTGCCGTCATCGACCAGCTCGACAGCCGCCGCGCTCAGGTCTACATCGAGGCACTCATCGTCGAGGTGAATGCCGATAAGGCTGCCGAGATGGGCATCCAGTGGCAGTTCCTGCGCTCCAGCTCCGGTGGCGGCAACAGCGTCGTCGGCGGCACCAACATGGGCACCGGGGGCAGCAACATCCTGTCGGTCATGCAAAGCCCCGCGTCGATGGCCGGTGCCAATGGCCTGAACGTCGGAGTGGTGCGACCTGGTCCCAACCTGCTCGGCGTGCCGCTGAACCTGGGCCTGCTGGCGCGTGCGCTCGAAACCGAAACGGGCGCCAATGTCCGCGCCACGCCCAACCTGCTCACCCTCGACAACGAGGAAGCGCGCATCATGATCGGCCAGAATGTGCCTTTCGTGACGGGGCAGTACACGCAAACCCAGGGCACGCTGTCCAGTCCCTTCCAGACCATCGAGCGTCAGGACGTGGGCACGATGCTGCGCGTGCGTCCGCAGGTGTCAGAAGGCGGTACCGTCAAGCTGGAAATCGCCCAGGAAATGTCCAGTGTGGTGAGTGCCGAGCTGGCAGCGGGCATCGTCACCAACCGTCGCGCCATCGACTCCAACGTGCTGGTCGATGATGGCCAGATCGTCGTGCTGGGCGGTCTGATCCAGGATCGTGTGGAAGGCGATGTCAGCAAGGTGCCGCTGCTGGGCGACATTCCCTTCCTGGGCCGGCTGTTCCGCTATGACTCGCGCAAGCGCGAGAAGACCAACATGCTGGTGTTCCTGCGCCCGGTGGTGCTGCGTGATGCCGCATCGGCCTGGGACGTGACCGCCAGCCGCTACGACTACATCGGCAAGCGCAGCGAGGATGCACGCTTTGGCAATCTGGTTGGCCTCACCGACGTGAATCAGCCGGGCCTCGATCCGCTGCCGGATCGTCCGGGCTCGCAGCAGAAGCCCAAGGTGCCGCCGGCACGTGAGCCGCTGATCATGCCGGGCGCAGCCGAAGACGCCAAGGATGCGCCGCATGGGGTGAAACCGGTGCGCTCGCTGCAATTGCCGCAGCCCGACCTGCCGACCACGCCGCCGCCCCTGGGGCTGCGCGAGTTGCAGCGCACGCCGAACACGGTGGTGGTGCCCACGCAGGGAAGGGTGTCCTTCGGAGATCCGTCGAACAACAGGTCAAACGAATCGCATGCCGGCGAAAGGCAGCCTGTCGAAACCCTGTCGGGTGACACGCTGTCGAATGACACCAATCCGCGCTGATCGATAGACATCTCAGGTTCAAGGCAAATTTCATGGCCGCCGTTTCTCCTTCCCGTTATGTGCCCTATGGCTTCGCCCGCAGTCACCAGATTCTGGTGGCTGCCCTCAGTGGCGATGCCATGGAGGTCTGGATCGGTGACAAGACGCCACCTGCGGCGCTGGCC
This sequence comes from Lautropia sp., assembly GCA_030523825.1. GTDB lineage: Bacteria > Pseudomonadota > Gammaproteobacteria > Burkholderiales > Burkholderiaceae_E > Lautropia. Next base: position 1,370 of record JAUNHU010000204.1, on the reverse strand, counting down.
GAGCTGTCGCGCAGCCTGCCGTACCGGCTGGTGCCGGTGCGCATGGAAAGCGAGGAACTCACGGCTGCCATCTCTCGCGCCTATTCGCAGCGCGAAGGTTCTGCTGCCTCGGTGGTGGACGAGGTGGAGGGCGACATCGACCTGTCCCGCCTGATGCAGGATCTGCCCAAGGTGGAAGACCTGCTCGAATCCGAGGACGATGCGCCGATCATCCGGATGATCAACGCGCTGCTGACGCAGGCCGCACGCGACAACGCATCCGACATCCACATCGAACCCTTCGAGACGTATTCGATGGTGCGCTTCCGGGTGGATGGTGCGCTGCGCGACGTGGTGCGCCCGCGCCGTGAGTTGCACGCCGCGCTGGTGGCGCGCATCAAGATCATGGCAGAGCTGGACATCGCCGAGAAACGGCTGCCGCAGGATGGCCGGATCTCCCTGCGCATCGGCAGCAAATCCTGGGACATACGGGTGTCCACACTGCCCACGGGCGATGGCGAACGTGCCGTGCTGCGTCTGCTCGACAAGGAAGCAGGGCGCCTGGATCTGGCCAAGCTGGGCATGAGCCCACCGCTGCTCAAGCGCTTCGACAGCCTCATCAGCCAGCCGCACGGCATCGTGCTTGTTACCGGTCCGACGGGTTCCGGTAAAACAACCACGCTGTATGCCGCGCTGTCACGTCTCGACGCCAAGACAACCAACATCCTCACCGTCGAAGACCCGGTCGAATACAACCTGGACGGTATCGGCCAGACGCAGGTGAATGCGCGCATCGACATGACCTTTGCGAAGGCACTGCGTTCCATCCTGCGTCAGGACCCGGACGTGGTGATGATCGGCGAGATCCGCGACGTGGAAACGGCGCAGATTGCCGTGCAGGCATCGCTCACCGGCCACCTGGTGCTGGCCACGCTGCACACCAACGATTCCATTTCTGCCGTCACCCGTCTCATCGACATGGGCATCGAGCCCTTCCTGCTGTCGTCCAGTCTCATCGGCATCATGGCGCAGCGTCTGGTGCGCAAGCTCTGCCCCAGTTGCCGTGCCGAAGATCCGGTTACGGGCAAGTGGCGTCCGGTGGGTTGCCTCGCCTGCAACAAGACGGGCTTTGTCGGCCGTACCGGCATCTACGAAATCGTGACGGTGGACGACGACATGCGCGCACTCATCCATCGCAGTGCGAGCGAAGCCGATCTGCGTGCCTCTGCGCGTGCCAACGGCTTCCGCACGATGCGCGAGGACGGGCAGCGCTGGATCGACGCCGGCGTGACCTCGCCCGACGAAGTGACGCGCGCCACCCGCGACTGAGGGACTGATCGACCATGCCAGCCTTCCGTTATCAGGCAGCCGATGCCAGCGGCATCATTCAC
>JAUNHU010000203.1 GCA_030523825.1 Lautropia sp. | reverse complement strand
CCCGGCCTTCACCAGCATGTCCTCCAGCTTCGAGAGCCCCTCGCGGGTGATGGCCGTGTCGTTGAAGTTGGCATTGACCAGCGCCAGCAGCGCCTTGGCCGTACCCGACGTGCCCACCGCATACTGCCAGCCCATGCGCCGGAAGGCGCGGGAATGTTCGGCCAGCCGCTCGCAGCCATGCAGGCGCGCACGGCGGATGGTCTCGCGCGTGATCTTGCCGCTGCTGAAGAACTGCTGGGTGAGCGCCACCGCACCGATCTGCAACGACTCACGCCGCCGCGCCACTTCGTTGATGCCGATGATGCACTCGGTGGAGCCACCGCCAATGTCCACCACCAGACGGGGCTGATGGTCGAAGGGCAGACTGTGGGCAGCCCCCACGTAAATCAGTCGGGCTTCCTCGCGCCCCGCCACCACCTCGATGGGGCGGCCGAGCACCTGACTGGCCTCGCGCAGGAATTCGCCGATGTTGCGTGCCACCCGGAAGGTGTTGGTGGCCACGGCGCGGAAGGCGTCCAGCTCCAGCCCCTGAAGGCGTTCTGCAAAGCGCCCCAGCGCCTGCAGCGCCCGTTGCTGGGCCTCGTCCGACAGATCGAAATTCCTGTCCAGACCAGCCCCCAGGCGCACCACCTCCTTGATCTGATCGAGGATGCGCAACTGTGGCCCCGCCGAGGACTGATCGACCTCGGCAATCAGCAGGCGAAAGCTGTTCGACCCCAGATCGATCGCAGCCAGGGGTTTGCGCAGCGGGATATCACTCATCCGTGTCCACTCTAGACGGGCATAGAAGAACACATTCTGCAACAAAACCTGCGTTGCTGGCACGGATCTCCTGTTTCAGGATCGGTTTCCGGCACATGAACCCACACAAACTGCCTCGCATGTCGCTAAACTCTATCGACACCCTCTGCCCCCGACCACAGAAGGCCCACTGCCGTGACCGAGACCCCCGCCCCCATCCTTCCCCCTCCGTTCGATCGAGAGCAGGGCATCATTGCCTTCAACCGCCGGGTGCTCACGCTGGCCGAAAGCCCCCATGTGCCACTGCTGGAGCGCCTGCGCTACATCACCATCGTGTCCAGCAATCTCGATGAGCTGTTCGAGATCCGCGTGGCCGAACTGAAGGAGCTGGCTAGCAGCAACACGGCCCTGGCGCTCACCGCGCGCAATTCCATTGCATCGGTTGCCGCCAGCACGCGCAAACTGATCAAGCGTCAGTACGAAGTGCTCAACCAGCAGATCCTGCCGGCACTGCGCGAGGAAGGCGTGCAGGTACTGTTCCCCGACGACTGGAACGAGGCAGTCCGGGACTGGGCCTACCAGGTCTACATCCGTGATGTCGAGCCCCTGCTGACACCGATTGCACTCGATCCGGCCCACCCGTTCCCGCGCATCTCCAGCAAGACGCTCAACTTCGCCATCGAGCTGGACGGCCGCGACGGCTTTGGCCGGCGCCCGGGGCTGGCCATCGTGCAGGCACCGCGCGTGCTGCCCCAGGCACTGCGCGTCCCCCCCGAAGTGGCGGGCGTCCCGCATGCCTTCATCCTCATTTCCTCGCTCATCAAGGGCTTCATGGCCGACCTGTTCCCCGGCCTCACCGTGCGCACCCAGTGCTCCTTCCGCGTCACCCGCAACAGCGACCTGTTCGTGGACGAGGAGGAAATGACCAACCTGCGCAACGCCCTGCGTGACGAACTCGGCCAGCGACAATGGGGGCACTGCGTGCGGCTGGAAATGTCGGCCGACGTGAGCCCGGCCGTGGCCGAACGCCTGCGCCGCGAATTCGATCTGGAAGAAGACGACTGCTATCTGGCCGACGGCTCGGTGAACCTCGGACGCTACACCCGGCTGCTCGATCTCATCGACCGCCCCGACCTCAGCTTCCCGCCCTTCACCCCCAGCCAGCCACCAGCCCTGCAGAAAACCGACCTGTTCGACGTGATCGCGGCCGGTGACGTGCTGCTGCACCACCCCTACGAATCCTTCAACCCGGTGATGGACTTTCTGCGCAGCGCCGCACGTGATCCGCAGGTGGTCTCCATCAAGCAGACCATCTACCGCACCGGCGCCGACTCCATGCTGATGGAATCGCTGGTCGAAGCAGCCCGTGCCGGCAAGGAAGTGACGGTAGTGGTGGAACTGATGGCCCGCTTCGACGAAGAAGCCAACATCAACTGGGCGGCCCGGCTCGAAGAAGTGGGGGCCCACGTGGTGTATGGCATCGTCGGTCACAAGACCCATGCCAAGCTCGCGCTGGTGCTGCGCCGCGAAAGCCAGGGCCTGCAACGCTATGCGCACCTGGGCACCGGCAACTACCACCCGCGCACGGCGCGCGTCTACGAAGATTTCGGCCTGTTCACCGCCGACCCGGAAATCTGCGCCGACGTGCACGAAGTGTTTCGCCGCCTTACCGGTCTGGGCACTGCCGGCAGCCTGAAAGCCATCCTGCAGGCCCCCTTCCGGCTGCACGGCACCATTCTGCAATCCATCCAGCGCGAAACCGAAGCAGCGCGCGAAGGCCGCAAGGCCCGCATCATCGCCAAGATGAATGCGCTGCTCGAAGAACGCATCATCGAAGCACTCTACGAAGCCAGCAACGCCGGCGTGCAGATCGACCTGATCGTGCGCGGCGTGTGTGCGCTGCGCCCCGGCGTGCCCGGCCTCTCCGAAAACATCCGCGTCACCTCGGTACTGGGACGTTTTCTGGAACACAGCCGCATCTATTACTTCTGGGCCGACGGCAAGGAACACCTGTGGCTGGCATCGGCCGACTGGATGGAACGCAATTTCTTCCGCCGCGTGGAAGTGGCCTTCCCGCTGAAGAACAACAGCCTGAAACGCCGCGTGCTGGAAGAAGGGCTGCTGAACTACCTGCAACCCGACACCGCCAGCTGGCAGATGGACGCAAACGGCGAATACACCCTGCGCGGTGAACTGATCTCCCCCGAACACGATGCGCAGCAACGCCTGCTGAAGAAACTCGCCGGCTGAGCACACACAGGCGCCCGCCTCACAGAATCCAGGATAGCTTCGGGGTGGGCAGCGCAGCCATTCGTGCCCAGGTTTTCCCTGCAATCCGGCCTGCTCCCAGGTTCATCCAGCCGCCTCCCCAGCACAGTCAGATCCACTTAGCCAACAGCCCCGGTGCCACACCAGCACCGGGGATTTTTCAGCGCAGCTCCCCAGCCTGCCCCACCATGAAAATCCAGATCGACAACCCCGCCAGCGT
>JAUNHU010000049.1 GCA_030523825.1 Lautropia sp. | reverse complement strand
GGCTGGCGGCCAACCAGGTCGAGATGCTGGCCGGCATCATCAACGGCACCACCAACTTCATCCTTACCGAGATGCGCGACAAGGGGCTGTCCTTTGCCGACGCGCTGGCGCAGGCCCAGGCCTTGGGCTATGCCGAAGCCGATCCCACCTTCGACATCGAAGGGGTGGATGCTGCCCACAAGGCCACGCTGCTGGCTTCGATGGCCTTTGGTGTGCCGCTGCAATTCGATGGTGCCTATGTGGAAGGTATCAGCAAGCTGGCAGCCGACGATTTCAATTACGCCGACCGTCTCGGCTACCGCATCAAGCTGCTGGGCATCGCCCGCAAGCGTGAAGACGGCATCGAACTGCGTGTGCATCCCACGCTGATTCCGGCCAAGCGCCTGCTGGCCAACGTGGATGGCGCGATGAACGCCGTCTGGGTGAAGGGCAATGCCGTGGGCGAAACCCTCTACTACGGCCCGGGGGCCGGCAAGCTGCCCACCGCCAGTGCCGTCGTGGCCGATCTGGTCGATGTGGCGCGGATGATGGACGCACCGGCCGATCATCGCGTGCCCTATCTCGCCTTCCGCCAGGATCGGCTGTGCGAACTGAAGGTGCTGCCGGCCAGTGCCATGCAGACCGCCTACTACCTGCGCATCAACGTGAAGGACGAGCCCGGCGTGCTGGCCGACATCGCCCGCATCCTGGCTGACGAGGGCGTGTCCGTCGAAGCCATGCTGCAACGCCAGCCCGAAGAAGGCTCCGATCGTACCGACATCATCCTCACCACCCACCAGACGGTCGAGAGCAAGGTCGATGAGTCGATCAAGCGCATCGAGACGCTGCCCTCGGTGGTGTCGAAGGTGGTGCGCCTGCGCGTCGAGCAGCTGGACTGATGATGATTGAAGCAAGCCCTGCCGGTTCCGCAGGGCTTTTGCGGGAGCCTGGGCGCTGTGTCTGATGAAATGACATTCGCACCGGGGCGCTTTTCTGTCAGTTGATTTCTGGATATTTTCCTCATGCAGTATCTGTCGACCCGAGGGGGCATGGCCCCGCAGCGCTTCAGTGACATCCTGCTGGGCGGGCTGGCGCCCGACGGCGGACTGGTCATGCCGGAAAGCATTCCGCAGGTCAGCACCGATGACCTGACCCGCTGGCGCGGGCTTTCCTACCCGGCACTGGCATTCGAGCTGCTCAGCCGCTATTGCGACGACATTCCGGCCGACGACCTGCGCCGCCTGCTCGACGATGCCTACACCGGCAAGACATTCGGCTCCGACGAGATTACGCCGCTCACCCGAATTGACGACGGCAGCGAGGCACAGGGGCCGCTCTACATCGAGCATCTGTCCAACGGCCCCACGCTGGCCTTCAAGGACATGGCCATGCAACTGCTGGGCCGGCTGTTTGAATACACGCTGCTGAAGCAGGATCGCTGGCTGAACATCGTCGGTGCCACCTCGGGCGATACCGGCAGTGCTGCCGAATATGCGATGCGCGGTCGTCAGCGCGTGCGTGTCTTCATGCTGTCGCCGGCAGGGCGCATGAGTGCCTTCCAGCGCGCGCAGATGTACAGCCTGCTCGACGACAACATCTTCAACATCGCCATCGACGGCGTGTTCGACGATTGTCAGGATCTGGTCAAGGCGATGTCGGCCGACCTCGATTTCAAGGCGCGTCACGCCATCGGCACCGTCAATTCCATCAACTGGGCGCGGGTAGTGGCGCAGGTCGTCTATTACTTCCGCGGCTACTTGCTGGCAACGGCGCAGCAGCCGCTCGATGCAAACGGACAGCCGCAGCAGGTGTCCTTCACCGTGCCCAGCGGCAATTTCGGCAACGTGCTGGCCGGTCACATCGCCAAGCGCATGGGTCTGCCCATCCGCCGGCTGGTGGTGGCCACCAACGAGAACGACGTGCTCGACGAGTTCTTCCGCACCGGCCGTTACCGGGTGCGCGGTGCCCGCGAAACGCACGCCACCTCCAGCCCGTCGATGGATATCTCGAAGGCATCCAACTTCGAGCGCTTCATCTTCGATCTGTTCAATGGCGATGGCGCCCGTGTGAAGACGCTGTGGGAGCAGCTCGGGCGTGAGGGCGAATTCGACCTGAGTGGCACCCCCGAGTTTGCGCGCGCAGCCGAGTGGGGCTTTTGTTCCGGCTCCAGCAATCACGCCGACCGCATGGCCACCATCCGTCACTGGCATCAGCAGCGCGGCGTGCTGGTCGACACGCATACCGCCGACGGCCTGAAGGTGGCCCAGCCGTATCGTGAACCCGGCGTGCCGATGATCTGTCTGGAAACCGCGCTGCCGGCCAAGTTTGCCGACAGCATCCAGGAAGCCATTGGCCAGCGCCCGCCGGTGCCGGCAGGGCTCGAAGGGCTGGAGTCGCTCGTGCAGCGCTACACGCTGATGCCGGCCGACATCCGCCAGTTGAAGACCTACGTCGCTGCGCGTACATGAAGGTCATCGGTTTTGCCGGCTGGTCCGGTTCGGGAAAGACCACGCTCATCGAGCAGGTCATTCCGCGTCTGAAAGCCGCCGGCAAGACCGTGTCGGTCATCAAGCACGCGCATCACCATGTCGATCTCGACAAACCGGGCAAGGATTCCTGGCGGCACCGCGAGGCGGGGGCGATGGAGGTGCTGATCACCACCGACCAGCGCTGGGCATTGCTGCATGAGTTGCGCGGCGCACCCGAGCCCACCATCGAGGAGCATCTGGCCCGCATGTCACCCTGCGATCTGGTGCTGGTGGAAGGCTTCAAGGCGGCACATATTCCCAAGATCGAGGTTCACCGGCCTGCCGTGGGCAAGCCGCTGCTGCACCCGGATGACCCCTGTATCATGGCGGTTGCCAGCGATCAGCCGCTTGCGCTGCCGCTGCCCGTGCTCGACCTGAACGATCCGGCGCAGGTGGTCGATTTCATCCTGTCGGAGGCATCGCACCGCTGAGTGCGGAAGTCGTTGCCGGCCTCGCCACCGCGGCGTCTGCCGGCCCGCGGCTGGTAACGTCACATCGGGCGCCGTGCGGGGTTTTCCGGACGCTTTCCAGGAGCCCGATCGGTGCTCGTCATTCTGATGCCCTGATTGCAAGATGTCTGCTCCCCTCGATTTTGAAGAAGCACTGCAACGGCTGTTGCAGCATGCCGCGCCACTGAATGCGGTGGAAACCGTGTCGTTGTGGGATGCCGATGGCCGCGTGCTGGCTGAGCCGCTGGTCTCGGCGATGGACGTGCCCGGCTGGGACAATTCGCAGATGGACGGCTATGCCGTGCGCGCAGCCGAGCTGGCAGCCGGCGGCAGCTTTGCGGTTTCGCAGCGCATTCCGGCGGGCCATCCCGGCCAGCCGCTGCAACCGGGCACCGTGGCCCGCATCTTCACCGGCGCGGCCATGCCGGCCGGTGCCGATGCGGTCGTGATGCAGGAAGATGCACAGACCGATGACGAGGGCAGGGTGCGTTTCGGCGTGCAGCCGCAGCCCGGAGCCTGGGTGCGTCGTCAGGGCGAAGACATTGCCCGTGGCAGCGTGGCGCTGGCTGCCGGCACGCGCCTCACCCCGGCCGCCTTGGGGCTTGCCGCCTCCATCGGTGTCGATTCTCTGCCGGTGCATCGCCGTCCGCGTGTGGCAGTGTTCTTCACCGGCGACGAACTGGTCATGCCCGGCCAGCCACTGCCACCTGGTGCCATCTACAACTCCAACCGCTTCGTGTTGCGGGCGCTGTTACAGCGTCTGGGCTGCGAGGTACAAGACTTAGGCATCGTTCCCGACAATCTGGAAGCCACACGCGCCGCCCTGCGGCGTGCAGTGGCCAGTGCCGATCTGGTCATCACGGCCGGTGGCATTTCGGTGGGCGAGGAAGACCACGTGCGTCCGGCTGTGCAGGCCGAGGGCGAACTCGATCTCTGGCGCATTGCCATCAAGCCCGGCAAGCCGCTGGCCTATGGGCGTATCCACCGCTCGCCGTCCTGCGAATCGGTGTCAGACTGCGTACCCGCATCCGGGATGCCGCAGCAGCATGGCGTTGCAGGTAATAATGGCCTGCCGACCGATGCCTTTGCCCATTTCATCGGTTTGCCCGGCAACCCGGTGTCGTCCTTCGTCACTTTCCTGATGCTGGTGCGTCCGTTCCTGTTGCGTCTGCAGGGGGCAGTCGGCCATCTGCCACGTGCCGTGAGCATGATTGCCGATTTCGACTGGCCCCGGCCCGACACGAAGCGCCGCGAATTCCTGCGTGCCGTGCAGCTGCCCGACGGGCGTCATCTCGACCTGTTCCGCAACCAGGGATCGGGTGTGCTCACCTCGGCAGCGGTGGGAGATGGCCTCATCGACAACCCGCCGGGCAATGTCATCCGGCGTGGTGATGTCGTGCGCTTCATTCCCTTCAGCGAATTGCTGAACTGATTCGTTCCGCCATCAGCGGCTGTCATCGGCGGCTGTCGCACCTGATGGCGGATTCGGCGAGAATCGGGGCTTGTCGGAGTCATCCGACTTTGCCAACGCCTGGGGTTTCCGACATTCCGGAATCCGCCACCATCCGAAGGAGAAAGGCTGACGATGAAAATCCGGTTGCTGTTTTTTGCCAGCCTGCGCGAGCGCCTGGGCTGCAGCGGTGAAACGCTGGAGCTGCCGGCCGATATCACAACAGTGGGTCAGCTCAGGCGGTTTCTTGCGGCGCGTGGTGGTGCCTGGGCCGACGCCTTCACGCCCCCCGCCAGCGGGCGTGACACGCTGCGTGCCGCTGTTGCACAGGAGATGGCCTGCGGCGACACGCTGCTGATGGAAGGGGCGGAGGTGGCGTTCTTCCCGCCGGTCACGGGCGGTTGACAAGGTTGTGGCAGGGGCTGGGTCAGGCCATCTTCCTCGATGTCAAACCCGGGCAAGGGGAGTTCCTCCTTGCCTGTTGCCGTCGTGTAGGGGGTTGCGCCGGATGGAATGCGCCCAGCCAGATAGCGGGATTCAGGACAGGGCGAGAGGAACAGGGAAATGCGGGAAGCAGGGAGTAATGCGGAGATGGCAGGTGATGCAGTGAGCCAGACAAGCGGTGGCCTGCCCGGTGAGCATGTCAGGATTGCCGTGCAGAGTGCCGATTTCGACAGCGGTGCCGAGCAGCGCCGCCTGCAGCAGTTGTCGAAGGGCATCGGTGCCGTCGCTTCCTTCGTGGGAACCGTGCGCAACCACAACGACGGCGACCAGATAGCCACGCTCACGCTGGAGCATTATCCCGGCATGACGGAAAAATCGCTGGCCGACATCGTGCAACGCGCCGCTGCACGCTGGCCGCTGCTGGCTGCCACCGTCATTCATCGCGTCGGTGAATTGCGGCCCGGCGATCAGATCGTGCTGGTGGCGGTGGCATCTGCCCACCGTGATGCCGCCTTCGATGCCTGCCGCTTCATCATGGACTATCTGAAAACCGAGGCGCCGTTCTGGAAAAAGGAAGGCACCGCCGATGGTGGTCGCTGGGTCGATGCGCGCGACAGTGATGACGCGGCATTGCAGAAGTGGCAGGCGCCCTAATTTTCAGAGCAGCGGCGCTGCCAGCCGTGCCAGGCTGGCGAGCATCCGTTCGTTGAAGCCGTCGGGCGCCTGATCGGGGTGCAGTTTCACGGCCGATTCCAGATCGCTGCGGAACTGTTCGGCCATCCGCGAGGCGGTGTCCTTGTCGTAGATGGCGGCAACCACCTCGAAATTCAGCCGGAAGCTGCGGTTGTCCATGTTCGCGGTGCCGATCACCGACAGCTCGTCGTCGATCACCAGTGTCTTGGCGTGAATGAATCGCGGCACGTAGGCATGCACCTTCACCCGTTCGGTGAGGACTTCTTCCACGAATGTGGAGGCAGCCAGTCCGGTCAGCAACTGATCAGATTCCATCGGCACCAGCACGCGCACATCCACACCGCGCGCCGCCGCCGTTTCCAGCGCCATCAGGATCGGGTCATCGGGCACGAAGTAGGGGGTGGTCACCCAGATGCGCCGGCGTGCCGATGACATCGCGGTGAAGAAGAAACGATGGATCGCCGAGCGGCTGCGGTCCGGGCCCGCGTCGATGATCTGCACCCAGGGGATGTGTTCCTCGGGATGTTGCTGCGCCTCGATCGGAAACCACTCCTTGATGTCCTGCGGGGTGGTCAGTGCCTTGTCCAGACGCGAAAGTCGTCCGGAACGTGCGCCGCCATAGAGCCAGTCTTCGAGGAAGACCCGCTGAAGGTCGAGCACCGCACCCCCTTCCAGCATCACGTGGGTGTCCCGCCAGCCCTCTGCACCGGAACAGGCTGCCGACTGTTCCCGGGCCACGTTGATGCCTCCCGTGAAACCGATCCGCCCGTCGATGACGACGATCTTGCGGTGGGTGCGGAAATTGACCATGCTGGGACGGAAGGGCACGAAATGCGGAGGGTTGAAGCGGCGAACCTCGCCTCCGGCCTCGATCAGCGGTTGCCAGAATGACTTGCGACACCGGCTGGAGCCAACGGCGTCGATCAGCACGCGCACCTTGACACCGTCCCTGGCGCGTTCGGCGAGCAGATCGCGCCAGCGGGTGCCGATCTCGTCCGGCTCGAAAATGTAGTATTCGAGATGAATGTGCTGCACCGCCTGCCGCATGGCTTCCTCGATGCGGGCATAGGTGGCATCACCGTCGATCAGGATGTCCCTGACATGGGTGGGCTGCGGCGGCTGGCAACCGGCCTCGGTGGCCACCCGTGCCTGAGAACTCAGCCAGTGACGGGAGGCAAGGGTGTCGGGCAGCTTCAGGTGCGGCCGCGGGCCGAGACTGGCGGCGAGGTGGCGTGCGAGTTCGCGGCGGATGTTCCGGCGCTTGAGCTTGCGCGGGCCAAAGAGCCCGTAGAACAGCGCGCTGAGCACGGGTACGGCAATGAAGCCGAACACCCAGCCGAGCGTGGCAGTGGGAGAGCGTCGCTGGGCCAGCAGGAACATCGTGGCCGCGATGATCCAGAACAGGTACAGCGCTGCCCAGACCGTACTGGGAATGCTGTTCCAGAGGGCGATGAGGCTGGCTTGAAGGGATTGGAGGGCGGCAGTCACGGGCGTTGTCGGGCAAGGGCTGTGAAAGAGGGCGGCGCCGGCAGTCGCAGGCAAGCCTGTGGCGCACCCTGCATCATCCTGTTGGCATTTTGCCGGATGGCGATGCGTTCGGCCAATCGTCGTGTCTTGATTTTTTACAGAACAGGCCACATCTGCGAGTCATTCAGGAACGCGATGCCGGCCCGTTTTGCCTGCGGCTGCACTGGATGAAGACCTGCGCCGCCCGGGCTTGCATGACGGCCGGCAGGGTGCTTCAGACAGGTGGCTGGCATGCGCTGGCAGGGAGCCGGATCGACGTTCCGTCAAGACAACGGAAAGCACGACGAACATGCGAATCGACAAACTCACCACCCAGTTTCAACAGGCGCTGTCCGACGCCCAGAGTCTCGCGGTGTCGGCAGACAATCCCTACATGGAGCCGGCCCATGTGCTGGCTGCCATCATCAACGAGCCGGATGGTTCCGGCCGTGCGCTGCTGGAGCGTGCCGGCGTGCGCATCTCGGCCCTGAAGGCATCGGTCGACAAGGCGCTGCAATCGCTGCCGCAGGTGTCCGGTCAGTCCGGTCAGCCCCAGGTCAGCCGCGAGCTGCTGAAGCTGCTCAACCAGGCCGAGAAGGAAGCCGACAAGCGTGGCGACCAGTTCATCGCCATCGAGATGTTCCTGCTGGCCCTCATCGACGGTGATGGCCGCAATGGTGGCGAGGCCGGGCGGCTGCTGCAGCAGGGCGGGCTCACCCGCAAGGCACTGGAAGCGGCCGTGGACGCGGTGCGCGGCGGACAAAGCGTGGAGTCGCAGGATGCTGAAGGGCAGCGCGAGGCGCTGAAGAAATACACGCTGGATCTCACCGAACGCGCCCGGCAGGGCAAGCTCGACCCGGTCATCGGCCGGGACGACGAGATCCGCCGCACCATCCAGATCCTGCAGCGTCGCACCAAGAACAACCCGGTGCTGATCGGCGAGCCCGGCGTGGGCAAGACCGCCATCGTCGAGGGGCTGGCGCAGCGCATCGTGAATGGCGAGGTGCCCGAAACCCTGAAGAACAAGCGCGTGCTGTCGCTCGACATGGCAGCGCTGCTGGCCGGGGCCAAATATCGCGGTGAATTCGAGGAGCGCCTGAAGGCGGTGCTGAAGGACATCGCGGCCGACGAGGGGCGCACCATCGTCTTCATCGACGAGATTCACACGATGGTGGGTGCAGGCAAGTCTGACGGCGCGATGGATGCCGGCAACATGCTGAAGCCGGCGCTGGCACGCGGCGAGTTGCACTGCGTGGGCGCCACCACGCTCGACGAATACCGCAAGTACATCGAGAAGGATGCGGCGCTGGAGCGGCGTTTCCAGAAGGTGCTGGTGGGCGAACCCTCGGTGGAATCCACCATCGCCATCCTGCGCGGCCTGCAGGAGCGCTATGAAATCCACCACGGCGTGGAGATTACCGACCCGGCCATCGTTGCCGCGGCAGAACTCTCCAACCGCTACATCACCGACCGCTTCCTGCCCGACAAGGCCATCGACCTGATCGACGAGGCAGCCTCGCGCATCAAGATGGAAATCGACTCCAAGCCGGAGGTGATGGACCGTCTCGACCGCCGGCTGATCCAGCTGAAGATCGAGCGTGAGGCCGTGCGCAAGGAAACCGATGATGCCTCCAAAAAACGGCTGGAACTCATCGAGCAGGAAATCAGCCGCATCGGCAAGGAATATGCCGATTACGAGGAAATCCTGAAAGCCGAGAAGGCAGCGGTGCAGGGCAGCGCACAGCTCAAGGCCGAGATCGACCAGCTGCGTGCGCAGATGGCCGAGCTGCAGCGCCAGGGCCAGTACGAGAAACTCGCCGAAATCCAGTATGGCAAGCTGCCCGAGCTGGAAAAGCGCCTGGCCGAGGTGAACGATGCCGAGAGCAACCCGAAAAAGGACGAGGCGGCCGCTTCCGGCAAGCCGAAACTGTTGCGCACGATGGTGGGCGCCGAGGAAATTGCCGAAGTGGTGTCACGCGCCACCGGTATCCCCGTGTCGCGGATGATGCAGGGCGAACGCGAAAAACTGCTGCACATGGAAGAAGTGCTGCACAAGCGCGTGGTGGGGCAGGACGAAGCCGTCACGCTGGTGTCCGATGCCATCCGCCGTTCACGTGCCGGTCTGGCCGACCCCAACCGGCCCTATGGCTCCTTCCTGTTCCTTGGCCCCACCGGCGTGGGCAAGACCGAACTCTGCAAGGCGCTGGCCTCCTTCCTGTTCGACTCCGAAGACCACCTGATCCGCATCGACATGAGCGAATTCATGGAGAAGCATTCGGTGGCACGGCTCATCGGCGCTCCGCCGGGATATGTGGGCTATGAAGAAGGTGGCTATCTGACCGAGGCCGTGCGGCGCAACCCGTACAGCGTCATCCTGCTCGACGAAGTCGAAAAGGCGCACAGCGATGTCTTCAACGTGCTGCTGCAGGTGCTGGACGATGGCCGCCTCACCGACGGCCAGGGCCGCACCGTGGATTTCCGCAACACCGTCATCGTCATGACCAGCAACATCGGCTCGGGTGAAATCCAGCGTCTGTCGGCCGACAAGACCCTGAACGATCCCGATGTCATCAAGGAAGCCGTGATGGGTGAGCTGCGCGAGCACTTCCGGCCGGAGTTCATCAACCGCATCGACGAGATCGTCGTCTTCCACGGGCTGGATGCGAAGCACATCCGCAACATCGCCCAGATCCAGCTTCGCCTGCTGGAAAAACGCCTGGCCGACCGCGATCTGGTGCTGCAGGTGAGCGATGCCGCCCTGGAAGAACTGGCCAAGGTCGGCTTCGACCCGCTCTACGGCGCACGCCCCCTGAAACGGGCCATCCAGCAGAAACTGGAAAACCCCATCGCAAAACGTGTGCTTGAAGGCCGCTACCTCCCCAACGAGGTGGTGCCGGTGGACTACCGCGACGGTGCGTTCACCTTTGAGCGGGTGGTGCATTGATTGATGGCGTGGCGCTGCCCGGAACGCCGGTGGGTGTTCCGGGTGGTACGACAAGGTTCCGGCTGTATGGCCGGAGCCTCCGTACCGTTGGTGAGTGCATGGCTGAAAATGCTTGATCCAGTCATTTCGGCCAAATGCCGCTAATGGGGATATCGTAAGTCGGTTTTTCTGTCATCAAGAGTGTGATGTAACTTTAGTCTGGCGATGAACTTGCAGGTGCAGGTCAGTGTTCATAAGCTGCGCGGACATCTTTCGGAATGCCTTGATACTGATATCGAGGAATGTGGAACTGATGTTTGACATGGGAAATGGTCTCCGATAATATGCGCGCCAAGGTTGTGAGACACCAAGCGGGATCGTCGGCGCCGCCAACGCCGAGAGCAAGTCTCATGTTTTGCCTCATCTTCAAGCTTCTTTCAACACTCTGACTCATCAAGTCATACGCTCCCACAGGCGGCCGTTGGGGAGTAGATGGCTTTTTGGAGATTGGTGTGTCTGATATGCAAGCGAAAAATGCGCGCAAGCCGCTCGGCTACCTTCTGCTGCGCGATGATCATGTCGTCCCTGTGCATGGTCTTTCTCCTGAACAAATCAAGTTCTCGGCAAATTCCGTAGTATGGAAAGAAGATAAGCCGCAGGTTAGGCATAACGCTCTTTTGACCGCGATTGTCAAGGAGTTTGGTTTTTGTGGGGATTTTGGCGATTACAAAAATACCCAATGGCCTGATCTTCAACGCTTTCTGGCGGAGAACGGTTGCACGGATCAGATTAATATCTTCGCTGTGTCAGGATGTATTGATTTGGCTTTCGGTATCGGCTCGGGTCCTAAAAGACGTGATCTGGCCGACAGAGTTTTTCATGGCGATAAGGATCGCCTTCCGGAGCGAATTTTTCTGCCTTACGGAACGGATTGGTCCGTCTTCGATAGAAGGCCTCTTTGGGGAGTTCCGGAGCAGGCAATTCCTTTCTTGTCGTGCGAAAAAGCAGAAGCAGAAAAAATTCTCTCTGACTTGTTTGGAGATCGCTACAATCGTGGTGGTTGCAGGCAGTTCCTTTTCGGTCAGTACGGCTTTCTCGATGACAAGCTCGTTGATCTGAAAAACCCTGTGTTCGTCGATAAAACGCACTTGGAAAAAGGGGGTGACGAGCACGCTAAACGTCTGCAAAGAGAGCGTTTTGAAACGGCAGTACGTGCATTCAGGAGGTTGCAGCAGTGTCTCCTCCGCTCATGGGTTGATCTGATTCCTTATAACAATAATATTATCATCCTTCGTGCTCATGATGGGAGATGGGACCTTGTCTGGCGTGATCTGCGAGAATCTTTGCCGCCAGACTTCTCGGAAGTCTGTAAAAGGGAGAGGGCAAGTATTGAGGATTGCCCATCCTACGTGGAGGAAAGTTTTCAAAGGGAAAGGCGGCGGTATTTCAAAAGGGCATTCTGGGATGAAAAGGAGGCGCATGAAGCTGAGCAGTTCTACTATGATCAGGGCGGTTTGCACCAGGATCGTCCTCCTGTCAGTGATGCCGATTTGCGCTTTTCCTGGAATATGAAGACGGGAAGCGCCAGTTCTGATTTTTCGCGAGAGAAACGGGGAGAGGACGGTTTTCCTGGTTTCAAGAACGTGAGCCTTCTTGAAAGAAGTGTTTGCATTAGTAGTTTGGTGACAATCGCGGATTTCAGGGGATTTGCTGAGGAAACTGGTTATTTTTCTCGTCGGGGAGGAGACCCCAGAAACGACTGGTTTCTTGCCAATTCTGAAGATGACCCGGGCTCTCCGGTGGCAGCTACTTGGGGTGATGTTCTGGCCTATTGCGCCTGGTTTGAGAGAAAGCATGGTGTACAGGTCAGGCTTCCGCGGAGAAAGGATCTCATTGAAATCAGGCCAGTTGTCCATGAATTTGATGTCATGTATCCTGATGTTAGGAAAGTGAATGGGGTCTTTCAATTTCCTCCCGGGTATCTACCGAGTATTGATCGAGAGAAAGTGGGCGTATCAGTGGATATTTCAGGTGAGCAAGGGGAGATCAGAACGGCCAGGTGGCGTGACAAGATAAACTGGAAGCGCTATCACGGTCTCGACTTCATTGATGCGCTTGACACGGTCGAGTGGTGTCGTGAGACATGCATCGTGCTGGGGCGCTACTGGCAGGGAAATCTTCCACATGATTCCTGGGGGGAGTACAAGGGGATGAAGGCCTGTTTCAGACTTGTCATTGACAGCTGAGACAGTTGATCTATTGGTTGGGCTCTCCTCCCGAGCGTGGCCCTTTTTCTGTCACTTCATCAAGGGCCTGATTCTGCTTTGGGTCCCTTGTTCCCTGGTCGCTCGGCTCGCAAGATAGGGATGGTTTGGATCAAGCCAGTCGGCCGCCAGGGCGAGCACCGTCAGTGGTCGCTCCGGGGCCACACTTTGCCGGCGGTTTGCTGCGAAAAGGGGGGATTTTGCTGTAAGGTAGGGGCATTCCCCTTTTGACAGGAGCAATCCTCATGGCAGGTTGGTTTGAACTCAGCAAGAGCAGTGATGGTCAGTTCCGTTTCGTGCTGAAGGCTGGCAACGCGCAGACGATTCTGACGAGCGAGCTGTACAAGGAGAAGACTTCGGCCAGGAGCGGCATCGAGTCGGTGCAGAAGAATTGCGGCAACGATGCGCGCTTCGAGAAGAAGACGGCAGCCAATGGCAAGTTCCATTTCAACCTGAAGGCCAGCAATGGTCAGGTGATCGGTTCCAGCCAGATGTATGCGTCGGAAGCTGACCGTGACAACGGCATTGCGGCCGTGAAGGCAGCGGGTGTCAGCACCGAGGTGAAGGACAACACGGCAGCCAAGTGAGGCTGATACACTGCAGGTCAGTTATTGATCTGCCGTGACATGATCGAGGCAGGCTGATGACAAAGCGTCATCGCCTGCCTTTTTCGTGTCTGCGCCGTTGTCGAGTCGGGAGGAAGGATGGGAGACGGACTGAAGAAACACCTGAAGCGGAGACTGGTGGGGGCGCCCGCCGAGCTTGATGCGCAACAGGAGCGGGCCGTCAATGAGGTGCTGGCCGATGCGGGCACTTACGCTTTCTACCTGCTGCTCGTGCTGATGCTCGTCAGTCTGGTCCTGGACGTGTCCAGAGACACGGTCTCGTTTGGCACGATGGCGATGCTGGGCGTGATTCTTTTCGTGTGTGTTTACCTGCTGAAGCGCCTGGGCAGGTCAAGGGTGCTGGATGACAAACCCGGCAGCCTGGCAGAGTATGAGCAGTCGCTCAGCCGCCTGAAAAGGCGCTCCGTGCTGGGGGCGTTCGGCTGGGGGGTGAGCATGTTCGTGGTCATGAACTACGTGTTCCCCTGGCTGCAGGGCAAGCCCTTCATCACCGGTCTGGTTCCGGCGCTGATCTGGGGGGCGGCTGGCGTGGTCTGGGGTGTGTTCGTGTATCTGGCCAGCAAGCGTTCCATCCGCAAACCCGAGGCCTGAGACCGGTGCATGACACGCTTTAGCCGCTGGCAGCGGGGGTGTTCCGCACCCCGCTGATCACGTGCCCGGTAGGCGCTGCGCTGGCGGCGGATTCGCAGTGGCCGGTCTGGTCGTCGAAGAAGAAGTCGGGCTCGAATTCGCGCAGGAACGGCCCCTTGTCGAGTCCGCCGAGGAACAGGGCTTCGTCCACTTCCACCTGCCAGTCCATCAGGGTGCGGATGGCGCGCTCGTGTGCCGGCGCGCTGCGGGCGGTGACGAGGGCCGTGCGGATGCGCATGCCGGGTGGTGCGTTCTTGCGCAGCCGGTAGAGGGCTTCGAGCAGCGGCTTGAAGGGGCCGGGCGGCAGTGGCTTGCCGGCGTTGCTCACTTCGTGATCCTGAAAGGCCGAGAGACCGTGGTCGGCGTAGACGCGCTCGGCTTCGTCGGAGAACAGCACCGCGTCGCCGTCGAAGGCGATGCGCACCTCGTCGGGGTGCGAGACGGCCTGCTTCTGTGAGTGCGGGTAGACGCGGGCGGCCGGAAAGCCGGCATCGAGTGCGGCGCGCACGTCATCGGCGTTGGCCGAGAGGAACAGGTGGGCGCCCAGCGGCTTGAGGTAGGCGTAGGGCGGGCGGCCCCGGGTGAAGACGCCGCGTTCCAGCGGCACGCCGTGGTGCTGGGCCGACCGGAACGCACGCATGCCGCTGGTGGGGTCGTTGCGCGAGAGCAGCACCACGTCGACGCGGTTCTGGCCGTCGGTGTTGAAGGCCAGCAGCTTCTTCACCAGGGGCATGGCAACCCCGCCCGCTGCGGGCAGGTCCAGCAACTCCAGCTGACGGGCCATGTAGGCGTGGTCGTCGCCGGCTTCAAAGAGCCGGTTTTCTTCCTCGAAGTCGAGGAGTGCGCGCGAGGAGATGGCGACGATCAGCTGGCTGGCGGAATGGGGCACGAAAAGCCTCCTGGCTTGTGGTGGGCGGCGTGGCAGCCAGCATGCCTGCGAAGCGGGCATTGGTCAACCGAAGGCATGCGGCAGATGACGGGCGGGAGAAGTGTTGCCTGATGCAGACGATGCTTCGGGCGGCGCGCCTCATGGACGGGGGAAAACCACGGCGGCGTTATCATCCGGGCAGTTGTCGTCGCTCAGGATGCTCCCCTGTTTTCAGGCCGTTCGCAGGGTCTGCAGCGGGCTTTCCTGGTCTTCCTTGTCTTGCAGAGTGCGTTTGGCGCCACGTGACTGGTGGGCCGATGTGCCTGTCCCTCCTTTTCAGGACAGCTCATGAAATTCCGTTTTCCGATCGTCATCATCGACGAGGACTGGCGTGCCGATTCGGCCAGTGGTCTGGGTATCCGCGCACTGGCCAAGGCCATCGAGGAGCAGGGCACCGAGGTGGTGGGGGGCTTCACCTATTACGACGTGGCGATGGTGGCCAATCAGGCGGCGCGGGCATCGGCCTTCATCGTGTCCATCGACGACGAGGAAATCAGCGAGGAAGGGCCGGAAAGCGAGGCCATTGCCGATCTGCGCGCCTTCATTCTGGAAACGCGCCGTCGCAATGCCGACATCCCGATCTTCCTGTTTGGCGAGACGCGCACCTCGCAGCACATCCCGAACGAGATCCTGAAGGAGCTGCACGGCTTCATTCACATGTTCGAGGACACGCCGGAATTCGTGGCCCGCTACATCATCCGCGAAGCCACCAATTACCTCAATTCGCTGGCGCCGCCGTTCTTCAAGGCGCTGGTGAACTACGCCAACGACGGCTCCTATTCGTGGCACTGCCCGGGGCACTCGGGTGGTGTCGCCTTCCTGAAAAGCCCGGTCGGGCAGATGTTCCACCAGTTCTTTGGCGAGAACATGCTGCGCGCCGACGTGTGCAATTCGGTGGACGAACTGGGGCAGTTGCTGGATCACACCGGGCCGGTGGCGCGCTCGGAAACCAATGCAGCGCGCATCTTCAATTCCGATCATCTTTTCTTCGTGACGAACGGCACCTCCACGTCGAACAAGATCGTCTGGCATTCGGAGGTGGCGCGTGACGACGTGGTGCTGGTGGACCGCAACTGCCACAAGAGCATCCTGCACGCGATCATCATGAGCGGCACAGTGCCGATCTTCCTGCAGCCGACGCGCAATCATCTCGGCATCATCGGCCCGATTCCGCTGTCGGAGTTCGACCCCGATTCCATTCGCAAGAAGATCGAGGCCAATCCGCTGGTGAAGGACAAGTCGGTGCGTCCGCGCATCATGACGATCACGCAGTCCACCTATGACGGTGTGCTCTATAACGTGGAGAAGATCAAGGCGAAGCTGCAGGATTACGTGGAAAACCTGCATTTCGACGAAGCCTGGCTGCCGCACGCCAGCTTCCATCCCATCTACCACGAGATGCACGCCATTGGCACCAACCGCCCGCGCTCGACCAATGCGATGGTGTTTGCCACGCAGTCCACGCACAAGTTGCTGGCCGGCCTGTCGCAGGCGTCGCAGATCCTCGTGCAGGATTCGGAAACCCGCAAGCTGGATCGCTATCGCTTCAACGAAAGCTATCTGATGCACACCTCCACCTCGCCGCAGTATTCGATCATTGCCTCGTGCGATGTGGCGACCGCGATGATGGAGGCGCCCGGAGGCCCCGCGCTGGTGCAGGAATCGCTGCAGGAAGCACGCGATTTCCGCAAGGCGATGCGCAAGGTCGAGGCGGAATACGACGGCTCGTGGTGGTTCAAGGTGTGGGGCCCCGAGAAGCTCGGCAAGTTCATCGAGCAGCAGGACTGGATGCTGGGGGCCAACGAGAAATGGCATGGCTTCGGCAACCTGGCCACCAACTTCAACATGCTCGATCCGATCAAGGCCACCATCGTCACGCCGGGGCTGGACATCGACGGCGCCTTTGCCGAGACCGGCATTCCGGCGGCCATCGTCACCAAGTATCTGGCCGAGCACGGTGTGGTGGTGGAAAAGACCGGGCTCTATTCCTTCTTCGTGATGTTCACCATCGGCATCACCAAGGGGCGCTGGAACACGCTGGTCACGGAGCTGCAGCAGTTCAAGTCCGACTATGACGAGAACCAGCCGCTGTGGCGGGTGATGCCGGAGTTCGTGGCTGCCAACCCGATGTACGAGCATGTGGGGCTGCGCGACCTGTCCACCCGCATCCACGAAGCCTATCGGGAGTCGGACGTGGCGCGGGTGACGACCGAGATGTATGTGTCGGAGATGGTGCCGGCGATGAAGCCCTCGGACGCCTACGAGTGCCTGACGCACAAGCAGGTGGAGCGGGTGCCCATCGACTTTCTGGAAGGCCGGATCACGACGATGCTGGTCACGCCCTATCCGCCGGGCATCCCGCTGCTCATTCCGGGCGAGCGCTTCAATGCCACCATCGTCGAATACCTGAAATTCGTGCGCAGCTTCAACCGGCGCTTCCCCGGTTTCCATACCGATGTGCATGGTCTGCTGGCCGAGCCGTCGATCAATGGCGAGATCCGCTATTTCGTCGATTGCGTGAGCCGCGACCAGGATCCGGAGCCTCAGCCGAGGGTGTGAACGCTGCCGAGGGCTGTTTCTTGCCCGACGGGAAAGCCCCTCTCGGGCGCGCATGGCTGCGTTGCCCGCCCCTTGAAACCATCCGGGATTCTGCGGGGCAGGCGCCTTGCACTACACGCCCGCAGGGGCTTTCGCGGGGACGACCAAGTTCATGACACGCTCCAGGGGCGCGCCCACCCACGGGCTTTGTTCAGAGCCCCCCCCGGTCCGGCTCATTTCCCGCTCCCGCCTCGCCGGGCATCGACACTGACGAGCAGCGTGCCGGCGAGCACGTCGTAAAGGGTGCGGCGCTTTTTGTCGAAGACGGCCCAGGCGAAGGGCAGGAAGAATACCGGCAGCCACCAGGGGGATGCCTGCCAGATGAGGCCGAGGCTGCCCCAGAACAGGAAGGAGGCCACGGTGTAGCGCCAGAATGCCCGCCCGATGCCGACTGGCCGCTGGGTGCCGTCGTCACGTACCAGACGCACGCCGATGGTTTTCATCGGCAGGCTCCAGCGGCCCTGGCTCCAGAACCAGGCAAAGTAGATGCCCAGCACGGCGAACATGTAGAGCTGGAAGATGGTGCGGTGCAGGCCAGGGCCGCCCTGGTACTGGCTGAGGGCAGAGAAGGCGTAGCCGAAGAAGAACACCACGCCAAAGAGGATGACGCCTTCGTAGACCACGCTCATGAAACGCCGCCAGGGCGAGGCAGGGGGGCGCAAGGTGATTGCGTCGGCCTGCTGGCCCGGGGTGCCCTCCGAAGCCCCGGTGGTGTTCGGGATGGCCTGCCGCTTTTCTGCAGCGGTGGATGTGGGGGCTGCGTCAGGAGGGATGGGGGCTTGGTTCATGGCGGCGCGGGAGCTGGTCGTCAGTGCGTGATGTTAGCGCGCCCCCGGCTGCCTATCTTGCGCCGGGTGTTGCATCCGGGCTGCCGGGTGCAACACCCTGACGAGGTGTGACCTGCGGGTTTTCAGCTGCATCGGTGCCATTGCCCCTGGGGGCCAGGCCGGTTGCAATGCCCTGCTGACTGCCGGTGTGCCAGAAACGGTGAATGATGGCGCGAAGCTGCGTGGAGGCCGAAGGGCTGTCTGCCCTGTTGTCGGGGGGCGGGGGCAGCGGTTGGCGGTTTCTCGGCTGTGGCGGGGTATCGGCATGGCGCAATGCCTGTCGCTCGGACCAGCTGAGCGCGCGGTATTGTTCCCATTCGTGCATGCGCTCGGGCATCGGGCGCTTGCGTGCCTGCTGGTGGTTGATGCGGGCGATGCGGCGTTCTTCGGGCGACATGTTGGCCCATTCGAGGATGCGGCGGCGTGCGCGCTGGCGCTGGGGCTCGGGCAGGGTGCGCATGCGTTCGGCAAAGGCCAGCCATGGCCGTTTTTCCGCCATTGGCCAGCTGTTCCACTCGGGGGCGAAGGGGGCCAGTGCCTGCCGCGTCTGCTCGTCGAGATCGTTCCAGCCCGGTGCGAGCAGGCTGGAGACGATGGGCAGGTCGAAGGGGTCGCCTGCTGCCAGGCAGATGCTGTCGTCGCCGGGCAGGTGCTCGGGCATGGGCACGTCGGGCACGGGTGCGGCAAGCTGTGCCGGCGTGAGTGGGTGAAGGTGGTTGGCTGGAGTCTGTACCGCAGCCGGGAGTCTGACGCCCGATGCCGGGCGGAAGGCAGACAGGGCGTGTGAATGCGTGGCGCTGCGCGCATGGGTCTGCGTGCCGGTACCGAAAAGCAGGGCTGTCGTCAGGGCCAGGGCAAGGGAAGCGGTTGAGACTGAGGGCATGGCGGTTCGGCAGGGCTCGACAGGAACTCAGCGGGAGGAGGCGGGCAGTGAGGTGTGCATGCGGCCCGAGCGCAGGTGGGCCGCGAAGCCATTGTCGGTGTAGGCGGTGAGCGGCACTTCTGCGGTCAGCATTTCGGTGTAGGCATCGGCCTGCTGGATGGCTTCGTGCGACTGGTTGAACAGGCTGCCCACCAGCGCGGCCAGCGCCAGCAGCACCACCGGCACCAGTGTAAGCGCAAGGCGCATCCAGACCGGGCGGGGTGCAAGCCAGGAATCGTGAAGGGGATCACGCCGGTAAGTCGGGGCGGGAGGTGCCTGATGAACGAGGGCGTCGAAACGGGACAGGGCATGCTCACGTGCCACCGACAGCCTTGCCAGGACATGGGGCGGCAGATCGTTGGCGGCCGAATCAAGAAGGCGGCACAGGCGGCCGGCCATCTGATCCATCGGGTCGATCGGGTGCTGGTTCATGGGGTGATGCCTTTGGCGCGCAATGCCTTTGCAAGCGAGTGGATGGCACGTGAACAGTGGGTCTTGACGCTGCCCTCGGAGCAACCCATGACCTGCGCGGTTTCGGCAACATCCAGTTCCTCCCAGTAACGCATGATGAACGCCTCGCGTTGACGGGTGGGCAGTCGCTGGATCTCGGCCTCGATGAGCCGGACGGTCTGGGCCTGGGCGGCCTCGTCGGCGGCGTCGGGCGCGCGCCGTTCATCGTCGGCTGCCAGCAGGTTGTCGAGCGGGTCGAAGTCGTCGTTGTCGTTGCTGTTTCCGGTAAGCGAGGAAAACAGCGTGACCCAGGTGCGTCGAACCTTCTGGCGGCGGAAGTGGTCGTGGATGGCGTTCTGCAGGATGCGCTGAAAGAGGGGCGCGAGTTCGGCTACGGGCCGGTCGGCATACTTCTCGACCAGCTTCAGCATCGCGTCCTGGACGATGTCCAGCGCGGCTTCGTCGTCTCGGACGGCGTAGACGGCCTGCTTGAAGGCCCTGCGCTCGACCTCGGCGAGAAATTCGGATATTTCGGGTCGAGTCGCCATGTCCTGTTGATGTTAGCATGTCGGCTGGTCGTCGCCCGACGGACGGCGGCCGGCCACGGTTGCAGCGGCTCACAAGGCACTTGCAGCGGTGGGGGTGACGGGTTGGGGTGTCACATCGCAGTCAATCCTGCGTGGGCTTCCGGAGTCTCCCGTCTTCCACAACAGTCGATCGGTCGTTGTCAGGGTCTGTCTCGGTGCAGAGGAATGTGCTGTGCTGGGGCCGGCGGACGACCTGATCCATCTGACAGCAAGAGGAATAACAATGGAATTGACCGGCGCCGAAGTTCTGGTGCGCTGTCTGGAGGAAGAAGGCGTCGAGTGCGTCTTTGGCTATCCGGGGGGTGCTGTTCTTTACATCTACGACGCACTGTACAGTGCCAACAAGCTCAAGCATGTGCTGGTGCGTCACGAGCAGGCTGCCGTCCACGCGGCCGATGCCTATTCCCGTTCGACCGAAGACGTTGGCGTTGCGATCGTCACCTCCGGTCCGGGTCTCACCAACGCCGTCACCGGCATTGCCACCGCCTACATGGATTCGATCCCGATGGTGGTCATCAGCGGTCAGGTGCCGTCGGCTGCCATCGGCGAGGACGCCTTCCAGGAGTGCGATGCCATCGGCATCACGCGCCCCTGCGTCAAGCACAACTTCCTGGTGAAGGATGTGCGCGACCTGGCCGCCACGATCAAGAAGGCTTTCCACATTGCCCGCACCGGCCGTCCCGGTCCCGTGCTGGTCGACATCCCGAAGGACGTGTCGCGCGACAAGGTCAGCTTCGAGTACCCGAAATCGGTGTCGATGCGCTCCTACAACCCGGTGGTCAAGGGGCATCAGGGCCAGATCAAGAAGGCACTGCAACTCATCCTGGCGGCCGAGCGGCCGATGATCTATGTGGGTGGTGGCGTGGTGCTGGGCAACGCCTCGCCCATGCTGAACGAGCTGGTCGACAAGCTGGGCTTCCCGTGCACGACCACGCTGATGGGGCTGGGCGCCTACAAGTCGAGCGACCCGAAGTGGGTGGGCATGCCCGGCATGCACGGCACCTACGAGGCCAACATGGCCATGCAGCACTGCGACGTGCTCATCGCCATTGGCACCCGTTTCGACGATCGCGTGATCGGCAACCCCAAGCATTTCGCACAGATTGCCCGCAAGATCATCCACATCGATGTCGATCCCTCGTCGATCTCGAAGCGTGTGAAGGTCGATGTGCCCATCGTCGGCGACGTGGGTGAGTGCATGGGCTCGCTGCTGAGCCTGCTGGATGCTGCCTTCAGTGCTGGCGAGAGCACCAACACGCGCGCGCTGAAGGGCTGGTGGGAGCAGATCAACGGCTGGCGCAAGAAGGACTGCCTGTCCTACGACCGCGAAAGCGGCAAGATCAAGCCGCAGTTCGTGGTGGAAAAACTCTGGCAGGTCACGCATGGTGATGCCTTCATCACTTCCGACGTGGGCCAGCACCAGATGTTTGCTGCCCAGTTCTACCGCTTCGACAAGCCGCGCCGCTGGCTGAATTCCGGTGGCCTGGGCACGATGGGCGTGGGCCTGCCCTATGCGATGGGCGTGCTGATGGCGCATCCCGGTGCGCAGGTAGCCTGCATCACCGGCGAAGGCTCCATCCAGATGTGCATCCAGGAACTCTCCACCTGCAAGCAGTATCACCTGCCGGTGAAGATCATCTGCCTGAACAACGGTTCGCTGGGCATGGTGCGGCAATGGCAGCAGATCGAATACGACGGCCGCTATTCCGAGTCCTATCTGCAGGCGTTGCCCGATTTCATCGCGCTGGCCGAAGCCTACGGGCACGTGGGCATCCGCGTCGAGAAGCCCGAGGATGTTGAGGGGGCGCTGCGTGATGCCTTCGGCAAGTACAAGGATCGCACGGTGTTTCTCGATTTCGCGGTCGATCCCACCGAGAACGTCTGGCCGATGGTCCAGAGCAGCAAGGGTCTGACCGAGATGCTGCTCGGCATGGAAGATCTCTGAGGACAGGAGCGACCGATGAAACACATCATTTCCGTGTTGCTGGAAAACGAACCCGGCGCCCTGTCCCGCGTGGTGGGGCTGTTCTCCGCGCGTGGCTTCAACATCGAATCGCTGACGGTTGCTGCCACCGAGGACCCGTCGCTGTCGCGCATGACGATCGTCTCCGCAGGCTCCGGTGAAACACTGGAGCAGATCACCAAGCACCTGAACCGTCTGATCGACGTGGTGAAGGTGCTGGAGCTGACCGAGGCACCCCACATCGAGCGGGAGCTGATGCTGGTGAAGGTTCGTGCCGTGGCCAGCAAGGATCGCGAGGAGATGAAGCGCATGGCGGACATCTTCCGCGGCAACATCATCGACGTGACCGACAAGGCCTACACCATCGAGCTGACCGGCAATTCGCAGAAGCTCGACAGCTTCATCGCTGCGCTGGGAGATGCGGTCATCCTCGAGACCGTGCGTACCGGCAGTTGCGGCATCGCACGCGGTGAGCGGGTGCTGAAGCTCTGACGCACACGGGCCGGCCGCCGCATCGTCGTGTCGGTAGATGCCGGGTGAGCAGGGGCTCGCCGGCATCGGCCTGATGCCTTGCGCGCAGCGCTGTTTGTGCCGGTGGGCATGGTGCCTGCCGGCCGGGTGCCCGGCACCGTGCATCCTGCCTGCCCGATTTCCCATCCAACCCATCCATCCAAAACCTGCCGGGACGTTTCCTGATCCCGGCACCTGACCGGAAGTACATCCATGAAAGTTTTCTACGACAAGGACACCGACCTCAAACTCATCAAGGGCAAGAAGGTTGCCATCATCGGTTATGGCTCGCAGGGCCATGCCCATGCGCTGAACCTGAAGGATTCGGGCGTGGACGTGACCGTTGGCGTGCGTATCGGTGGCCCGTCGGAAGGCAAGGCCAAGGGCGCCGGCCTGCAGGTGGCATCGGTGGCCGATGCTGTGAAGAATGCTGATTTCGTGATGATCCTGATGCCGGACGAGAACATCGCCGAGGCCTATCGCAAGGACATCGAGCCCAACCTGAAGCAGGGTGCTGCGCTGGCCTTTGCGCACGGTTTCAACGTCCACTATGGCCAGGTGCAGCCGCGTGCCGACCTGGACGTGGTGATGGTTGCACCGAAGGCACCGGGCCACACCGTGCGCGGCACCTATGCCAATGGCGGCGGCGTGCCGATGCTGGTTGCCGTTCACCAGGACAAGTCGGGCGCAGCCCTGCAGCTGGCGCTCTCCTATGCGGCAGCCATCGGTGGCGGTCGTGCCGGCATCATCGAGACCAACTTCCGCGAGGAAACCGAAACCGACCTGTTCGGCGAGCAGGCCGTGCTCTGCGGCGGTACCGTCGAGCTGATTAAGGCCGGTTTCGAGACGCTGGTGGAAGCCGGCTATGCACCGGAAATGGCCTATT
>JAUNHU010000202.1 GCA_030523825.1 Lautropia sp. | reverse complement strand
GTGGGCATGCCCAGCGTGCTCTCGATCTCGTCGAGAATTTCCAGCGGTTCACGCACCTCACGATCCATCTTGTTGATGAATGTGAGAATGGGTGTATTGCGTGCCCGGCAAACCTCCAGCAGACGCAGCGTCTGCGGCTCCACGCCATTGGCCGCGTCGATGACCATCAGTGCCGCATCCACTGCCGTCAGCACCCGATAGGTATCTTCGGAAAAGTCCTTGTGACCCGGCGTATCCAGCAGATTGATGACGCAGTCGCGGTATTCCATCTGCATGACCGAGCTGGCCACCGAAATCCCGCGCTGCTTCTCGATTTCCATCCAGTCGGATGTGGCATGCCGCGATGCCTTGCGTGCCTTCACGCTTCCGGCAATCTGGATGGCCCCTGCGTACAGGAGCAACTTCTCGGTCAGTGTCGTCTTGCCCGCGTCCGGGTGGGAAATGATGGCGAAAGTCCGACGGCGACGGACTTCATCTTGCTGAGTGGTCATGGTGGGGGATTCTATCCCGGTTACACCGTGCAGCACGTTTCGTGGCCGCTACCCATTCCACATAACGAATCCAATTACCACGATTCTGCAACATGAGCGCAAAACACTGTATCTGGTGCATACGTTTGGCGCGGAAACAGCGGGTTTTCCCCCAGCACGTGCACGCGCCTGCCCAGCACATCCGCAGCACCTGAATCGGCGCTATCAGCCATGACAGCAGGCAAAAACACGGCCAGAGAAGTGACTCCGCTCGGGCTACATGTCACGATGCACCGCGGCCCCGACCCGGGCATTCCTCTCGTCAGGAACCGTCCGATACCGGAAACAGGCACCAAATCATGGATAAAAACTCCATCATCCGGAGACCTTCCGCCAGCGGCCGCAATCGTCACGCACAGAGCGTAACGCGACGGAAAAGCATTCAGAGCACCTCGAACACGGTCTCCATCGGACGGCACAGGCGCGCGCCCTTGGGCGTGACCACAAACGGGCGCTCCACCAGCACCGGATCGGCCACCATCGCTGCGATGATGTCCTCGTCGCTGGCATTGCCTGCCTTCAACGCAGCCCCCTCGGCCTGCTTCGTGCGCAGTGCGTCGCGCGGCGTCAGCCCGGCCGCCTCAAACAACGTCCGCAGTTGCGCAGCGGTCCAGCCAGTCTTCAGGTACTGCACCACCGTGGGCTCGATGCCCTTCTCGCGGATGGCATCCAGCGTCTTGCGGGAAGTGCCACAACCGGGGTTGTGATAGATGACGACATCGGGATGGGGATTCGTGCTCATGGGTCAAACCTCCTTGCCTGCCGGCCCCGTGGCTTCATCGTCCACCCCGCCGTTTTCCTGCGCCTGCGCCTGCTCCTGCAGCAGGTCATCCATCGTCCGGGTCTCCACGTCGAGCACATCCGGGGCCACCGTCTCGCCTGGCGACATCGCCTGCCCCATGCGCACCTTCTGCCCCGGCCGCCAGTCGGGCAGCGTCGGCGCCCCTTCGGGAAACAGCATCACGACCGTGGAACCCAGCAGAAAACGCCCCATCTCGTCGCCACGCTCCAGGCGGATGACCTCACGACCCTCGGCCGGATATTCCCAAGTCACGATCCGCCCCGGTCGGGGCGGATTGACCACACCATGCCAGGTGGTAGCCATGCTGCCCACGATGGTGGCTCCCACCAACACCAGCACCCAGGGGCCGAAAGCCCCCTCGAACACACAGACCACCCGCTCGTTGCGGGCAAAGAGCCCGGGCACCCCGGCCACCGTGGTCGGGTTCACCGAATACAGGCTGCCCGGCACGTACACCATCTGCCGCAGCAGGCCATCACAGGGCATGTGGATGCGGTGGTAGTCGCGCGGGCTGAGATAGATGGTGGCAAAGTTGCCATTGCGGAACCCCTCGGCCAGCGCCTCATCGCCTCCCAGCAGCTCGGTGGCGGTGTAGTCGTGTCCCTTGGCCTGGAAGATGCGGCCATCCCGGATGGCACCCAGCTGGCTCACGGCGCCATCCACCGGACAGATCAGCGCGGAGTCGGCCAGCGGCCGTGCATCATCACGCAGCGCCCGGGTGAAGAAGTCGTTGAAACTGCGATAGCTGCGAGGATCGGGATTGTGGGCCTCCTCCATGTTCACCCCGTAGTGCCGGATGAAGCGCTCGATCAGGCTTCGGGTGAACCCCCCGCCTTCATGGCGCGCAATGGCACCAGCACAGCGGGTCAGCAGCATTTTGGGCAGCAGATGCTGCAACAGCACGAAGGGTCTCATGACAGGAAAGGACCGATGGCAGTGGCAAACCCGCCATTATCAGGCAGGCACCGGCCCGCGATAAAGAGAAAGGCCGATGATCGTCATCAGCACGACGATACCCACCGGAGCCTCATCAGGCAACAGGCCCTGCCCCGAGGCAAGCCGCTCAGCCAGCCGATGCGGAGGGCGCCGAGGTGGCCGGGCGCGGCGCCACATCGGGCTGCGAAGCCGGGCGGAAGCGCGGCGTGCAGATGGCCAGAAAGACCAGATCGTGATCGTCGATATTGGTGATGCGCCGGGAAAAGTTCGGCGGAATCACGACCACATCGCCCGGCTCCAGCGCCGAAATGGTGTGATCCCCCTCGGTAAAGGCCCGGGTGGGGCCAACCAGTTCGATCCGCCCCTGACCTTCCAGCACCACATAACGCTCCCAGATGCTGTCGAAACGGCGCAGGCGGGTTTCGGCCCCCGGTGCCACGCGGATGCGGGCAATGGAGACATCGTTGTCGGCCGGATCATTCAGCCAGTCCGTCAGGAAACATCCCGGTTCGATACCGGTCTCCTGCCGGTCGTCATCCCGCAGGATGAGCGGCGACGGAGCGGGCGCAGGGGCAGCGTCAGTCTGGGGCATGTAGGGATACTCCTTGGCGAGGTCGGCAAACCCGGTTTGCTGGCATGGTGAAGGGAACCCACTGCACGCCGACCCGTCATACGGGTAAGTGGTTACTTACGCCGGACGTATGATAACTCGGGACTTCCTGAGCGAGGCGCAAGAACCGGCCCGGCAAACCTGCGCCCGACCGGAAATATCTCGACAGTCCCGGATGCTAACCCTGCTTACCACCCATCCGGCGCTTTCTTTACCCTGCTAACCATCAAATGCGGCATAAACCCAACAGGCCGCGCCAACCGGCCATCGCCCGCAAGTGTCCAGACGCGCAATGCCGGCTCGTCAATGCCGGCCCGGCGTCGCATCCTGCCATCAATACCGCGCCCGCACATAGGGCGCCCCACCCCCTTTCGTCTGGAATCGCTATCGTGCGCGTGTTTGGACTGACGCTCAAACCGT